>NZ_JAFEUN010000038.1 GCF_016900895.1 Parashewanella hymeniacidonis
TGATGTAAGCCCTAAGTTGTTTTTTAGGGCTAGTCGTAGCTTTCAGAAATTTGATTTCAGAGATACTTTTTCTAATGCAATTTTTTGATTACGAACCGAAACCGAAACACGTTTATGTCCAAAAACGTGTTTCGTTCGGTATGATTCTTTATTACTTCATTTATCTTGTAAAAATGCCTTTAAGAGTGAATCAGTATGAAACTTTAGACTTTCGATACCTAAAGTTTCAACGTACTAATCAGGTCTACAGAGTCATAGAGGATGAACCTTTATTACCCGACTACAGAGCATGCCGAAAGCAAAGAGCAATTATTAGCTGAAGCGAAATGCCTAAAAGCGGAGACTGAACTCAATAAGCCGTCACAAGGTATTGATTTAACCGTCGTAGAGTCTTTGCTAATGGAAGTAAAAGAGAATGAAACCATGACTAGAGCCAAGGAGTTATTAGGCATAGTGCAAGCAATCAATAAGTTAAAAGAGAAATAATTTTCAAACAGAAAGTTACCCACTTCAGTTTTAAATGCGCTGTAATGGGTAGCTTTGACGTTAGGGGGTTAATTGATAACTTTTGCCAAATCTGCAGGGCGGTAGTTTACTGATTTTAGAACTTTACCGTAGCGAATCGTCTTTCCTTCAAACTCTCCATCTTCAGCACATTTAGCAATAATGTATTCGCCTTTTTGAGTCGCAAATAATTTAATGCCTTGGTCGGCATAAAACTGTTCAGTTTTAAGGTATTCTTCTTCGCTGCGACACACTTTACTCATATTACTTGAGTGGATGTCATCCCAACACTCGATAAAATCAAACTTAAGGTTATGTGCAACAGCAAGCATCAAATCAACCAAATAGCTGATCTCAATATTGTCGGTATAATTCTTAGCACCAAGATGAACGAGTCGTCCCATTAATACATACACAGAGTCTACAATGGCATCAGCTTGTTCGACCAGACAATCTGCTTCCGCAAGTTCAGTCAACTCTTCGATGATCAGAGAAGTGTGTAGAATGTCAATTTGATCATTTAAGCTTTGTGGATCTTCTACAGGTAAATCGAATGTGTTGCGAAATTCAAAAATATCTTTATAGATATAATCGTAGGTTGCTTGGTTTAAGTGCTTTAAGTTCATTTCTTACTCGCTTTTAACAATCTTTATTGTTTTTTCGTAGATGATGTTATTGAAAATATCTTTCATTTTAACTGACACCGTTCCATTTTTCGCAAGTTCTTTGTTTACTTTGAAGCCCGATTGCCATCTAAACGAAGAGTCACCTTGTAAAGAGCTAAACTCTTCTTGAATAATTTTTCCTGACTGGTCCTTTTGTGTCCAGTGAGCAAAAATAATAACTTGTTTTCCTTTTGGTAGGTGCTCTTTTTGCCAGTCTGATATAAATCTAACGCTAAAAGTAGTATCGCTTTGCAATGTAAAAGGCTCTGAAATTCTTTGTAGTTTATTCTCGAAAATCCTTCGGACGACTATACCAAAGGTTTCGTCCTCGATATTCACTGTTAAAGGATGAACCTTATCTTGTGACAAGATTTTATGCATTAACAGTAAACCTTTCTGAGTCAATGGTTCACTAAAATACATTTCATCAATAAGTTGCCTACGGTATTTATTCACTTTTGAATTGTATTTTGCTTTTAAATCTTGATCAGAACTTTTTCTAAGTTGCTGAATATCAAATAAAGTGACACATTTTTCTTTATCTATTTCTACGCTCAGCCCTAGGCAGTGGCTTTTCGCTATTTCTAATTGTGCTCTAGCATCAAAACCTTGTCGGTCGGCTAAAGAAAAATACTTGAGAGCAAGCTGATGATCTTGGTTTACGATTTCTCCGGACTTATAGATATGGGCAAGTTCATAAGATGCACGGCTATATCCGTTATTTGAAGCTTCTAATAGCCATTTAATGCCTTCGTTCTGTTGCTCGTCTAACAATAGTAATGCAAAGTTAAACATTGACCTTAAGTGCCCAAATTCAGCTGCTTTTCGATAATATTCGATGGCTTTTTCTTCATTAGTTGGGGCGTTGTTGTTGAATCTGTAACCATCAGCGAGAAGAGCCATATCTTTTGCAAGTTCTATTTTTTGCTTCTTACTTACGCTTATTGGTTTCAGTTTTAGTGTCTTTTCTAAGTAGTCAGCAATATATGAGGCTTGGTGCCTTTCCCAACCCCAATTCAAATGACCATGCCCTGTATTTCGGTAATAGAGGGTCTCAACTTGTTTATTGAAAAGCTTCATTGTGTGAGCCAAGCGTCTTGTGTGTTCAATTTCAGCAACATAGTCTTTTTCCCCAGCAATAAGTAATACTGGAACAGGAATTTTAGCAGCTAGATAAACGGGTGATACGTTGGTTAAGTCAGGACTATATGGCCCTACGACTTCAGACACAGACTTTTGTGACTCTGGCTGTGCCTTCAGGTTTGATGAACTAAATAGTAATGGTAAGTCGTAGATGCCAAAAGTTCCTATTGCGCAGTGATAACGTTGAGGGTCTTTGATTGTCAACATTACTGCCGAGTACCCTCCATAGCTACTGCCATAAGTACATAATTTTTCGAAATTATTTTTCGATAGAACATAATCTACTGCAAGCGAAATGTCTTCCTCAATGGCTTGGCCAAATTGACCTTTACCACTGTCTAAGAATGATCGCCCATACCCAGATGACCCTCTATAGTTAACTCTTAAAATTGAAAAACCTCGGCTTGCAAGGTATTGAATCTCTCTATGAAATACATCGTATTCACGTACACCTATCGGGCCTCCATGAGGCATTACAATTAGAGTTTGATTGTCAATTTTGGAAGGATGCGTAAGGAATGCTTCAATTTTTTGGCTGTCGTTAGTGGCAACCTTGAATGATTCAGTTTTGGCTAACTCATATTTATTTAAGCTTGGTAAGTAACTGTCAAGAAACTTTATGCTTCTGCCTTCTGGGTCATAGAGATAAAATTTACCTGGCTCATCAGAGCCATGAGTAAATAGAACTCGCTGACCTGTCGGGCTTATATCGACAATGTTAATCATTTTTTGAGAAATGAGGTCAGGTAATTCTGTTAAATATGATTTTATTTCATCAGTAAAGTAATGGTGTTTTTGTTGACCGTTTTCGACATAAGTAACATGACTAATTTTCTGATTTTTGTTAATTGAGGCATTGATTAAGTCGTATTTTTGATGCTTATAAATTAAGGAGGTTAGCTTCTGAGAAGGAATATCAAATTCATAAAGTCCAACTGTATTAGATTTCTGATTGGTTAAGACTGCCAGCTTAGTCTCGCTCAACAATCCTAAGGGGATAAACGTATCTTTATTGTTATCAATGCGATATAACTGCTGCCATCGATTTTTGATTTTTCTGGATATAACGATTGCGTTGTCAGAGTTTAATTTTTTGACGGCATACAGTTCTTTTCGATTATTGTCGTAGCTGAAGTGAATCACATTTTTGACTTTTCGTTCAAATTCATTCTTTTTTGTCAAAATTCCTTTTCGTAATTCTTCGTAGGTAACTTTGTATAATCGATTACTTGGGGCGTCATCAAACATATTCCGAGCAAATAACACTTTATTAGGCTCAGAAGGAAGAGAACTGACTAAATATCCTTTACTTCGAACAGTACGATATTTAGCTGTTACAGTTCCATTCTTCTCTGTTAAATACAATAGTGCACGTCGGTGCCTGTTGGTGGTATATACCCTAAGAAAAAGAGTGTCGTTATCGAGCCAATCATAGCCTTCGAATCGATCGTATTTACCAAACTCTAAAATAGATGTGCGTTTTTGAGTTTGCATATTGATAAGAGATAAGTGTGCTATACCCTTTTCACGAGTTAGCGCTGAAATGTATTTTCCATCAGGAGAAAAAGAAACGTTGCTCATGCTAGGCGATAAAAATATTTCGTGTGATGGAATGGGGTCGGCACACAGTGAGCAAGGGGTTAAAAGTGCGATGAGCACAATAAAGCGTTGCATATTTAACATTATAGTCCCCCTAACTGTTGCTCTGTTGACTGAAGATATTCGAAAAAGTGATCTTCACCTGGTCCACCAAATGTTATCCGGTATGCGTTGAGTAAGTTAGGGAAGTTCTCGTGAATAAATTTAAAGGCTTGGGTACTTTCATTATTAAGGAGAACGTTAACGTGGTTTAGCCAACCAAACCAACTTGAGCCTTCAACTTGCAGGGTCCCGATGTAATTAATCTTTTTTGGAGCGACTTGAAAATCCCAGTAGCCTTCGACTAACTCAAGTCTAGAATAACGATTAAATTTAATTTCGCTGATTTTGTAATTGCCAGCAGGAATATCGATGAGAATAAAATTGGTGCCAGCTCTGAGATCTTCTTTAGTAAACTTAAAACGGTTGGTGCCAGTAATATTGATAGTATGCAAATCTAGGGTCGTATCTAGACCTATCAATAGATATCCCACTTCTGGCTGTAATTCTACAGATTCATCTTTTTTAATCCCTTTTAAGGATTGAGAGCATCCTATTAATGTAAACATGAGTACTGTAATTATTGTTATTCTCATCATCCTGATTTCCTTACCAAGAATATAGTGGTTTTTATGTGTCTAATTTGTAGAAAAATTGAGTGTATATCCCATCGTTGAATAAAATCAACTTAGTTGTTATAAATCAAATAATTTATATGAACTGAAGCTTTTTTTAATTACTTTCTGTTAACATCGGTTGTGCGGGCTCCAACAATAGCCATTTTTAGCTTTAATAGTGAACTTAATGATTAGATTCTTTTTTAAAAGCCTATTTGCCTTTTGGTTATCAGCATTTTTGTTCAGTCAAGTCGCACTTGCACTTACTTCCATTCAGAGAGTCATTTCAAGCTCAGATGGCTTAGATGCAGTCGTCAACGATATCGATTTTGATGGGCAGGGTTTTGCATGGTTTGCGACTGAACAAGGCCTTTTCAGAGCGACGAATACTCATGTAGAGCGAATCGATTTATCGAATAGTGAACCCCCCTTGCAAGATCAGTATTTTTCTAAAGTGCGATCATTGGGAATGAATAAAGTTATTGTCGATGCGTTTCAGGGGCTTCATTATTTCAATTATCAAGATTATCGTTTTGCTCCTCTTTCAACTTTAGCTGCTTTTAAGGAGCTCAAATTAGGTCGTTTGGCACAACTGCTGAGCTTAGATGATCAACAGCACATCCTCCTGACCGCTCCTGGGCAAGTGATTTATTTTTCTTCTTCGGAAAAGCAAGCTGAAAAAGCATTCTTTTTACCCGTACTCAAAAAAGATAACTACAAAGATATCGTTTTATTTGAGGAGCAATTGCTCATTGCAACGGAGAAGAAAATTGGTTTTTTGAATGAAAGCGATGAAGTGCGTTGGCTATCAATACCGAAGACGGTAGGAAAAATACATCAGCTTTTGGTTTCTGGAAATAGAGTATGGATAGCTGCTGATGGTGGTTTTTTTGAAGTTTCTATCGATCCTGAATCTACAACGCTGGAGTTGATGACGATTTTATCTGCGCCATCGTTTTCCATTTCAATCGATGATAAACAGAAGCTGTGGCTGGCAACTAAAGTCGGCGTAATGTCTTTTAATACGAGCACCAATGAGCTGGTTCACGTCACTAAAAGTCATATAAAAGAAAAGAATTTCGCTGTTGATAAGAAAATCATTATCGACAAAAATAATTTAATTTGGGTAACTGGATATCAAAATCAAGTTGCGATTTTGACCGACAAAACTGACTTTTTAGTTGATACAATTTCGTCAAGCGAACCTTATTATTTATCTGAACAAAACACATGGAGTATATGGAGCGAAGACAGTACGGTTTACACTGGTACCTCTAATCAAGTAACGATAATTGATCGAGTGACAAAATCGTCGAAAGTGTTGTCGATTATTGGTCTGAATGCGAGTGAGTCTATCTATGAAATTAAGTCGCTTGATGCGCATAATTTATTACTTTCAACAACAGACGGTTTGTTCGTTCTTAATAAAGATACCCAATATTCACAACCGTTTAATTTATGGACTGGCGGTACTGAATCTCTTACCAATAAAACCGTTTATCAGAGCGCATTTGAACCGCACTCACAACAATGGTGGTTTGCGACATCTGCGGGTATTTATCGTTGGCGAGTAGGTAGCCGAGAAATCCTTCAAGCCAATGTGGGTTCGGATAAAGGGTTATCATTTCGCAGTATTTTTGTGGATGATAACGGTACACTTTGGTTCGGGGGCGAAAGTGCTTTTGGCTTTTATGTTAACGATGTTTTCACTGCAATTGATAAAAAGCATTTTGGCGTAGATGTTCTACCGATCATTTCTCATATTGTACAAGTTGACGAGAATCGATTGTGGCTGGGCTCGACCTACCATGGTGGTTATGAATACAATCGGATGACCAAGCAATTATCTCCCATTGACTTTCAATCGACACAGTATTGTCAATCGATCTATTTCTTTCAAAAAATCAATCAACAAATACTGCTGGGATGCAGAAACGGAGTGATTCTTAACTACCAAGTAGGGCTTGACCAATTTACGATTTATGATGCTCAAGATGGCTTGATCGCCGAAGAACTCAACGAAGGTGCGATATTTTACTTACCAAAACAAGGCTTATTTATTGGTTCGCCTGAAGGTATTATGTTCATCAAACCTGAGAAACTATCTAAACGAATATCTTCAGATAATGTGTTTGTTTCTAGCGTGAGTACTTACTATCACGATACCTATAAAGTGAACTTGTTGCCTCAGTCTGATTTGACGATTCAACCTCAGGTAGGTCTCGTCAGCCTTCAGGTATCGAGTCAAAATTACTTGCAGAACAGGCTCAAAGATGTGCGTTATCGGCTCATTGGAAATAATATTCCACGGCAAAAAAAGTTTATTCAGTTATCTGATAACGCACAAATTAATTTATCCAATCTTGATTCTGGTAATTACACCTTGCAGTTGATCAGTGAAATCACACAGCAAGGCAAAGATGCCCCTTACAATTTTCATTTTACTGTGTCGCAACTGTGGTGGCACTCAGAGCAATTTAAAACATTACTTGCCTTTTTTATCTTCATTATTGGCGTATTAACGGTGTTAAGGCATCAAAGTCAAACGCAAAAGTTTAAGCATCTGAATACTAAGTTAATTGAAACACAAGACCGCTTGCAACAAGCATTAAAAAGCAGTGACTCTGACTTATGGGAGTGGCACATCAATGCCAAGCAGTTACACATCGGAAACTACTCTAAAATTTTCATTTTAGAGCGTGAAAAGAAAATTTATGAAATGAGCCAACTTAAGATTCACCCTGAAGATCAAGAGCGAGTCTTATCCCAATGGGATGAAATGGTCTCTGGAAAAGCAGACGCATTTGATGCTGAATATCGGCAAATGGCAGAGAATGGCAGTTGGCGCTGGATAAGAACAAAAGGTCGCCCTGTTAAATACAATGATGACGGCGAAAGCGTTGAAGTAGTGTCGGGTATATATACTGATGTTACATCCACTCGGAATCTTGAAGAGCAGGCTGGACTTTTAGCTGAAGCGTTTGAAAACACATCAGAAGGCGTGGTCATTTTTAATGAGAATGAGCAAGCGGTCGTTGCAAATCGCGCCGCACAAAAGCTCATTGAAATGCCTGCTGAACATCTTGAAAAACGTTCGTTTTCAGATGTGGTTTTTGGAATCGATATTACGATTGCAGGTTTATTGGTTAATGAAAGCCATTGGTCAGGAGAGCTTGAGATTGAAGCTGCCACTGGCGTGCGTCGACCTGTTTGGCTGACACTTTCTCAAATTCACTCGAAGACACAAGATACTCAAAATTATGTTGTGGTTTTTTCTGACATTAGTCAGCGTAAAAGTGCAGAGGAAAAACTAAGAAGATTGGCTAATTTTGACCCGTTGACAGGGTTAGCCAACCGTACCTTCTTCTCAGAAAAACTACTTGATAGTATTCAGCAAGCACAAAGAGAAAATAGTCGTTTAGCGTTGATGTTTATGGACTTGGACCGCTTTAAAAATATCAATGATTCATACGGGCATAATATGGGAGATGCGTTGCTGATTGAAGCTGCCAGCCGGATTCAAGATTCTGCGGGAAGCCATGCAGTTTTGAGTCGATTTGGGGGGGACGAATTCGTATTATTGTTACCAGATATCGTCAATACAGCCGAAGTTGATCTCGTAGCAAAACGCATTCATCGAAATATTGAGGCACCGTTTAGATTGTTCGAGAGGGAGTTTTATATCAGTACCAGTATTGGAGTCAGCTTGTGGCCTGATCATGCTTTACACCCTGAAACACTGATTAAAAATGCCGATTTAGCCATGTATCATGCTAAAGAAGACGGGCCTGGAAATGTTCGATATTTTTCTAATGCGAGAAACGAGAAAAATTTATATTTCTTGAGAATTGAATCTGAATTACGAAAAGCGATACAAAATAATCAATTAGAGCTGCATTACCAACCACAGATTAATATTCTTGATGGTGACAGCTTAGTTGGAATGGAAGCGCTGTTAAGGTGGAAACATCCAGAAGATGGCTATATCAGCCCAGATGTCTTTATTGAAGTCGCAGAGTCTGCAGGGTTAATTATTGAGATTGATCGTTGGGTGTTCCAAAATGCCTGTATTCAAATTAGTCAGTGGAAAAAACAGTTCAAGTCAGACTTCCGAGTTTCCATCAACGTTTCTGCAGCGCATTTCCTACAACCTGATTATGTCGATACGATAAGAGAAGTCATGATTCAAACCGGAGTTGAAGGGAAGCTCCTCGGCTTAGAGATCACCGAAGGCGTATTAATGAAAGAAGTCGATCAAGCACAAAAGCATTTGTCTCAATTGCAACTACTCGGGATTAACATTGCGATTGATGATTTTGGAACGGGTTATTCCTCATTGGCTTACTTACGTAACTTTGCTGTTAACTCTCTCAAAATTGATCGTAAATTCATTATTGATATCAACCAGAATCGAGCGGATCAGGCCATTGTAACCAGTATTATTGAGTTGGCTCGAAACCTCAGGTTAAAAGTGGTTGCTGAAGGCATCGAAACTTATGATCAAATGGAACATTTGATTGGCCGAGGCTGTTATTTAATGCAAGGTTTTTATTTTGCCAAACCGTTACCGCAGAAAGATATGGAACGTTACTTGGAACACAGTTTACACACTGAATTAGAACAAGAGCTCGTCTGAGGAATACTATGAAAATCCACCAACAGATTTTTGCTACTGTCATCATCTTTGCTACGGCATTTTCGGTATCTGCCAGGCCAAAAATAGGGCTGGTATTAAGCGGCGGTGGAGCCAAAGGTGCTGCGCATATTGGTGTGTTAAAGATTCTAGAACAAAACCACATACCGGTGGATTACATTGCTGGAACTAGCATTGGTGCTTATGTAGGCGGCTTGTATGCACTTGGTTACAGTGCTGACGAAATTGAGAAGTTAATGCTCAATACTGATTGGAGCAAAGGCTATTCAGATACGATTCCTAGGCAATCTTTGAGTTATCGAGATAAACAGCAAAGGGATCAATATAACGTGCCGTTATCGATAGGTTATAGCAAAGACAAAATAAAAACACCAAGTGGTTTATTGCTGGGACAAACCATGTCTCGTTTACTGAGGGGCTCGACGGGGCTCGTCCAAAAGTTTGGTAGTTTTGATCAACTGGCGATACCTTATCGTGCTGTCGCAACAGACTTAGCGACCAGCCATGCAGTTGTGCTTGATTCAGGAAGTATTGTGTTTGCGATGCAGGCTTCAGCGACCGTGCCTGGAGCATTAGAACTTGCACATTGGCATGGCAAGTTATTGGTGGATGGTGGTATTGCCAATAATATGCCTGTAGATGTTGTAAAAAAGATGGGGGCAGATATTGTTATTGCTGTTGATATCGGTTCATCCCTTGTCAGTAAAGATAAGCTCAATTCGACTGTTGACGTTTTGAATCAACTTTCAACAATACTCACCAATGCCAGTACCAACCATCAAAAATCATTACTGACAGATAAAGACATATTAATCCGTCCAGCTGTTGGGCAAATGAGCACGACAGACTTTAATGTTTTACCTAAAGCGTTAGCGTTTGGCGAAAAAGCTGCGACAACGTTACTGCCAAAATTGAAAGCATTAGCAGAAACGCCACAACAATATGCGCATTATCAGCAAAAAAAGCTAAATGCGAGAAAACAATGGGATGCGCCTATTAATAAGCCTGTTTATCGTATTGTTCTGGCTAATGAATCTAAAGTGAACGATCAACTCATACTGGATACGTTTGGTATTCATGAAGGCGAAGTTGTTTCAAAGAAAGAGTTAGATACTGCAATAAACCGAGTCTATGCGTTAAACCGATTTGAAAGAGTTAACGCAGAATTTGCAGATGATCTACAAGGTAGGGAGCTCACTTTAACCACCAAAGCTAAATCGTGGGGGCCAAACTATTTTCAACTGGGATTGAATTGGGAAGATGATTATAGCTTAGGGTCAACGGTAACGTTTGATTTTGCTTATACGCTTACCGACCTTAATGAAAACGGTGGTGAGTGGAGAAATGAATTACAGTTTGGCTTTCAGAAACGCATTGCTTCCGAGTTTTATCAGCCTCTTGATCATGAACAGAACTGGTACAGTCGAACTAGGCTTGAGTTACTTAGAAAAAATCGAGGCATTTTTGAAAGCAACGAATTCACCTATGGCGTTGACACACGCAGCCAAGTATTACTGACTGGGTTAGGTTATAACTTTAACCAAAAATCCTTTATTGAGCTCGGTATGAGAGGCACCAATGGCCGACTTTCAACTCAAGCGATTGAATACGGGAAACTAAAATACAAAGGGTTTGGTGGGTATTTACAGCTCGGCTATGACGACCTAGATAGCATTAGTTTTCCCACATCAGGAGACCGCTTATCGTTTGAAATGCGATTCACCCGAAATAACGCTCGATATCAAGATCAAGATTATGAGTCCGATTTCAATTTGCGCTACAGCTTAGATTGGAAAGGAGCGCTAAGTGTAGGACATCATGCATTTGTGGGGAAACTCTCACTGGAAACAGAAGAGGTCACAGATGATGATATCTCAGTAGATCCTGTCGAATTAGGCGGGTTCCTGAACCTGTCTGGATACCATAAAGACTCCCTCCTTGGAAACCATAAACTGTTTGGTGCATTTATTTATCAATATGATTTAGGTCGAGATGCACTTGGCTTAGAAAAGTATCCTTTATATTTAGGCTCCAGCATCGAGGCGGGTAATGTTTGGCTGCAAAAGAGTGATGTGAGTTTGAATGACTTAATTTATTCAGGGAGTTTATATCTAGGCACTGATACTGAGCTTGGGCCTGCAGCCTTAGGTATTGGTCTATCTGATAAAGGTGAACACGCAGTATATTTGTTCATTGGAAAAAACTTCTAACAAAAAGGCCTACAGTTATCGCGACTTTTTTGATAGCGTTAGTCGATTGTAAAATTTATTTTAATAATGAGTTAGGAAAACAAATGAAAAAAGTAAGTGCATTAGCGCTAGGTATTGCGATTAGCTTAGGGCTTGCAGGGTGTAGCAAAGAAGCTCCTCAGCAAGCAGAAAAGACAGTTGAACCTGTGAAAGCAGAACAAACTTTAGTTTCAGGTGTTGAGCTAGCTAATTTTGATAATTCAGTTCGACCACAAGATGATTTTTATTACAATGTTAATGGAACGTGGCTAAAGGATACGCCAATTCCTGCAGATAAGTCCAACTACGGCGCTTTCTCTGTGCTTTATGAACAAAGTCAAAATTCACTTAAGAAAATCATCGAAGCGACTGCAGCAAAACCAAATAAAGCGGCTGGTTCGAGTGAACAAAAAGTGGGTGACTTTTACGCCAGCTACATGAACACTGACAAGGTTGAAACCTTGGGTGCAGAGCCTCTTAAACCATTACTTTCAGAGATCGAAGCAGCAAAAACTCACAAAGACATTGCTCGTTTGATGGGTAAGTTACTTGTAAACGGTTCAGGTTCTCCATTTGGCTTTTATGTAAATAACGATGCGAAAAATTCTAGTCAATATGCTGTGTATGTTTATCAATCAGGATTAACACTTCCTGATCGTGATTATTATCTAAAAGATGATGAAAAGTACGTGGGGAACCGTGAAGCATTGAGTAAGTATGTCGACGATGTACTTAAGCGTGCGGGTTACGCAGATGCTGGCCGTGCGTCGAAAAGTGTGATGGAAGTTGAACACTTCATCGCTAAAAATCACTGGGATAGAGTTGCACTTCGTGATGCTAACAAGCGTTACAACAAGTTTGAACGTGACGGCGTAAATAAGTTATTAGGTGATATGGGCTTTGATGCATTTGCGACTGGCGCTGGTATGGATAAAGTGACAGAGGTCATTGTTGGTCAGCCGTCTTATCTTGAAGCACTAGGTAAGCAATTCGACAAGTTCCCTGTGAGTGTTTGGCAAGATTACTTAGCATTCCACCTAGTGGATTCATATGCGAACCTAATGAGCAAGAATTTTGAAGATTTAGCATTCAACTTTCATGACAAAACCTTAAAAGGTATTCAAGAGCAAAAGCCTCGTTGGAAGCAAGCTGTAGATGCTGCCAATGGCGTTATTGGTGAGTTAGTAGGTCAAGAATACGTTAAAGAAAGCTTTAAGCCAGAAGCAAAAGAACGTATGGAAGTGTTGATCCATAACTTGATTAAAGCCTTCGAAGTTAGCATCAATGGGTTAGAGTGGATGACACCAGAAACCAAAAAAGCTGCACAAGAAAAATTAGCGAAGTTTACTTATAAGATTGGCTACCCTGATAAGTGGAAAGATTATACCAATCTTGAAATCAAAGCTGATGAACTTGTTGGTAACTACCTTCGTTATGCTAACTTTGAATATACTTCAATGTTAAACAAGTTAGGTCAACCAATTGACCGTACTGAGTGGCACATGACGCCACAAACCGTAAACGCTTATTACAATCCAGTAATGAACGAAATTGTGTTCCCAGCAGCGATTTTACAACCACCATTCTTTAATATGGATGCTGACGATGCCGTAAACTACGGTGGTATTGGTGCGGTGATTGGGCATGAACTTTCTCATGGCTTTGATGACCAAGGTTCTAAGTATGATGGTGACGGTAATCTACGTAATTGGTGGTCTGAAAAAGATTTAGAAGAATTTACCAAGCGTAGTGAGCAACTTGCTGCACAATACGATAAATATGAAGCCCTACCAGGCAAACATGTAGATGGTAAGTTCACCCTTGGTGAGAACATCGGTGACTTAGGTGGTTTGACAGTTGCACATCGTGCATATCAAATGAGCTTAGATGGCAAACCTGCACCTGTAATGGATGGATATACGGGTGAACAACGTTTCTTTATTGGTTGGTCACAAGTATGGCGTCGTAACTACCGTGATACAGAGCTTGAGCGTCGTTTAAAGACAGATACTCACTCACCAAGCCATTTCCGTGCGATGGGAACGCCACGTAATATTCCTGCTTTCTACGATGTATTCGAAGTGAAAGAAGGCGATAAGATGTTCCTTGCTGAAGGCGATCGCGTTAAGATTTGGTAATCATTTTTTGATGCTTTAAAAGTAAAAGCGTAGCCAATTGGCTGCGCTTTTTAATTTAAAATGGTCGAGAATTCAGTCAAATCGTGTAGCCGATAATGAGCAAGCATCCACTTTACGTCATGCTGTTGCTCATGGGGAGGAATAGCAATGGCTAACATATTAGCAGCACGAGCGGCAATAAGGCCATTCATTGAATCTTCAATGGCAATACATTCACTGGGAGCGACACCTAAGCGAGTTGCGCAGTTTAAATAAACTTCTGGATGTGGTTTGCCATACTTCAAATGTTCAGCAGACTCTATGGCCTGAAAAAAATGTCTAATTTCAAATTTGTCCAATACCGCATCAACCAAACTCATGGACGAAGAGGTTGCAAGTCCAATACGATAGCCTTGTTGTTGACAAATTTGTAAAGCTTCAATGACACCCCGCATCGGTTTTGCGTCAGTTTGAATGAATTCAATAACGCCATTGACGATTTGAGTCGCTGTTTCAGCGTTATCATAATTTTCCCATGGATATCGTTGATACCAGTATTCGACTAATTGATCGACTCTTAACCCGGTAGTTTGCAGAGTATCTTGATAGCTGATTGGCAGGCCGAGTGAGGAAAATACGTCAAGTTCTGATTGTTGCCATACGGGCTCTGAATCAATTAAAACGCCATCCATGTCGAAAATTACTGCCTTTAATGCAAGTGACAACATAACAACTCCAATTTTGGCAATGCGAGGGAATATCGCTGGTCGAGTATAAACGATGTACAAACCCTAAAGCAGAAAAAATACCATTCGACTTTGATCTAATATAAAGATTCGAAGTTTTATGATTAAATTTGCTAATTTTAATGGTGTAAGAGTGTGACCTGATTCATACTTTTTCAAACCTGTAGTATAATATTGACCCTAAAAATTAGATTGTGAGCGTGCTGTCGGAACGCAGTGCAGTTAATAAAGCATGTTTTCGTGCGAATAAAAGAGGAATGTTGCCGTGCTAGAAGCATATCGTAAACACGTTGAAGAACGTGCGGCGCAGGGTATTGTCCCTAAGCCATTAGATGCCCAGCAAGTTGCTGATTTGGTAGAATTGTTAAAAAATCCGCCAGCTGGTGAAGAAGAATTCATTCTAGATCTATTCGAAAACCGTATTCCACCAGGTGTTGATGAAGCGGCTTATGTTAAAGCGGGTTTCTTAGATGCTTTGGCAAAGGGAGAAAGTAATTCTCCAATTATCTCAAAAGAACATGCCATTAAATTATTAGGCACCATGCAAGGCGGTTATAACATTGAGCCGTTAATTGCACAGCTTGATGATAATGCACTTGCTCCGCTTGCTGTTGAAGCACTTTCACATACGTTATTAATGTTTGATGCATACCATGACGTTGTTGAAAAAATGAATGCAGGTAATGCATTTGCAAAACAAGTGGTTGAATCATGGGCGAATGCAGATTGGTATACGTCTAAGCCAAAACTGGCCGATAAAATCAGTCTTCGCGTATTCAAGGTTCTTGGCGAAACCAATACGGATGACTTATCACCAGCACCTGACGCTTGGTCACGTCCAGACATCCCATTACACGCATTAGCCATGCTCAAAAACGCTCGTGAAGGTATTGTACCTGATGACGCTGGCGTTACTGGTCCAATTAAAGAAATTGAATCAATGAAGCAAGACGGTTTCCCATTAGTGTATGTGGGTGATGTTGTTGGTACCGGTTCTTCACGTAAGTCTGCGACTAACTCAGTATTGTGGTTCATGGGTGATGATATCCCTAATGTTCCAAATAAGCGTGCGGGTGGTTTTTGCTTTGGTGGTAAAATCGCACCGATTTTCTTCAATACCATGGAAGATGCAGGTGCACTGCCAATCGAGCTAGACGTTAGCAAAATGAACATGAATGACGTTATCGACGTATATCCATACGAAGGTAAGGTTAAGCGTCATGATAGCGATGAAGTGATTTCTGAATTCGCACTAAAAACAGACGTATTGCTTGATGAAGTGCGTGCTGGTGGTCGTATCCCATTGATCATTGGTCGTGGTTTGACTGACCGTGCTCGTGAAACGCTAGGTCTTGAAGCTTCTGAAATTTTTGTTCGTCCGCAAGATGTTGCTGATACTGGTAAAGGCTATACACTGGCGCAAAAAATGGTCGGTAAAGCATGTGGCGTAACGGGTGTTCGCCCTGGCCAATACTGTGAACCTAAGATGACGTCTGTAGGCTCGCAAGATACCACAGGCCCAATGACCCGTGATGAGCTAAAAGACTTAGCTTGTCTTGGTTTCAGTGCCGATTTGACGATGCAGTCTTTCTGTCATACTTCAGCTTACCCTAAGCCAGTTGACGTAAATACGCACCACACATTACCTGATTTCATTATGAATCGTGGTGGTGTGTCGTTGCGTCCAGGTGATGGTGTAATTCACTCTTGGTTAAACCGCATGCTTCTGCCTGATACTGTAGGTACAGGTGGTGACTCGCATACTCGTTTCCCAATCGGTATTTCATTCCCAGCGGGTTCTGGTTTGGTTGCATTTGCGGCGGCTACTGGTGTTATGCCATTGGATATGCCTGAATCAATCCTTGTTCGCTTTAAAGGTGAAATGCAGCCTGGTATCACGCTTCGTGACTTGGTACACGCAATTCCACACAAAGCGATTCAAATGGGTCTATTGACCGTTGAGAAAGCTGGCAAGATCAATGAATTCTCTGGTCGTGTATTAGAGATTGAAGGTCTTGAGCATCTTAAGGTTGAGCAAGCATTTGAATTGTCTGATGCGTCTGCTGAACGAAGTGCTGCAGGTTGTACCATCAAGCTGGATAAAGCGCCGATCATCGAGTACTTGAACTCGAACATCGTGATGCTTAAGTGGATGATCTCAGAAGGTTATGGTGATCGCCGTACTATCGAGCGTCGTATCACTGCAATGGAAGAGTGGATTGCTAACCCAGAATTGATGGAAGCCGATTCAGACGCTGAATACGCAGAAATTATCGAAATTGATTTGAATGACATCAAAGAACCAATTCTTTGTGCACCAAACGATCCAGATGATGCAGTTCTACTTTCTGAAGTTAAAGATACTAAGATTGAAGAAGTATTCGTTGGTTCTTGTATGACCAACATCGGTCACTTCCGTGCACTGGGCAAGATGTTGGATAAATTCGCAACATCATTGCCTACTCGTCTATGGATTGCACCGCCAACTAAGATGGATAAAGATCAGCTTACTCAAGAAGGTTACTACGGTATCTTCGGCCGCGTAAGTGCGCGTATCGAAACGCCAGGCTGTTCATTGTGTATGGGTAACCAAGCACGTGTTGCAGAGAATTCTACGGTTGTGTCAACATCAACGCGTAACTTCCCGAATCGTCTAGGTACTGGTGCGAACGTATACTTAGCATCAGCGGAACTTGCCGCGGTAGCAGCACTTCTAGGTCGTCTGCCATCACCTGCTGAGTATCAAGAATATGCGAAAGAATTGGATGCGACAGCAGCTGATACTTATCGCTACTTGAACTTCAATGAGATTAAGCACTATACCGATAAAGCGGAAGAAGTGATTTTTCAATCAGCGGTTTAATTTACTGAATTGTTATTAAATTAAAAAGGCCCTACATGAATTGTGGGGCCTTTTGATATATGAACGTTAGGTGAATCATCTTTAACAAGCTTTCTGCTGATATGTTTGATAAATATTTCTGAACAATTCTAATAGCAAAGTATACTTGTTATGAGTATGAACAATCATCCAATATCAGGACATCCGCCTCAAGCGCAATCATATGAGCAAGTTCCCCAAGGAGGAAATGCACAGGCTCATCAAGTAGCACCAGCAAATCAATTTCAGCAAACCAGTATGATGTACACACAGCAATTTCCTTATCATTACCAGCAACCAACACACACTCAGGTAAGTCCACATCATACAGCGCAAAGTCATTTTCATGGTCATGATGAAAATGGAAGAGTATCGCCTTACGCCTCAAGTTATGGAAGTGTATCACCGATTCCAAATGGTTATCGAAGTCACAGCGTATCACCCGTACCATTCTCTCAAAGTTTGAGTAGTTCACCTGTACCACCACAATTTCAAACTCAGCACGGAACGAGTGTTATGAGGCAGACTTCATTACCGTATAGACCTGTACCTACTTATTCGAATGTTGGTCAAGTTATGTGTGAAAGTGATATCCCTCAAGGGCAATCGTTACAACAAGCTTGTACAACTGTGCCTGATAGGAATCATTGGATTAGATGTAAAGTTGATGAATTTCATCAAAATATCTCTGATATCAGTATGCAACTGACAAACAATAGTTGTGAGCAAGAACGTGTAAAAGAAGAAATGGAAGTACGTTATCAACAGTATTTAGTCGATATGCAACAACTGTTTTCCAGACAGGAACAAATCGCACTCGAGCAAAATATGTTGACAACAAAGCTTCAAAATACAAAAGCAACGTTGGATAAGTTTGTAAATGTACTGATGATTCCATCGATGGGGATTTTTCCTCCTTCTCCGCCTCCGAACCCAAGAAGACAACATGGGCCATATACTTCGAGAAGTCGATTAACAAGTGCGGAAAGTAATGAGCCTGAGCAACAGGTATCTCTGGTTGGAAACGCAAACACAGCAACATCACTACGACAAGGTACTTTAGCAAGTAACTCAGAACTCAGGGTAGCAGATCGAACCGAACGACAAACGGTTGCAGAGGCTACAACCGTATCGGAGATGAATGACCCCAGTTTCGAATTTGATCAAAGGGTTGGCTCTCCTCCAGCTACACCCGCTCATAAAGCGAAAGCGAGCAGCTCAAAACTACAAGCCTTAGCGCCGATTTCTGTTGCTGATGATTTGGACAGCACATTTGATGCTACGGAATTTTTAGCGAATAGAACAGATGGTCCTGAAGTCACTGAAGTGGTTGAGCGTGAAAAAAGTGATCAGAGGTCTCGAGAAGAGAATGGTGAATTAATCTCAAGAGCTTCCCCAACACAAGAATTGGATTTGAGCGAGTTACAAAATTTAAATCTTAGCGACTAATTTAAGAACACGCCCTAGGCTTTATATTGCAACCAAATCGGCAAAACATGATCTAAATGGCACATAAACTTGTTCAGGCCGACATTATGCTCAACATTGCCGAATGGGTCAGTCACTCGACACGGATATGCAATACCTAATCCGAATAAACCGGGAGCAATAATACCATTGCCCTCATTATATGGAAGGCTGTGCTTATAGGGTGACAGTTTGATTTGATCACGCTTCTCAAAACCAATACAGAATATTACGGAATCGCATTGTTCCAGTTTTTGGTCTTTATCATCACTCGCACAGTGCACTCTCTCGAGACGATCAGGCCATTGACCATCAATATGCTCTCTGGCCCAATCTGCGGCATAATCCTTTAAACCCGTGTTATCAAATAATATAAACTCATCGAAGAACAAAGCGTATTTTATTGGTTGCCGATAAAAATTAACGACTTTTTTCACCTTACCGTCTAACAAGTTTTTCATGACGACAATTGCAGAATGTGAGGAGCCGTATACGCCGATAGTCTGTTGGCTTAAGTCAAGCTGTGCTAGTTTCTCATCATTCATTGCAACGTCTAAAGGAATAACAGGCTTGTTTGATGGTAAGGTTTTAGGGATTGAGCCTGTGGCTAAGATAACTTGATTGGCTACGATAGTTTGTTTCGCCAATTCTAAATACCAGTGATGATTATTATGAGAAAGCGAGTGAACAGTGTCAGTAAATGGGTTCACTCGCTTAATAAAGCGTTGCGTTATCCAAGCCAAAGGCTCAACAATATCAGCAAGTAAACAAGCTTTATGCTCATTTAGGGAATAAAGTTTAAAACGTGGTGCTTCAGCTATATCAAAGCTGTTGCAATGAGACAGGAAAAGTTTGAGATATTTCACCTTGGTGTTTCCGTGGACTCGTTGCCATTTACTGCCTAAATCCCCAACGTTAAATAAAGGATCAATCCAAGCTATCTTTTTAGTAGACACGCCTTCATCAAGCAGCTTACCTATTGCAGAAATACCGGCAGGCCCTGCGCCAACAACACACCAATCAAATCGATTCATAGCAATAACATTCAACATGACATTGAATAAAAGTGTAGCAGCACAATAAAGGATTAGGGCATTGAGGTGAAAGGCTTTAAAAATATATACTTATGACAGAACAAAGATCAAAAAGGGAAGCGGTTTATCACTTCCCTTTTAATAAGTTTGCATCAATAAAGGATTAGACTATGCGGCTTACATCACCACCAAGACCACGGAACTTATCTTCGATGTGCTCATAGCCACGATCAAGGTGATAAATACGGTCAACCGTAGTTGTACCTTCGGCTTTTAACCCTGCAATAACCAGACTTGCTGATGCACGCAAGTCAGTAGCCATTACCGGTGCGCCCTTCAACTGCTCTTTACCATGAATGATGCAAGTATGGCCTTCGAGTTCCATATCTGCACCCATGCGCATTAATTCTGGTACGTGCATAAAGCGGTTTTCGAAAATAGTTTCAATAACGTTTGCACTGCCTTCAGCTAAACAGTTGAGCACACAAAACTGAGCTTGCATATCGGTTGGAAAACCGGGGTACACTGCCGTTTTAATGTTTACTGCTTTCGGGCGTTTCCCATGCATATCTAGCTCAATCCAATCGTTGCCTTTCGTGATCTCTGCACCTGCTTCTTCTAGTTTCATTAATACTGATTCTAGAGAATGGGGATCCGCATCTAAACAACGGATACGACCACGGGTAATCGCCGCAGCGACTAAAAAGCTTCCCGTTTCGATGCGATCTGGCATTACTCGATAATCACAACCGTTCAGTTTCTCAACACCCTCGATGGTCAACGTCGCTGTGCCGACACCGGAGATTTTCGCACCCATCGCAATGAGGCAGTTGGCTAAATCGACAACTTCAGGCTCTCGGGCTGCGTTCTCAATAACCGTTGTACCATCCGCTAATACGGCAGCCATCAGCAAGTTTTCGGTTGCACCAACACTCACCATATCCATCAGAATATGTGCGCCTTTCAAACGGCCATCAACACGAGCTTTAATGTAACCTTCTTCGACTTCAATGTGAGCACCCATTTGCTCTAGTCCATGAAGGTGAAGGTTAACTGGACGTGCACCAATGGCACAACCACCCGGCAGTGATACGTCTGCTTTACCATAGCGCGCAAGAAGAGGGCCTAATATCAAAATTGAGGCGCGCATGGTTTTAACCAGTTCATACGGGGCGCAGAAGTGGTTTAGGTTTTTAGTCGAAATCCGATACAGGCCTTTATCCAGCTCAGTAACCTCAGCACCTAAACATTGCAATAACTTACAACTGGTGCGGACATCACGTAGCTCAGGGACGTTAGACACAAGAAAATCTGTCTCAGGTAAAATTCCGGCCATCAAAATTGGCAAGGCGGCATTTTTTGCACCTGAAATAACGACATTGCCAGCAAGTGGCTGGCTAGTTTGAATACTCAGTTTATCCACGGTAACTCTCTAGTTGGGAATGAGTGGCGATCAAATTACATGTTGAAGATTTTTTCTTTCTTCCACTGCTCTGGAGTAAAAGTTTTGATCGTTAATGCGTGCAGTGCACCACTAGCAATTTGCTCAGTAAGCGGCGCATAAATGGCTTGTTGTCTTTTTACTGGTGATAAACCATCAAAGAATTCAGCGATAGCAATCACTTTATAATGAGTACCGTCTTGAGTCACCTTGACTTCATCTAATTCAAGCTTTGACTTTAATAACTCTTCGATTTGTTGTGGTTCCATGGGTACTACCTTAGCTAAAAAATGATTGCAGATTATACAGAGCGATTAAAGGTTGCAACTGCTTAGATGGATTAATCAAATTAACAGTACGACCATTTTTATTGCCAGCTTCAATTAAATGAAATAAAAACGCAACGCCAGAACTATCGACATAATCTAGTCTAGATAGATCTATAGCCGTAATTTGATCGCTTAAAATCGCTTGTTGCTGAGGCCAAAGTTCAATGACCTCTTGGCGGGATAGTTTTCCTGTAAGCGTACAAGTCTGTTGTTGATGTTGGTATTGAGCCATTATTATTTCTCAGATTTTTTCGAAACATCAGCAGTGGCTTTTTTATCCAGCATTTTTATCACGTTATCAATGCCTTCACGTTGGATTAAACCACCAATTTCTGACTGTTTAGATTGAATCAAACTCACGCCTTCAGCCACTAAATCGTAAACTTTCCAGGTATTATCCTTCTGGCGACGAACTTTAAAAGCCAACTTAATCGGTGGGCGGCCTGGCTCGATGACTCGGACGGGCACCGTTACAAATTTACTGTCAGTGAGTTTTTTCGCAGGAGGAAACTCAACTTTCTGATGACTGTATTCGGTAAACGCAGACGCATAAGTACTGACCATGTAACCTTTAAATGAATCAGTAAATTCATTAAGTTTTGCAATGAATTTATCTCTAGGTTTAATCGTCTGGCTTAGCTGTCGAGCGTTGCTGCCTAACACTTTTAAAGAAGCATATTTATAATCAACATGCGGTAATAACTCTTCAGTAATTACTGTTTTTAAGTAATTAGGATTCGCCTTAATTTTAGCTTGGTCGGCATCAAAACGATCAAAGGTTTTTTTTGCCACTTGTTCGATCATAGTGTAAGGATTTGATACATCAATTGCGGCATAAACTGTGTTTGCAGTAAAGCAAAGTAGTACTACAGTGAATACTTTTGAAAATAATTTAAACATGTTTACCTCTACTTACCTTTCTTGTCGCCAACGCTGTATAAGAACTGACCGATAAGGTCTTCTAATACTAATGCAGAGTGAGTGTCTTCGATTTTGTCACCATTTTTAAGCATGGTTGTATCATCATCAAGTGCAAACCCTGGCGTCAGTGCTAAATACTGTTCACCCAGCAAACCAGAAGTTTGAATCGCAAGACTGCTTGACTCTGGAAATTGGGTATACCGTTTTTCCACTTTCAGTGTCACTAATGCGTTAAGCTGCTGCGGATCTAAAGTGATATCACTAACACGACCGACAACAACGCCGCCGACTTTCACTGGAGAGCGTACTTTTAAGCCGCCAACATTAGTGAAGTGAGCAGTAAGGGTGTATGTGTCACTGTCATTACTGACTTTGATATTGGCTACATTGAAAACCAATACCAAAAAAGCACTAATACCAGCGAGTAAAAATAATCCGACTAAAAATTCAATTTTTCGTGTCAACATAATAACGTAAATTCCATTAATCTTTTTAAGATCAACTGCCGAACATCAGTGCGGTCAGTAAGAAGTCTAGTGCAAGTACAGCTAAGCTGGCTTGTACAACGGTTTGAGTTGTCGCTCGGCTTATTCCTTCTGGATTAGGAACAACTTGGTAACCTCGATACAAGGCAATCCAAGTGACTACAATCGCAAACACAACACTTTTAATTAAACAATTGACGATGTCTTGGCGCCATTCAACAGAGGCTTGCAATATTGACCAAAACGCACCGTCATCAATGCCTTTCCATTCAACGCCTACAAGATATCCACCATATATACCGATGGCAGAGAAAATCATCGCCAATAGCGGCATACTGATCACACCGGCCCAAAAACGAGGTGCTATCACTTGTCTTAGCGGATCGATCGCCATCATTTCTAAACTTGATAGCTGTTCGGTGCTTTTCATTAAACCAATTTCAGCCGTTAATGCAGAACCAGCACGCCCGGCAAAAAGTAGTGCAGTCACTACAGGGCCTAATTCACGAAGTAAGCTGAGCGCAACCATTGGACCAAGACTTTCTTCGGTACCAAAGTCAACAAGAATAATAAAGCCTTGTAGCGCTAGTACCATCCCAATGAATAAACCTGAAATGGTAATAATACTGAGAGACTGAACGCCGACAACATAAAGCTGTTTTATCAGAAGTGGTGTACCCTTACGGAACCTCGGTACATTGACCAGTGCCCCCCACAGCATAAGGCCTGCACGACCAAAGCCAGAGACAACGCCCAATGCATTTTTTCCAAAGTCAGCGATTGAATCAGATAGACTCACCGAGTAACTCCTTTTTGTAATCTGTTGCAGGGAAGTGGAATGGTACTGGACCGTCTGGCTCCCCCCCCATAAACTGTCTTAATTGTGGGTTGTCCGAGTCTCGTAGGGATTCAGGTGTACCCTCTGCGATCACTGTTTTGTCTGCAACAACGTAAACGTAATCGGCAATACTGAGCACTTCGTCAACATCGTGAGAAACTACAACAGACGTTAAGTTAAGTGAGTCTGAAAGCTCTTTAATGAGCTTAACCAAAACACCCATCGCAATTGGGTCTTGTCCGGCAAAAGGCTCGTCATACATCACTAGCTCTGGTTCAAGGGCAATCGCTCTTGCTAAGGCTGCACGGCGTTGCATGCCGCCAGAGAGCTCGTTTGGCATTAATTTACCTGCGCCTCTCAAACCAACAGCTTCAAGTTTCATTGCAACAATCTTATCAATCAGCACTTCAGGCAGTTTAGAGTGTTCCCTTAAAGCAAAAGCAACATTGTCATTCACATTCATATCGGTGAATAACGCACCACTTTGAAACAACATACTCATACGTTGTCTTAATTGAAATAAGTGACTGCGAGTAGCTTGATGGATATCTTCGCCATCAAAAAGTACCTGTCCTGAGTCTGGTGTAAGCTGTCCACCCATCAACTTTAATAACGTGGTTTTACCGATTCCGCTTGGTCCCATTATGGCAGTAACTTTACCTTTAGGGATGCTGAGGTTCAGGTTATCGAAAATTCTTCGACGGCCTCGACTGAAACTCATATTGCGGACTTCGACCAGCGTTTGCGCCTTTTTCTCCATGCAGAGCCTTAACATATCAACAAGTTAGCTCAACAAATTAGTTTGTGAGCAAAGAACAACGATTGTACGTAAATGTCCAGAAATCTACAATACAATCGACACAGTAACTTACAGTTTGAATGACAAATTTGAGTAAAAGTTCAAACTCAAAAATGAGATTTCTGTTCTAGCTCTTTCAATTTAATCCAATACCAGCGAAAATGCGCATAATTGAAAAGATTCCGTTATGTTATTGTTTCTGTTTTTCGCAAATGAAAACTGGAACACTAAGTCGTTGTAATATCAAAGAGATGAATATGGCCGATAGCAAACAACTCCGTAGTTGGGGTAAACAAGTCATTGATATTGAAAAAAGCGCACTTGAGAATTTATATCAATATGTAGATTCTGATGCGTTTACTGCCGTCTGTGACTTAATCCTCGAATGCAAGGGCAAGGTCATTGTTATGGGGATGGGCAAGTCTGGTCATATCGGCAATAAAATTGCAGCGACATTGGCCAGCACAGGCACGCCAGCGGTATTTGTGCATCCAGGAGAAGCCAGTCACGGTGATTTAGGTGTATTGTCCGATAATGATGTCGTGATCGCCATTTCTAACTCGGGTGAATCAAGTGAGATTCTGACTCTATTTCCAGTGATTAAACGTCTGGGTTTACCTTTAATCTCAATGACCGGTAAGCCGAAATCGACGATGGCAGTCAATGCACAAGTTCATCTTTGCATTGGTTTACCAGAAGAAGCTTGTCCACTTGGATTAGCGCCGACCTCAAGTACGACTGCAACGTTAGTGATTGGGGACGCATTAGCCGTTGCTCTATTACAGGCTCGTGGCTTTACGGCTGATGATTTTGCCTTATCGCATCCAGGGGGAAGCTTAGGGCGTAAGTTGCTTCTTAAAGTTGAGGACGTCATGCACAAAGGTGATCAACTACCATTGGTTAGCAAAGATATGATCATCACCGAAGCATTATATGAAATTTCCCGTAAGAGTTTGGGGATGGCGGCGGTTATTGATGATGAAAATAAACTGTTAGGTATTTTTACCGATGGTGATTTAAGACGAGTAATTGATGCCAAAGTCGATTTAGCGTCCGCAACGATTTCTGAAGTCATGACGGCGAACTGTATTACTGTCCACGAAAATATTTTAGCGGCAGAAGCACTAAAAATTATGGAACAAAAAAACATCAATGGACTCATAGTAGTAGATGACGCACAATGTCCGGTTGGTGCATTGAATATGTTAGATATGGTTAAATCAGGAGTCATTTAAGGTGACTGAAGCAGTAAAGCAAAGTTTATATGGTCCAGTTTCGCAGCAAAATTGGGATAAAGCCTCACAAATCAAATTAGTGATTTTTGATGTTGACGGTGTGTTTTCTGATGGCCGAATTTATCTCAGTAACAGTGGCGAAGAGTTAAAAGCATTCCATACCCGTGATGGTTTTGGCGTAAAATCATTGTTAAATGCGGGTTTTGAATTAGCTGTGATTACGGGACGTAAATCGCAATTGCTTGAGAATCGTATGACAGCCCTTGGAGTTACTAAAGTCTACCAAGGTGTTGATGATAAAGTTATCGCTTATCAAGAATTACTTGAACAGTTGAACCTTAAGCCACAGCAAGTCGCGTATATTGGTGATGACATGGTGGATTTGCCTGTAATGAAACAAGTCGGCTTTTCCGTGTGTGTAGCAGATGGTCATCCTTATGTTCGCCAACACGTTGATATGGTTACTTATACGCAAGGCGGATACGGCGCGGTGCGAGAATTATCAGATTTAATTTTACAAAGCCAAGGTTTATTTGAGTCTGCTCAAGGTATGAGTGTATGAATCGAGTAACGATTGCCATTGTTATCTTTTTCAGTACGGCTTTGTACTTGTACTGGCAGGTACAAGTGAAACAAGGGCAAAAGCAACAAGTGACTTCAAAGATAGAGTTGCCTGATTACACTGCGACTCAGTTAGACAGTGTTGCTTATGATGAAAAAGGACAATTAAGCAGTCGAGTGACCGCTGAGCATATGGAACACTACCAAGATAAAGATTTAACACTCTTTTCAAAGCCGGTTTATCTCATTTATGGTGATGATATTCATTCCCCATGGCGAATAACAGCAGAGCAAGGTCGCCTGCAAAAGATGCTGGGCAAAGTTTATCTAGATGACTCAGTTGAGTTAAAAGCGGTCAATAAACAAGAACCACTTCAAAGTGTGATAACCAAGCATTTGCAGATGGATTTAAAAACTAAGACCATGCAGTCAGATGAAATGGTTTACATTAAAGGTAACGGATTTAATAGCCAAGGCCGTGGGTTATATGCTGATTTTAATCAGGAAACGGTGCGCTTAAAAAGTCAGGTAACAGGAACTTATGAAATTAAGTAACATTATTATTTTTTCGTTGCTCATTGCAAGTAGTTCAGCTGCGATTGCAAAACTCGATGATTTGAAACAACCCGTAAACATTAGTGCTGACGCCTCTCAAGGTGACATAAAGAAAAACCAAGTGGTATACAGCGGCAATGTATTGATCATTCAGGGTTCAATTAAGATTACCGCAGACGACATGAGTGCAACCAAAGATAAAAAAACGGGTAATGGGCAATTTATTGCAACAGGTAAGCCTGCCAAATTCAGTCAAGTTTTAGATGATGGGAAGTTAGGTATTGCGAGTGCGACTAAGATTGCATACGAACAGAAAACCGGTGACTTAGTATTAAGCGGTGATGCGCATTTAGATGTGGGTGGCATTAAAATGCACGCTAATCTTATTCGCTATAATGTTGAAAACCAGCATGTCGAAGCTGAGGGCAGCGCTAACGGTAAAGATAAAGGCCGAGTGCAAACCATCATTCCAGCAGAAACTTACCAAGACAGCTTAAACAAAAAAGAAACATCATCTAAGAAGTCGGCCGAGAAAAAACAATGAACCAAAAAACACTCACCGCGAAACATTTAGCCAAAAGCTATAAGAGTCGGCAAGTTGTTAAAGATGTTAGCCTGACAGTTAAGACTGGGCAAATTGTTGGCTTGCTGGGACCTAACGGTGCGGGTAAAACGACGACTTTTTATATGGTTGTTGGGCTAGTCAAAAGCGATAAGGGTCAGATCTTTATTGATAACGACGATCTTACGCTTGACCCTATGCATCTACGCGCGAGAAAAGGCATTGGTTATCTGCCTCAAGAAGCCAGTATTTTCAGAAAGCTATCCGTGTACGATAACATCATGGCAGTATTGCAGACTCGTAAAGAGCTCTCTAAAGATGAGCGTGAAGAGCAGCTTGAACATCTACTTGAAGAATTCCATATCACCCATATTCGTGACAATTTAGGTATGTCATTATCAGGTGGTGAACGTCGTCGAGTTGAGATTGCCCGTGCATTAGCGGCGAATCCACAGTTTATTCTTTTAGATGAACCATTTGCCGGTGTAGATCCCATTTCCGTTATCGATATTAAGAAGATTATCGAGCAATTACGTGAAAGAGGCTTGGGTGTATTGATCACCGACCATAACGTCCGTGAAACACTGGATGTGTGTGAGCATGCTTACATTGTAAGCCATGGTGACTTAATTGCAGAAGGTGCCCCGAGCGAGATCTTAGACAACAAACACGTAAGGGAAGTGTACTTAGGGGAGCAATTCACGTTATAGTGAGCGGCATTGAAGCCGTAACAAGAACAAAAAGGGAATAGCGGTAACATGAAAGCGTCACTTCAGCTCAGGATGGGTCAAAGCCTAACCATGACGCCACAGCTTCAGCAAGCCATTCGCTTGCTCCAGCTTTCGACGTTAGAGCTACAACAAGAAATTCAGCAAGCTTTAGAGTCTAATCCATTATTAGAGATGGAAGACGAGCAATTCGAATCATTAGAGTCGATAAAAGAACAACAGCTGCAATCGGAAGCAAAAGGTGAAGCTCCCGAATCTCCGGTTGAAGACGCAGCAGTCGAAACGTCAGAAACAATGACTCAAGACTCAATGCCTGACGAACTTCCTGTTGATACTACATGGGACGAAGTTTATACCGCAGCCCCCAATTCAAGTTCAGGTGCTTTAATGCCTGATGATGAAATGTCATTTCAAGGTGAAACCAGCCATGGCTTATATGAGCACCTTGAATGGCAAAAAAATCTAACCCCATTTTCTGATACCGATTTTGCCATTGCAACGGCCATCATTGAAGCCATAGATGAACGGGGTTATCTCACTCAGACTACAGAAGATATTCTTATTGCCCTAGGTGACCCTGCAATTGAACTCGATGAAGTTGAAGCTGTACTAAAACGTGTACAACACTTTGATCCAGTAGGCGTTGCCGCACGTGATGTCGGCGATTGCTTACATATTCAGCTGTCACAAATGGACGCAAATACACCTTATTTAGCTCAGACAAAGTTAATGGTATTAGAATATTTACCATTAATTGCCACTCGTGACTTTCGCACTTTGATGAGAAAAACTAAGCTTAAAGAGCCGCAGCTGAAAGAAGCGATAAGTTTGGTTCAAAGTTTAGATCCAAGACCGGGATTGTCTGTAGGCCAAAAAGAAGATGAATACATTACGCCTGATGTATCAGTAATGAAGAAAAATGGTCGTTGGTCAGTAGAATTAAACCCTAATACGCAGCCTAAGATTAATGTGAATCAGCATTATGCCGCTATGGCCAAAGGGGCAAGAAACAAGGCAGATGGCCAGTTTGTTCGTGGTCATTTGCAAGAAGCAAAGTGGTTTATTAAAAGTCTAGAAAGTCGTAATGATACGATTTTGAGGGTGTGTAACGAGATCGTTAAAAAACAGCAGGGCTTTTTTGAATATGGTCCTGAAGCCATGAAAGCGATGGTGCTCAATGACATTGCTGAAGAATTAGAAATGCACGAATCGACCATTTCGAGGGTGACATCGAAAAAATACATGCATACTCCGAGAGGAATATATGAGCTTAAGTATTTCTTCTCTAGTCATGTAGGCACAGATGATGGTGGCGAATGTTCATCAACGGCTATTCGTGCTTTCATTAAAAAATTAGTGGATGCCGAAAATACTAAGAAGCCATTGAGTGATAACAAAATGGCACAATTACTGAACGAACAAGGGATTAATGTCGCACGTAGAACGATTGCTAAGTATCGTGAAGCAATGATGATCCCACCATCAAATCAGAGAAAAAGTTTATAAAACACAGAGATTCAACTAACACTGGGAGGCATAGGAGATGCAGGTAGAAATCACGGGACAACAAGTCGAGATTACCGAGTCGTTAAAAGAATATGTGAACACAAAATTTGCAAAACTTGAACGTCGAATAGAACAGATCAATAATGTGCGCGTCGTGTTGAACGTAGAGCGTTCAAAACAAACCGCCGAGGCCAGAATTACAATGAATGGTACAGAGGCATACGCAAAATCACAGCATAATGATATGTATGCAGCGATTGATATATTAATTGATAAAATTAATCGCCAAGTGATTAAACACAAAGAAAAGTTGATCAAACATTGACGATGGAATTACGCATCATTTTAAAGCCGGAGTGCACTACCTGTGCAACTCCAGGCAGTAAAAAGAAGGTTCTCGAACTTATCAGCGATCTTATTGCCGCTAAGTATCCAGAACTTTCGGCTCAAGAAATTTTCGAGAGCTTACTCAAACGCGAAAAAATGGGAAGCACAGGTATCGGCAACGGTATCGCTATACCCCATGGTCGAATCGATAGTATTAAAGAACCTATTGCCGCCTTAATTAAGTGTGAGCAGCCGGTCGCTTTTGAAGCGATTGATAAACAGCCTGTTGATATCTTATTTGCGCTGTTAGTTCCATCCGAACAATGCCAAGAACACTTAAGCACGCTTTCTGCAATGGCTGAAAAGTTAAGCGACAAACAGACATTGAAGCAGTTGCGTAAAAGCCATGACGAAGAAGAACTGTATCAGGTGATCACAGCATGAAGCTTGTTATTGTTTCAGGTCGAAGTGGCTCAGGAAAATCCGTTGCACTGCGAGTGCTGGAAGATTTAGGTTATTACTGTGTTGATAACTTGCCAGTGCCTTTGCTTGGTGATCTTATCTCTCAGCTCAAACCGGATAACGAGCTCGTCGCAATCAGTGCCGATGTTCGTAATTTACCTGAGCAGGATAAGATACTTGAAAAGCAGCTTGAACAACTTAATGATATCGAGATAAGCAGTTTTTTCCTAAACTCAAGCGATGAAACACTCCTTAAGCGTTACAGTGAAACTCGCCGCCTTCATCCGTTATCGAAACATCACGTGACATTGCCTGAAGCGATCAAATTGGAAGGTGAGTTATTAGCACCGATTTCCAAGATGATGGATCATTATATTGATACTTCTAGTTTAAATATTTACGAGTTGAGCGATCGAGTTCGTGAAATCTTACTTGGGCAAGTTGAAAAAGATTTAGTGATTAACGTTGAATCTTTTGGCTTTAAGTATGGTATGCCAAATGATGCTGATTTTATGTTTGATGTTCGATTCTTACCAAACCCACATTGGGAACCTGAATTAAGGCCAATGACAGGGCTTGATTTACCCGTTCAAGAATTCCTACAGCGCCAACCGCTAGTCAATAAACTGATTTGGCAAATCACCAACTTTATTGAGACTTGGATCCCACAATTAGAGCGTAATAACCGCAGTTACTTAACCATTGCCATTGGTTGTACAGGCGGCCAACACCGTTCAGTCTTTGTTACTGAGGAAATCGCTCGTCATCTTTCTGCTGGCAAACATAATGTTTCTGCGAGTCACAGAGAGCTAGATTCTGCTGATGTTTAAACGAGAAGTGGTTATCGCCAACAAGCTGGGGCTGCATGCACGCGCTGCGACTAAACTTGCCACGTTGGCGGCGACATTTGATGCGAGTGTTACCCTTGAGCAAGGTCATAAGTCGGCTTCAGCTTCCAGTATCTTAGGTTTACTGATGCTTGAAAGCGGCATGGGGAAAACGATTTCTGTGATTGCCGAAGGTGATGATGCTCAAGCGGCATTGGATGCCGTTTGTCAGTTGATTGAGGATAAGTTTGAAGAAGGGGCTTGATGCCTTTCAGGCTCGTTTCTTATTCGCAAAATTTCTGCGAAATTTATAAAGTCGTGGAGTTGCACTCCACACCGCTCAAAAGGGAGCTCTTCAGCAAGCTCCCCTTTGGATTTCCCTGTGTCGCCCCGCAAAGTTAAACGTTACTCCTATTATGATAAAAAATACCTAACGCTTTCGGTGGTGCATCCATGCACTTCGAAATCTAGTGCTACATCCATGCTGTGCTTACGTTATTTTTACCAATGATGAATAACAACTTTGTCATGGGGGAATCATCGTAGTCTGCAAGGTTTTCGAAAATTTATCTAAAACGCTTAGCTTCGTTGGGGCGGCAAGGGATGATACAAGAAGGGATTTACTGGGGAATGATCGACATACACAACTGTCGTTACTTCGTTTCCTTTTTGCTCGGGTGTGGGCAGAAAGCCCACGAATTTTAACGTGCATAGCACTTTCCATTAAATACTCCAAAGCATAAAGCAACAATGACGCCTATTCATTCAATAGAAATTGTTTACACATAAATATTCAAAACTAATTTGTAGTGAGGCAATAAAGATATCATAACGAGCGAAACACGCTTTTGGATAAAAGCTTGCCACGGCTTACAAAAGTCAACTTGAATTTCAAATTAAAAAATCTAATAGATTTTTCATTATCTTTTTAGGTTTAACAAAAAATCGATTAAACTCGAATGATATTAGCAATCGGCGTATCAAAGATATATATCAAATTTAAAGCCCTAACGACAATTATGATTATCGGCTTTATATTATCAAGTGTATAAGTTAATCTATCCACGTTTTTACTACCCGTAGGTACTAATGAAATTACTTTTTGAAAAATTTGCAACATTTACATATAGTTTCGCAGCTTTATCTCTTTTTTTAACGGCATTAATTATAATTGGATGGTCACTCTACTCAGCTGTTAATGGATTATTTTACACTTCTCAGATTAATGACTTATTTATTTATACAATGCTTCAATCTGTTAGCTCAATTATTATTTCAATAGCAATAATAGATGTTGCAAAATATCTTTTAGAAGAAGAGGTATATCGGAATAAAGAGCTGAGGCAACCCAAAGAAGCACGAGAAACCATTACAAAAATAATGGTTATTATTGCAATTGCAGTAAGTATGGAAGGATTAGTATATATTTTCAAAGCAGGAACAAAAGATATTAGCTTATTGCTTTATCCATCGTTTTTAATATTAAGTTCTGTATTTGTCATAATCGGATTGGGAGTTTATCAAAAACTCAGTGCTGTAATCGAAAAACATACCGAAGATAATTAACTTCCTGAGTAATTAAACATGAAAATAGGAATAGCTTTAGGTTCTGGTGCCGCAAGAGGCTGGGCGCATATTGGTGTACTAAAAGAATTAAAATCAATTGGAGTAAATATTGATGTTGTTGCAGGTAGCTCAATAGGCTCTTTTGTTGGTGCAGCTAATGCTACAGGCCACCTTGCAGAGCTTGAAAATTGGGTTACAAGCTTAAATTGGCGAGAGTTACTTTCTTTTGTTGATATCAACCTTTCTGGCGGGATATTACAGGGAGATAAACTCATTAATTTCTTTAATGATCTTGGTATAAATTCAGATATTGAACAACTTGATTGTAAATTCGGAGCTGTTGCAACCGAGTATGGGACAGGTCAAGAAGTATGGCTGAAAAAAGGGCAGATTCTTGATGCGATAAGAGCGTCTTGTACTTTTCCTAGTTTATTTAACCCAGTTTGTCATAATGAACGTTGGTTGCTAGACGGTGGCCTTGTAAATCCTGTTCCTGTTTCATTATGCCGAGCATTGGGCGCTGATATTGTCATTGCTGTTGACCTTAATACACAACTCGTTGGCCGGCATGCAATGTTTGAAACAACACAACAAGAACCTACATCGCAAGTTAACGATTCTGAACTTGGAAAAATAGATGTTTTTAAGAGCTGGCTAACATCAAATAAAAACGCAATAAAAGACAATCACCCAGGTTTATTAGATGTAATAACTGCATCGATCAATATCATGCAAGATAGGATCACACGCAGCCGTATGGCTGGAGATCCACCGGATATTTTACTATCGCCAAGAGTCAACGACATAGGGATGTTTGATTTCAGTCAGGCAAAGCTGGCCATTGATGAAGGCGCATTAGTCACAAGAAATGCTGCTCGCCGAATTCAAGATTTATGTGGGCTAAGTGACAGTCGATAAAGTTTTCAATAATTATGCTGTTCAGGTTTAATGGATAGCAAGGCGCAATGATGAGTCATCGTCCTAGCTGTAGCAAGGAATTAGAACTAAAGCTTGGCGTCATAAAATCTAAGATAACGTATAAATGGCTACTTATCTCAATATCTTAGATTTCTTCGTTAATGTGCCTCATCTAATTTATTCGGACAACGCCTTGAAATATATACTCCTTTAGCCGAAATGGGAATATACTTTTTTCTTTGTATAGGTAAAATCGACTTGAAATCAATCTCTAGTAATATGAGCTGGCAACATTTCGAACAGTTTGATGCTGAAACTGAAGAGTGGCTTAAATATAATACACAATTAACTAATGAGCAGATTAGCATTCTGTGTGATGACTTAACTCGCCCAAGAGTTGTTTTTACTGAAACAGACCAAGTCATCTGTATATTGAGGGTTATTCATAAAGAATCAGAAAGTGATTTTTCAATGGTTTCTGTTCGATTTTTCTTTGATAAGCAACAACTGATTTCACTGTCACTTTATTCTTTACCGGCTATATCTCAACTGATTCAAGTAAAGAATAAATCAACAACGCCAATTGATTTTTTTTATCGAACGTGTGAGGCCATTGTTGACAATATCACGGCGCAGATAGTTGAAATGGATGAGAAAATTCATAATATCCATGACAAATGGACGGATGAGGAAGCTATTGATTCAAATGATATACTGGCAACACGCAAGCAAGTTTCCCATATTCAGCGCTTTCTTCTTTCACAAGCCGACGTTTTTCAGAAACTCTATTTGTTTTTCAGTGATAAAAAAAATGGAAATTCCAAAGTAATTAATCCCAAATGGAGAGAGTTAAATAATGCGACAAATAGAGACATTGAAGCATTAACGGACATGCGTGAACGACTACAAATCCTTCAAGATGCAATTATGCAAAAACGTGAAGAGACGCACAATAAAATCCTGTTCATCATGTCATTAGTTTCTACCATATTTTTACCTCTTACCTTCATCGCTAGTCTGTTAGGGATGAATGTTAGCGGTATTCCTCTGCAAACAGGAAACGATGGTTTTTGGATTTTATGTGGTTTGCTTTTTTTTATTGCCATTATCGAGCTGGTTTTATTTAGACTCTGGAAGTGGATTAAATAGTTTTAGAGGTTTCCATGCATCTTGATCCTGCCTTAGCGCCTACAGTTAGCGTTATTTTAATTGTACTATTAATCGGTATTTTCATGAGACTCATGAAACAACCGCATGTTATCTCCTATTTGCTTGCCGGCATTATTGTTGGTCCTTTTGGCTTACAGCTTATCAATGACATCGATTTTATTAACCGATTGGGTTCAATTGGAGTTATTTTACTGCTTTTCTTTGTGGGCATGGAAACTGATGCTAAAAAGTTAATTTCTGATTGGAAAATCATCATTTTTGGCACTGCTTTTCAGGTTTTATTCAGTGTGCTGGCGGTTTGGATTATCGGACAATGGTTTGATTGGTCGTTATCAAGAATAATTTTGATTGGTTTTGTGATTAGCTTGAGTAGCACTGCGGTACTCATAAAGTTGCTACAAGATAGTGGCGAATTAAAAAGCAAAATAGGCCAAGGTGTTCTTGGTATTTTGTTAGCGCAAGATCTCGCGATTATCCCAATGATATTAATCATTGGGATGCTTAACCCATCTTCTGAAGCAGTCGTCCATTGGCAGTTGCAATTACTGGGTGCTGTTTTGATGGCGGGGCTATTTATTTTTATCGTCTTTAAAAAGCAAATCAAGCTCCCGTTTGCTAGCTGGATAAAGGCAGATCATGAGTTGCAATTATTCGTCGCTTTAGCTATCTGTTTTGGTATGGCATTGCTCACCGCAGCATTTGAATTATCTACTGCTCTTGGTGCATTTCTTGGCGGGTTGTTAATTGGCTCAGCAAAAGAAGCTGAATGGGTCACAAAAACGCTGGAATCATTAAAAATGCTTTTTCTAGCTTTCTTTTTCTTATCGATTGGGTTGCTATTAAACATTGATTATTTCACGACACACATCCCGCAAGTTGTATTTTTGGTTCTTGCAGCACTCATTACCAATACACTAATTAATGCAGGTATTCTCCGGGTTGCTAACTTCGATTGGAAACAAAGCTTGTATGCAGGAGCCCTTCTGTCTCAGATTGGTGAATTCAGTTTTGTTTTAGCCGCCTTAGGGTTACAAGCCAGCATTATTTCTGACGAAGGCTACCAATTAGCCTTATGCGTCATTGCACTCTCCCTTTTTCTTTCTCCACTATGGATAAGTGGCTTTCGAAAAATGACACGACACAGTAATAAATAGGTTTTTTATGTCTTTAGCTACATTTTTTGAATACTTTTCACAAAGTAAAAGCTTACTTTCATTTGGTTGTATATTAATTATCTTGCTTTCAAGGTGGTTGATTGTTTTTTTTCTAAGGCGTAAACCCGCTCATGAAGATCACTTACCTAAAAGGTTAATCAATACTGTAAATAAAATTGCAACACTCATCATGGTTTTCGGCTTAATACTCATTTGGCTGTCAGAACTGAGATTCATTGCATTATCTGTCGCCGCATTTATTGTAGCGCTAGTAATGGCAACAAGAGAGTATATTCAATGTCTGCTTGGTGCGATTTATATCGCTGCCGTGCGCGCTTTCAATATTGGTGATTGGATTAAAATTGGTGACCATTACGGTGAAGTAGTAAGGAGTGACTGGCTATCAACTATTTTATTGGAAATTGAAGTCAGTAATAAGTCGTATGAATATACAGGTGAAACATTAGTCATCCCAAACAATAAGTTTCTGACCAATATGACATCCAATTTGAACTTTATGAAACGCTATATTGCACATTCATTTACCATTACAAGAGAGCCTGAGTATGTCAATCTCGTTGAGCTTAAAAAACAAATTTTGAAAAGAGCCAATGAATATTGCTTGCCCTTTAAAGATGTTGCAGAGCGTTATAACAGTTTAATTGAGTCACGTTTAGGGATTGCTATTTTTGGTCCAGAAGCTAGTGTTCGGTTATCTACAACGGATATGGCAAAAAACCAAATAACCATTACGATATTTTGTCCAACGCATGAAGCACTGAAAATTGAACAGCAACTTACGGATGATTTCATGACACTTTGGTATAACGCTTTACCTTTAACATCAAATTAATAGAATAATCTAAAGGAATTTCTAGAGGTGATTAAATTGGGAAATACATTTAATAGTGAAGATCTTATCCAAATTTGCGTGGGTGCTTTTGCTCTGGCTGTGCCGATTTCATTTTCAGAAGAAGCTTGGCGCCTCAGTGAAACCTTGCCAACGTTAAATTTAAGCTTACTTTTTGTGATATCAATTTGTTTCTTGGGAGTGTATACCTACCAAAGTGTGTTTCAAACCAACGTTGATTCAAGAGTAAGCTTATTTATTTTGAGAATCATCGTTGCATATTCAATCACCTTTTGCATCGTGGCACTGGTTCTGTTCTGTATCAATAAGTTGCCTTTAATGACAGAATCTGTTTTGGCTTTTAAAAGAGTGATAGTGATTTCAATGCCGGCATCAATGGGTGCTATTGTCGTTGATAGCTTCGATAAAGAATGAACTTCATAAGGGAATATTATGGATAGTATTTTTAGTTGGTTAAACAGTAACTCACAGAAAATTGAAACTTTTCAATAGAACTATTATTCGCACTCTTGATCGTTTTTATTGGAGTGTGAATTACCAACTTTTAGAAACTATCAAAATAGAATTTGATAAAGCTGGAATTAACATTCCATATCCTCAAATGGATGTTCATTTGAAAAAGTAATAAATTTTTAATCAGGGGATTATCCTAGAAAACTCAGTTGGGTACGTTTTCAAGCGCAGAAAAAATTTTCGGTAGCAAGGCAGAGCGTGCAGCAAGTAGTTAATCTACTTGCAAATGTTCTAACGCAGATAACGGCAATTTTAACCAGCTTGTGAGCGTAGAGCGATTCACCCAACAGGTGATAATATTCA
>NZ_JAFEUN010000039.1 GCF_016900895.1 Parashewanella hymeniacidonis
GAAACTTCCTCTTTATCTTGGATTTTTTGAGTTTGTACATAACGTTGGTTTACGAGGTAAAGGACTGCTAGAACCACTCATTCAGCTGTTGGTTACCTAGCAGTTTGAAATCCAATATGAGCCTTTTTTGATTACGAACCGAAACCGAAACACGTTTATGTCCAAAAATGTGTTGCGTTCTTTATGACAAGTTATTTCTCATACCTACTGGTAATGAGACTATTTAAGCAGTTTATCCTGATTTACAACTCTCAAATATCGAGTTTTAACAACTCGCTCAAAATCTTATTGCAGTCGGGTATTAGTCTTTATTACCCGACTGCACAAAAAACATAAAATACTTACATCAAACCAACTTAATCATCCAAAACTCGCCGCTTTTTTATAAGCATCTCGGCTTTGCACACGTTCGAGATAATCCTGAGTATTCAGGCGACTTTCCAGTAAACCTATTCGATGTGCGACTTCTAGTGTAAATGTCATCATGATGTCTGCTGCGGTGAAGTTTTCACCAGCAAAGAAAGGTTTGTTCTCTAATGTGGTCTCGATATAACCAAAATCCAGCGCGACTTCTTTACCAATATAGTGATCCATGGCCTGTGTGCCGTCTCTCGTTTCCATTTGCATGAATAAAGTGGAAATGACAGGCAAGCCGAGGGAACCTTTGGCAAAGTGAAGCCATTCTAAATACGCATAGTATTCAGGTGATCCCGCTTGAGGACGAAGTGCTCCGAGTTCATTTTGATTTAAAATGTACTCCATAATGGCACCTGATTCACACAAGGTAACATCGCCGTCGACGATGACAGGCGCTTTCGCCAGCGGATGAATCGCTTTTAAACTCTCAGGTGCTAATTGGGTAATGGGATCACGTTGATGGTTAATTAATTGATACGGAAGATTCAGCTCTTCCAATAACCATAAAACACGCTTAGAACGAGATTGATTTAAGTGGTGGACTGTTATCATAAGTAACTCGACTTAAAGACTGAGAATAGAGCAAAGCACTTTGGTTCAGTGCGTTGCGTGATGAATGATGATTACAATGCTTTTTCTAAAATTTGCTTGCTCACGGCTAAAGTAATGTCACTGTGTTCACCCAGTGCAACCATGCCGTGTTGCTCTAACATACTCACGAGATCATCAATATCTTTTTCACTGATATTGACATCAGACAATCGAGTTGGCACGTCCATTTGTTTAAAGAATGCTTCTGTTTTTGCAATGGCTTTATCAATTTTTACAGTTTCATCTTCATCCGTAATTTGCCATACACGCTCAGCATACTGAACCAGCTTTTCACGCTTTTCTTGGCGCTTCACTTTCATAACAGCAGGTAGCACGATTGACCGAGTTCTTGCGTGATCGATGCCAAAGCCACCCGTTAATTCGTGGCCTATCATATGGGTTGACCAATCTTGTGGCACACCAGCGCCAATAAGTCCATTCAAGGCCATGGTTGCCGACCACATGATGTTAGCACGAACTTCTAAGTCCTCATTGCTTTGAGCAGCTAAAGCTTTAGGCCCTTCTTCTATCAAGGTTTGTAACAGCCCTTCAGCAAATCGGTCTTGTACTTTCGCATTAACACTGTAAGTAAGGTATTGCTCAATGGTGTGAACAAATGCGTCGATAACACCGTTGCTGATCTGACGGTCTGACAGTGACAACGTCACCTTTGGATCCAATACCGCAAACTGAGGACGTACAATTGGGCTTGAGAATGGCAGTTTATGACCGTCACGAGTCACGACTGAGTTACCATTACTTTCAGAACCGGTTGCAGGAAGAGTCAGCACCGCCCCCATTGGTAATGCAGCAGTAATAGGTGTTTGTTTTGCTAGAATGTCCCACGGGTCGTCACCGTTAAATAATGCCGCAGCGGCAATGAATTTACAGCCATCAACCACGGAACCACCACCCACAGCTAATAAATAGTCCACATCGTGTTGTTTAATCAACTGCTGCGCTTTCATTAGCGTGTCGTATTTAGGGTTTGGCTCAATACCAGAGAATTCAAACCAAGTGTGTTCTGACAGTGCATTTACCACTTGGTCGTACACGCCATTTTGCTTAATTGAACCACCGCCATACACAAGCAATACTTTTGCATTTGCAGGGATCTCAGTTGCGATCATCTTAATTTGATCTTCACCAAAGTGGCTTTTAGTTGGATTTTGAAATGTGAAATTTAACAAAGTGATACCCTCGATTATGCAATAATTTGTTGAACTAGTTTTTTAGCGACTAACTCTGAGCTGGCTGGGTTTTGACCTGAAATGATCAGTCCATCTTGCACCGCTAATGCACTCCAATCATCCACTTTTTGATAATCAGCGCCTCGCTTGATCAGCTCATCTTCCAATAAAAACGGTACGATATCCGTGAGCTGAACTGCCGCCTCTTCAGTGTTTGTAAAGCCGGAAACCGCTTTACCTTTAATGGCAAGCTCACCGCTTGCGTCTTTCACGTTTAATAACGCTGCGGTTGCATGGCAGACTGCGGCAACGGGTTTTTGAGCCGCTAAAAACTGCTCGATCAACTCAATAGACGTTTGATTATCAGCCAGATCCCATAATGGCCCATGACCACCCGGATAAAAAACAGCATCGAATTGTTGTTGATCGATCGTTGATAACACATGGGTATTCATCACTGCTTGCTGCGCCGTTTTATCTTTATCGAAACGATGCGTTGATGCTGTTTGGAAATCTTCTAATTCACTTTTAGGGTCAATAGGCGCTTGACCACCAGCCGGTGAAGCCAGTGTTACTTCAAAGCCTGCATCAATGAATGTGTAATAAGGTGAGGCAAATTCTTCAATCCAAAATCCTGTTTTTTCTCCACTATCACCTAAAGTATCGTGAGACGTTAATACCATTAATACTTTCTGTACACTCATATTGACCTCTAATCATTTAAAGTAACTATTTGTCAGACAGTCTACAACAGTATATTAATAAGAATAATGCAGATTATATTGATATCTTTGTATCAATATTTAATACAATGAAGTGACGATAACTTTGGAGGTGATCGGTGAATATTTCTTTTGAGCAATTGAAAAGTATGGTGGTGTTTTCACACGTCATTGAACAAGGCACACTCAGTGGTGCAGCTAAACACATTGGGTTATCGCGAGCAGTGGTCAGTTACCACATTAAAAAGCTTGAGAGTCAACTTGGCATCAAGTTACTGAATCGCTCAACTCGTACCTTGTCACTCACCGAGGCCGGAAACGATTACTATCAGTATTGCCGCACAATTGCCGAGCAAGCTTCTGCTGCAAATCAACAAATCGAAAACCTGAAACACGAGCCTGTCGGATTAATTAAGATCACTTGTCCCGTGAACATCGGATTACAAACCATCGTCCCTGCACTCAATGATTTTAGAAGCCTCTACCCCAAAATTGAACTCGACGTCATGCTCACCGATGAAGTGGTTAATATCATGAAAGAAGGTATTGACCTGGCAATTCGTGGCGCACCGCTGGCAGATTCAGGTTTGCAAGCCACTCAACTGTCGACACTTAAAACGTGCTTATGTGGTTCACCTTCTTATTTTAAGAAATTTGGTTTCCCTAAGCACCCAACGGACTTAAATCAGCATCAATGGGTAATCTACAAGCTAACATCATCAGCACTTGAGTTAACCAAAGGTAGTCGCTCATTTAGTATTGAAATGAACGGCACAATCCAGACCAATAATGCTTCGGCAAGAACCGCATTTGTTGAAGGTGGGCATGGACTTGCTCGTATTCCTGCTTATGATGCCAAACCAAAAATTGAAAGCGGTACGTTGGTGTCAGTGTTAGACGATTACACGATGAAGGACATTAAGGTCTTTGGCGTGTTTCCCCCCGGAAATGCCGACTCTAAAAAAATACGTTTACTGATCGACTATTTAAAAGCACACTTTTCAAGGCCTGAGGCCACTGTGCGTTAATATTCCGTCCGATTGCAATCTTTTGCTTCAGCTTGATGCACTACTAATGACATTGAAACGTATGCTGCAAACTTATTGCGTCATACGTTTCAAACGAGGGGTGAGGAATAAAAAATTATAAGCCGAGTTCTAAACCATGCTTATATAGGGCATTTTTCTTTAAACCATGAATTTGTGCCGTTAAAGCTGCAGCCTTCTTTAATGGCAATTCAGTGCAAAGGATTTTCAGAGTTTCGATAGATTCAGCAGGTAAAGCATCTTGAGCCGCAGTTTCTGCACCATGAATCATCAGTACCATTTCACCGCGTTGCTGATTTGAGTCAGACTCAACGTTGTTCAGCACCTCCGCTACCGTTCCAGATAAAAAAGTCTCAAACGTTTTAGTAAGTTCACGTGCCATAACCATTTGTCGGTCAGCACCAAAGCTATTCAACATCGACTGCAAGCTTTGAATAATTCGATGTGGTGACTCGTAAAAAATGAGAGTACGAGGATCATCGACTAATGCTTTGAGCTTGTCTGTTCTGCCTTTCTCTTTCGCAGGTAAAAAACCTTCGAACGAAAAACGGTCAGATGGCAAACCAGAGCCACTCAGTGCAGTAATTGCAGCACAAGCACCCGGTAAAGGAATGACATCAAATCCCGCCTCACGAACGTAATTAACTAAATGATAGCCAGGATCAGAAATTAACGGCGTCCCCGCATCTGAGATTAAAGCAATTGAACCGCCATTCTTTAATTTTTCGACAACACCTGCAGCACGATCTCGCTCATTATGATCATGAATGGCGATAGTTTTGGTATTAACACCAAAGTGCTTCAATAATTTACCGCTATGACGAGTATCTTCACATGCGATTAAGCTCACTTGATTGAGAACCTCAAGCGCCCTTGGGGTTAGATCTTCAAGGTTGCCGATAGGCGTCGGCACGATATAAAGCGCTACTGCGTGTTCCATGGAGTCCTCAATAATACGAATAACAGACTTTCGCCAAAGATAAGAGCAGGTTAAACTATCTGCAATTGAGACAGTGTAAAAACTGCAAAAACCGAATTCTACCATACAGAGAGTGAATCTGTGTTGAAAAGCCAAACGTTGAAGAAGTTTACCCCAATCTTGTTAAGCAGCTGCCTATTGTTTGCTTGTAACTCGACACCAAATAGACCGATCTCGAACCAACCGGTTTCAATGGAAGCTGTGACGCTTTCGGCACAGAGCTATTTGAAGCAGGCTAACAACACCAATTCTAAACAACAAAAAGACAAATTGCTGTTGCTTGCCGTAAAAGCACACTTGAATGATAATCAAACTGAAGCCGCTGAAGAAATTTTACAGCGTTTATCTCAGAACTTAAGCGCATCGCCGACAATCCAAGCCCAGTACCGTTACTTATCCGCTAAAGTACTTTTGAAGCGCAAGCAATACGGCGAAGCATTACGTCAGCTAAAATATACTTCTCAATGGCAACTGCCAACTTGGCAATGGCGTAACTATCACCAAACCCGTGCGTGGTTATATGAACAGCTGCAACAGCCGCTCATGCAAATTGCAGAGCTGAGCTTATTGAGTAAATTTGTAGATTCGCAAGAAGCCAATCAAGTAAACGATAATATTTGGCGTTTATTGAGACCGATCCCACAAGATCAACTTGCGGAGTTGGCGCAAAATGCAATTGAGCCATTAAATGCAGGTTGGTTGCAGCTCGCTTATATCGCCAAACATTATGGTGCCGATCCAAATCAGTTGATCAGCTATTTAGGACGCTGGCAACGTCAGCACAAAAGCCACCCTGCAGCATTAAAACTGCCATCTGATCTAGAAAAAGCGCTGAATACGCAACCTTATACGCCAAAGAAAATTGCGGTGTTGCTTCCACTTTCTGGTGATAAAGGTGAAATAGCCAATCCAGTAAGAGTGGGGATTCTAAGCCGTTATCTCAAAGAGCCTGAAGGAAATGTACAACTTGAATTTTATGATACAGCCACAGACCCAATTGCGGCTTATCAAAAGGCATTAACTGAAGGTGCTGAGTTTGTTATTGGTCCACTGCTGCCAGGCAACCTGAACAAGTTAAAACAATACCAAGCTCAAAATCCGAGCCCTGTTCCTCAACTGTATTTAAATCAAGTTGAGCAATTTACCCCGAGTGAAAATCAGTTTTACTTTTCATTATCGCCGCAACAAGAAGCTGTAGACGCTGCGATGCACATGTTTCGTTCGAATATTAAAACACCACTGATTTTTGCCAGCAATAATAATATTGGTCACCGAATGGCAGCTGCGTTCAACGAAGAATGGCAACGTTTAACAGAACAACCAGCCGAAGTTCATTTTTACGACAGTGGCGACAAAATGAAAGTCACGGTTCAAAAAGCAATGGGCGTAGCAGACAGCAAAGCTCGCATTGCAAAAATGAAAGCTGCTGTCGGTCGAAAATTAAAAGCGGATTTTCGTTCTCGACGTGATATTGATGCGATTTACATGATTGCCAGCGCTCGAGATTTACCGCTATTAAAACCTTTTATTGATGTGAACTTTAGTGTATTTACTAAACCAGTTCCTCTGTATACCACGAGCCGCAGTCGTCCAAATGGAGATATTCGTCGCTCAAAAACAGAATATGATGGCGTGACAATCAGTGAAGCGCCATGGCTTATGCAAAATACACCAGATAACCGTATCGTCGATAAGCTTTGGCCAACATGGAATAACGGTCAGCAACGTTTATATGCGATGGGCGTTGATGCACTAGAGTTGGTGGGTAAACTGGCTCAAATGCGTGCTTTCCCGGGTTTCCATTATAAAGGTGATAGCGGTTTACTTTCCGTCAATGAACAAGGTGTTATTGATCGTCAGTTGCAGTGGGGTAAATACCGCAGAGGATATTTACTGCCATTATGAACAGAGGTCAGCAAGGAGAGCTGCAAGCCAAACAATACTTAGAGCAACAAGGGCTCACCTTTGTCGAGCAAAACGTTCGCTTTCCTTTTGGTGAGCTTGACCTTGTTATGCGTCAACAGAAACATTGGGTATTTGTTGAGGTAAAATACCGAAGTAACCCCAATTTTGGTGGCGCTGTGAATGCCGTTTCAGCCAAACAAGTACAGAGAATACGTAAAGCGACGGCTCATTACCTTCAACTGAAACGAATCCAAGCTCCGTGTCGATTTGATGTGGTTGCTATTGATGGCAGTCACATTCAATGGATTAAAGGCGCATTTTAAAGTTTCCTTTGATAATATAGCGTTAATTTAGTTTTTAAGGATGTATCCATGTTAGACCGTATTAAAGACAGTTTTACTGAATCAATTCAAACCAAAATCGATGCAGCGGAAGCACTACCAGAATCCATCGAGCATGCTGCGCAAATGATGGTGAACTGCTTATTAAACGGCAACAAAATCCTAGCTTGTGGTAACGGTGGAAGTGCTGGAGATGCACAACATTTCTCTGCAGAGCTGTTAAATCGCTATGAAATAGAACGTCCACCACTGCCCGCAATTGCATTAACGACAGATACCTCAACGCTTACTGCTATCGCAAACGACTATAGCTATGACGAAGTATTCTCAAAGCAAATTTTAGCGCTAGGTCAACCAGGTGATATTCTATTAGCCATCTCCACCAGTGGTAACTCTGGAAACGTAATTAAAGCAATGGAAGCAGCATTGAGTCGTGATATGACCATTGTGGCTTTAACCGGTAAAGATGGTGGAGCGATGGCTGGCTTAATGGGACCAAATGACGTTGAAATCCGTGTTCCTTCTGGTATTACGGCTCGTATTCAAGAAGTCCATTTATTGGCAATTCACTGCTTATGCGACAACATTGATAAGACGCTATTCCCACAGGACGAACAATGAGAAAACTTGCGACAATCACGCTTTTAACCAGTTTATTAATGCTTCAGGGATGTGCAGGCTTGATTGTTGCAGGTGCCGTAGGTGGCGCTGTCATGCTCAATGACGAGCGCAGCCTTAAAACTCAGCTTGACGATACCAATGCTGATTTTAAAATCGCAGCCGAACTCGATAAGCATAAAGACCTTAAAGAGCATACGCATATCCGTGTCATCACGGTAAACCGTAAAATTTTAGTTGTTGGTCAATCGCCCAATTCTCAACTCAGAGATAAAGCCATTCAGATCATTTCAAAGTTAAAGCTTGGCGATAAGATTTATAACCAAATACGAATTGGCAGCCCAACGGGTTTTACTACACGCAGCAATGACACTTGGATCACGACTAAAGTCAAAGGCCGCATGCTGAATCAAGACGGTTTAGATATTACTCGAATCAAAGTTGTAACTGAAAACGGCGAAGTGTTTTTATTGGGCTTAATTGCAGAAAACCAAGCGGACTTAGCTGTTGATGTAGCACGCCGCACTTCTGGTGTAAGAAAGGTAATTAAGGTATTTGAGTTAACCAAAGACTGATCCCTATCTATGTGGACGATGATATCGTCCACTTAATTTTCTGTGAAATAGAAAGATTAACTATCTTTAACCATCTTTTTTATAGCCATAGCGTCTTCATTAACAAAGCACAACAGCAATTTTTTTATTTCAGCTAATGCATCTGAAATACAGTAAGGAATCCAATATGGCGACAAGTAAGATAAATACAGCTCTTACTGACTCAACCCCTGCTTCAATACCCCCGAGCAGCCAACGCAATTTCTGGCGTAAGGCATTAGATTACATTAAGCCTAATCGCTGGAAGCTTCCTGCTCATGCCGCAGATAGAGGCAGGCAACTTATGGCTGTCACTGTTTTTTCCGCCAAAGATGCTCAAGAAGCTCAAACGCAACATGGCATGGTCAATCATACAAATATGCATCATTCAGCAGGAATGAATATGGGGCATGGGGTCTCAATAGCCTCCCCTCACTCTTCAAATATGTCCCAATCTCATATGGCAATGCCACACTCTGAAACAATGAACACAACTGCAGCTCATACGCATTCTCCTCATATGCCAATGGGAGGTATGCATACAATGCCAATGACTGGTGGTGTTTTAACGGCAACAGCGACAATTGGTGGTGCTTTAAGCGTAGGTGCAGGTGTGATTTCTGTGGCAAATGCCTATCAGCTCGGCAAACATTGGGACCAAATGTCTGTACCAGAAAGAACTGGAGAAACCCTAAAACTCACTGGAACTGTGGCTTTAGCTGGGGTTGGAGCAACGATTATAGGAGGACTCGCAACAGGAAGTGCAATGTCTGTAATGCCAGTTGTTGCTGCAGCTGGGCCAGCAGGGCTAGGTGCGATTGCTGCAGGTAATGTCATTATTGCCAGTTATCACGGTTATAAAGCTACCCGTGCTGGAGTGGATTTAAAGGCTATATCAAAACACGAAGCGCACATGCAACAAACTCATAATAAAACAGAAGTTGGTGAAACCTTGGTTAGCCGAGCCAAAGGAAAACTAAGATCTGACATTAAAACTCGTCTATTTAAAATTGGTGTACTGGCTTTAACAACAGTTGGTTTGGTGTTAGGGGCTGCATTAATCGCTGGCGCACTCGCCACCCCTGTAGGCTGGGTGGCTGCTGGTATTGTTGCAGCAGGGTTTATTGCCGGTGTCAGTCTTACTGTAGGATTATTCATTTACCGAAAGTATAAAGCCAAGCAAGAAGGTAATGATGCTGAAATCACAAAGAAGATACAGTTTGCACAACAAACGAAAGATCAAGTTCAACAGAGACTCGACTATGAATTAAAAGTTGGTGAGCTTAGGAGCATTCAACAAGAAATAGATCGGCAAAGAGGAGCAGACAAACTACAATTAAAAAGACGTAGAGAGTGGTTTGTAACAAACTTAGACTTATTTAAACTCAATGAGGATACTGCTCGTAACACACTATATACAAGTGCTGAGAGTATCACCTTGAAAGTGCTTGAGCTTAATGAAGACTATCTCATTGCAGCAACTAAGGCTTTGATTTCAGAAACAGATGAACACTAACAACTTAAACCAATTGCAACACTACGTTAGAAAAAGTGGCCTTAAGGCCAAGTTGCAACAACCGAATAAATATACTCCTGTTCCTCAGCTTATCATTGACCTTGGAAAAGACTACAAGAAGAGAGCGTTATATCTTCATATTACAGAACAAATATCATCGGGCATGGTGAATTCAGCTGCAGGCAAGGCAATTGATGTAACTACTCTACGTTTTTTTGTTATGTTCCCATTTCAAATTAAAGAAGCGCACACCGAGGACGTTTGTCGCTACCTTTTTAGAATTAACACCAATTGTGAATTGGGGAACCTTGTACTCAGAGACAAAGAGCGTTTAATCGTTTATCAATATAGCCACCTGACGATTGGCAATGTCATCGACGCTGCAGCAGTAGACATCGTGATTTCAATCGTTGAGTTATTATTTAATACTTTTGAAGAAGCCATTGAAATGCTAGCTAGCGGAGCAAAATCTTTAAAAAAATTTGAAGAAGAATCTTACCAATTATTGAAAGGCTCTGAGTTTAACAATACACAGTTTAGTAAAATCCTAAAAAAGTCGAAGTTTAAGCCATGACCTTTAATGAACTTATTCAACAGTTCAGCCGCTACTACCCACAATTGACTCTGGAAACGGATGAAATAGGCGTTGTTCGCTTTACATTGGGAAACCAATTCTTGATTTATTTGAGAAACGCCTTTGATGAGAAAACGTTCTATCTTTATGCACAAGTAGGTGAATTACCCGTAACAACGGATGCAAAAATGCAATGCTATCAACAGTTACTCGAAGCGAATCTCTTTGGCGATGGTGTTGGACTTGCTAATCTTGCGATACATCAAGAATCTAACAGTATTATTCTAACTCAGACATTTAATGCTCTACACACCAATTATTCTGCTTTTGAATCTGCTTATATTAGCTTTCTTGAGTATCTAACTTTTTGGGACGAGAAGCTTAATACGTGTTAATTTAGCTTGTTTATCGTCACCCCCCATTAAATGGCTGTACATTCAAATAAACGATAAGTATCAGTATTTCATCTATACTTTTTGAAACATTAATCACTCTGATTAAGCGAACATTAAAGATAAGAATCCAGCCCACTGTTAGTAAATAATCCACCTTCTTAGAAGGTGGTTTTATGATTGCCCCTAGAAGGGGCTGTAATACCAATTACAGTAATTAACTTCCCACTCAGCGAGAGCTAAAGGATTTCAGTGCAAGGCGAAAGTTTGAAGTACTATCGGGATAATTCAAAAACTTACAACGCAGTAATGGAATCCTTTAGCTTTGCCCTTCGGGAGCTTGTATGTGCCCAAATTACTTCGCCAAATTGCCTCAACGTAGCATGACTATGTCTTCATCAATTTCACTCGTACTTCGACCACATACATAGCTCTGAGCTGGGTATTTAATTACTGTAATTGGTATAAGGCTTGCTCTCATAGAAGGCAAACTGTTATCTCCAACTACTCAACATTAAAAATCAAGTCCTTCTTGTTGCTTTTCAAGCTTCTCTTGATATTTCACATATTTTCTTATCATCTCTGCATCAACACCTACCGTATCAACACAGTAACCTTTGGCCCAAAAGTGATTCTTTTTGTAACCAATTAAGGAAACTTAATACACCTTTAATCAAGATTTTTTTTTCATTCGATATAATCTACTGGCTCCCAAGTAACTGCCTTCATAAGGTTCATTAGAGGTAAATGATGGAAACAGCTAGAGTAGCGCCTCCTCCGTTAGAGGCATACAAATTTTATACAGAAGCAGAATCAGATTCTAATCCCTTTCCAAAATCAAAGGTTTTAACTTGGAATGTCATGGAGCTATACAATTACCGGAATGACACCTCACTTGATACGACTTCTATTAAAACGTATTTTCAGTTTATCCCCCCTTTCTCACAACGACCTCTAAACTCTCAGTTTGCTGTAAATCGAGTTGACTGTTACGTAAGGTATAAGAGTAATGGTAGTCTTGAAATTAGTGAAGAACCAACATTCAATACCCTTTTAAATAATACTCTTGAACAATTTCCTGTAAGTGCTCTTGTAAATTTTCTTTCCGAAAAATTTAAGACGCATCCATGTGAAAGTGTATTTACGCCCTCAAAGACACAACCTTCTAGCAGTGCTCACGATGATTCTGATAGCAATGAACCACTTGAATTAGAACCCTTTTTATTTGTAGAACCATTAATGGTAAGTGGACAATCGATTCATTCTTTACCTAGTTTATCTTGTCAGATAAAAGACTTGTCTGCCAGAACTCAGAGTGGCAAAGACTTATTCGATGCTATAAGCAGAGAAGATGCTAGCTTAGTTGATACGTTACTTAAGAATGGAACGAACTATTACTTTTTTGAAAAGGGCGTAAGTTGCATGAAAAAAGCTATTGAAGTCGGTAATCCTTTGATTATTAGTAAACTATTATTGGCAGGTGCAGCACTATTCATTGAAGGTCATAAAGTTTCAGAAGATGGTTGTTACTTAGCTGCAATTTTTGAGATAAATGACGAAGCTCTCAATCACTTGGCTCTGGATTGCGTACGAATAGATAGTGAGTCTACATTGAATCTATACCTAGATTCGCTAACACACGCCCAAAACTTTACACCTGAATTGTTCACAAAAGCATTATCAAAGTGTAATTTCTCCGATATAGAAAAAGATTCATATAAAGAGAAGTTGGCTATAACATTACGCACTGTGAGTGAATGGAATGACAGTGCATTATTTTTAGCATTCATAAAAATCTGCCCAGATGAGTTTCTAATGGAATTCACTACCGATAAAGATGAGCCCTTTTGTGAATTTGCAGTTAAAAAATACACGATTGAACAATTAAAGGAAAATCTTAGCCAAAAGATGATGAGTTACATTGATCAGGCACAACAAGATCTTGAAATACAAAGCAGAAGTAACTTTAATCAAGTATCATCGGAATATCAGACGAAAACAGCTTCGGTCGAAGAGGTAGAATTGCATGAGCTCACACAACCTTCATAACTGTGCTTGAATTAAAATTTTTGATACTAAATATTTATTGAACTATTAAACGAAAATATACCAGTAAGAAGTCAGCACACTCTAGAAACTATGAAAGACTGTAACTCAACTCCCCTTTAGTACCACAAAACAAGGGGAATATTATGAGCACTGTCCTTCATAGTTTTTAGCAAAGTGAGCTACAAAAAAACTATACAATCAAACCAATCTTTTCGTAAACGGCTTTAACTGTTTTATCAGCACGTGCTCTTGCCTTTTCAGCACCTTCTTTCATCACTTGTTCAAGATAAGCTTCATCGGCACGGATTTCACGATAACGCTCTTGTAATGGCTCTAACATAGCAACAACCGCTTCACCCGTTGCAACTTTTAAATGGCCATACATTTTGCCTTCGAATTCTTTTTCAAGTTCTTCGATAGATCGCCCAGTAGCACCTGACATCAAACTTAAAAGATTAGAAACGCCTGGTTTGTTCTCAACATCAAACTTCACTCTCGGCGGCTCTTCAGAGTCAGTCATAGCTTTTTTGATCTTCTTAAGGATCTTTTTAGGATCTTCAAGTAACCCAATAACGTTATTTCGGTTATCATCAGACTTTGACATCTTCTTTGTTGGATCTTGCAGTGACATCACTTTCGCACCATGAGTCGGAATAAACGGCTCAGGAACTGTGAAAGTCTCACCATAAGCATTATTGAAACGAGTGGCGATATCACGAGTTAATTCAAGATGCTGCTTTTGATCTTGACCAACCGGAATTTCATTTGCTTGATAAAGTAAAATGTCTGCAGCCATTAACACAGGGTAACCAAATAAGCCCACATTGATGTTATTCGTATGCTTTTGCGACTTATCTTTAAACTGAGTCATGCGGTTCAACTCACCCATTTGGGTGTAACAGTTCAATGCCCAACCAAGTTGAGTGTGCTGTGGTACATGAGACTGAATGAATACCGTGCTCTTCTTTGGATCGACACCACACGCTAGGTATAACGCTAGGGTATCTAAGCAAGCAGTACGTAATGCTTCAGGATCTTGTCTAACCGTTATAGCATGAAGATCTACAACACAATAAAGGCAGTCATGACTGTCTTGCATTGCCACCCACTGGCGTAGTGCGCCCATATAGTTACCTATGGTCAATTCACCTGAAGGCTGTGCGCCGCTGAGTACGATGGGCTTAGTCATCTGCTTTATTGCTCCTTGAATTAAGATTGGGCATTTACCCAAGTTAAAATGTCTCTAAACTGGTCAAATACGGCGTCTGGGCCGCAAAGCCCAATATCTTCGCCGTAGTTATAGCCGTAGGTCAAGCCAATTGATGCAACTCCTGCCGATTTCGCTGCAAAAATGTCATTTTTAGAATCACCAACCATTAAAAGCTGTGTTTTTTCTAGATTCCATTCGGAAATAATGTGATTTAATGGCAGAGGATCTGGTTTGCACTTTTCTAAGCTGTCACCACCTAATACCAGTTCAAAATAAACATCAATACCATAGGCTTCAAGCATGTCTGGCACAAAACGATAGGGTTTATTCGTAACAATGGCTAAACGGTAACCTTGCTTTTTCATTGACGCTAACGTGCTTTTTACATGTTCATATAAATCGCTGTGCTTGTTTAAATGAAGACCGTAATGATGCATAAACCGTTCATGAGTTGAACTGAGTTCTTCAACGGTTGGTTGAGTACCGTTAGTATTAATCAAGGCACGCTCAACCAGCTTTTGTACGCCATTCCCAACCCAACTGCGCATTAACTCTTGCGAAACTATTGGCTGCTGCAATTCAAGCAACATATCATTTACGCCAGCATGAATGTCAGGAACGCTGTCTACCAGCGTTCCATCAAGATCAAAGGCAATGGCTTTGAATCTGCTCATTATGCGTCAACCTTGGCAAGTTCACTGCGCATTTCATCGATCACGGCTTTATAATCTGGTTTTCCGAAGATGGCTGAACCTGCTACGAACATATCTGCTCCAGCTTCTGCGATTTCTGCAATGTTATCGACCTTAACCCCACCGTCGATTTCCAAACGAATATCATAACCACTTTCGTCAATACGGCGACGAACTTCACGTAATTTATCTAATGTCGACGGAATAAAAGATTGACCACCAAAGCCCGGGTTAACTGACATCAGTAGAATCACATCAAGCTTGTCCATCACATGATCAAGATAATGCAATGATGTAGCAGGGTTGAACACCAATCCCGCTTTACAACCCGCATTTTTTATCAACTGTAGACTGCGATCGATATGTTCTGACGCTTCTGGATGAAAAGTAATGATAGATGCACCCGCATCAACAAAATCAGGAATAATACGATCGACTGGCTTCACCATTAAATGCACATCAATATCTGCTTTTACACCATGATCACGTAACGCTTTACAAACCAAAGGACCAATCGTTAAATTCGGCACATAGTGGTTATCCATGACATCGAAATGAACCACATCAGCGCCTGAGGCAAGCACGTTGTCAACTTCTTCGCCTAAGCGAGCAAAATCAGCAGATAAAATGGATGGAGCAATCAGAAATGGACGCATATCATTCTCACACAATTAGATTATTTTTGAGTAGTTTACTCCTCTGTCGGTTTTAGCTCTAGTTGTGATATCTCATTAATTTAAAAAAAGTGTTTTATCGAATTGAAATTGAAACTAAACATTCTGTTTAAAATCCAAACGAATTTGTTATAATTAATTGTCATTAGCACATTGGGAATCGAGAGTAAGACATGAAAAATTTATGGAAAAACTCGCTACAGCTACGGAATAGCGCCTCCCGTTTCACGTATAAAAGTATCATTTTAGGTAGCACATTATCAGTAAGTGTTATTGCAGTTTTAATGAGCAATACTCTCTCGAACTCAGAAGGCACCTTAGCTTGCGCATGCAGTTCAAATATAACTTATGACACAATGTTACCTGCGAGCCACCCTCAAAACCGCTGCGCCTCTCAAACAAAAGAACTCAATTGGGGCACTTGGCTGGCTGGGAAAAGTGGCTCGAGTCAATTTCATTTTTTCGATTTATTTGAACTACTTCACGGTAAACGTAGTGGCAATTTTGATAAACCTAATGCCAATGACATTAATCCGGAGTAATTTATGTTCACACAAGTTTGGCAATTATTTACCAGTACATTAGCTGCTTTTTTTGGTGTTCAATCAGATAAAAATCGACATCGCGACTTTGGTGATAATGAATCTCCCATTCCATTCATCATCATGGGCATCGTAATGGCAATTTTATTGGTTTTAGGATTGTTTTTTATTGTGAGCCAAGTAACGAGCTAGGCTCCTATTCATCGTCAAAATGGTAGTCTTTATCATAGAGAGCTATCAATTCATTGACTTTTTTTCTGCCATTGCCTTTCTGACTGATGTTGCGTTGTACTTGGATTTTACCTAATCGCGCACCATGATAAAGTTCACGAGTCAGTGGAATATCATGATTACTGATGACAACAGGAATGTTTTTATCACGGGCAACATGCCGCGAAACTCTTGCGAGTAACGCCTGATCGTCAAGCGTAAAACCAGCACCTACGTAAGTGGTAAAACTTGCTGTAGTCGATAGTGGTGCATATGGAGGGTCGCAGTAAATTACATCACCGCTTTTTGCCTGCTCGAACGCTTTTTCGTAGCCAATACATTCAAATTCAGCCACTTGGGCTTTCTCAGAAAAAGCATTAAGCTCAATTTCTGGAAAATACGGCTTTTTGTAAGAGCCAAAAGGAACATTAAACCCGCCCGTTCGGTTATAGCGACAAAGCCCGTTAAAACCATGACGGTTCATATACAAAAAGTAAATGCTTCGCTCGAATGGATCTTTTGTTGCATTAAATTGAGTACGAATGTCGTAATAAGCTTCTTTTGCATTCATCTTTTCGCAAAATAACTTGCGTGACTCTTTGATGTAAAGCTCAGGTTGCTTTTGAATGATTTTATACAGATTAATCAAATCTTGATTTATATCGCACAATAAATACTTTGAATAATGCGTATTAAGAAAAACACTGCCTGCGCCAACAAAGGGTTCAACTAGCCTATCCCCATCAGGAAGATAAGTTTTCAATGTATCAACAAGTTTGAATTTACCACCAGCCCACTTTAAAAAGGCTCTATTTTTTTTATTCATGAACTGGATCAGTGTGAAGCAAGACAAAAAGAATTGTACGTTGATATAAACTAATTTTCACTACTCTTATTCGGATTTTGCAATTCAAGTTTCATTAACGTTTTCCACTTGCGTATCCATGGTTTTGGAAGTTCTGTTTCTTTAGCCAATTTAGCTGCAAATGTTTGCGCTAATTGATAATTTTCAAATTCTCCAACAACGACAACCCAACGTTGTTTTTGTTTTGCTATTCTGACATCAGAATACGGAGAAAGTTGTCTAAGTAGATTATTCAATGATCTCTGTTTACTGACCGTGGCAACTTGAAGAGTATAACTCTCTGGATTCGGCGCTTTGACCTCAGGAGCATCTAACTCAAGTTGCTTTGTTACAGATTTGACTGCGTTAACATCACCTTGTTTATACTCAATTTTAGAAACTTCACCCTCAAGTATTTGACTGGAGCGTTCAACTTTGCTTTCTGTTTGCTGAGCGTGAGCGAGTTCCGGCTGTTGATTATCGCTCAATTCAACGGGCTTTTGTTTTAGGCGTTTACCTGACGTCTCGGCAGTTACTTCATCAAGTTGGTCTGGTTGCTGCTGGGTTGGTTTAGGACGTGCAATATGGCTTACTGCTGCCTCTACCTTAGCCTGTTGATTAGTCTTAGTGCCTTCTAGTTCAACTTTAGTGCCCCTCTCAATCTGATTGAAAACTATTGCGGCATCTTTCACAGGTAAATCGATAGAAGTTTGAAGACGTTCTGTTGTCTCTTCAGAGGCAGGAATTGTATCATCACTATACCCTGCAACCTTTAAAAGCGGTTGTTGATAAACCCATGCCAGAGAAGCCAACGTAAACAATAATGCAACTACGGTAAGCAAACGAAGATTAAGTGTTCTCTTGCTTACTTTTTCATTGTGTTCATTCGCTGACTTAACAAATACCGCAACAATATCTTTTGGATACACGTTGTCTTGGTTAAAATCAGGTTTCGCAATTAAATGATTTTCAAAACCGTCACTTTGACTGAGCAACGAGTAATAAAGCGCATCTTGCTCTTGCTGGCTTAATGTTTCGATATAAAGCGAGCTCATTAAAGCCTGAAAAGACTCTGGTAGTGCCTCATTGAGCTGAGCTTCAAACTCTACTGTGACTGCAGCAATAACGCTCACGAACTGCCCTGAAACCGATAATTGGCTTAGACCAATTAATTCCGCCCATAATGCATTTGATAATCGCTCAGCATCATCAATAATAATGACAATTGGCTTTTTTAATGTCGACGCAAAATCGACTAATGAATCGGTGAGAGAGGTTTCATCATCAAAGACAGGTTCTGAAAGTAGTGGTAATAGAATTTTGCGTCTTATTTCGGCATCATCCGCATGCAAAGGACAAGAAAGAAATACAGAAATCTCGTCACTTATTATTCTATTAAGGTATCTCAGTAGAAATGATTTCCCCGCCCCTTCTGCACCACAAACCAGCTGCAATTGCTCTGCATAACTGATGTTATGAGTTAAGCGTTCAGCAAGTGATTCTTGCGATGGTAGCAATAAAGGCTCTGTCATTTCCCTAAGTTCTCGATAAATGAGATATATCTAGCTTAGTACATCGATTAACTGTTGATGACTTACTTGCGATGTCACAACAGCTTCGCCAATCTGTGTTGGTAAAACTAACCGAATTTTTTGATCGAGTACTTTTTTATCTCGTTGCATGTGCTTAATAAACGCATTTGCAGACATGGATTTTGGTTTCACAAGTGGTAGTTCGAATGCGGAAATTAAACGAGAGATGCGTTGAACGGTCTCAAAACTTACCCAACCTAAATGTTGTGACGTTTCAGCAGCAAGTACCATCCCTGCAGCCACAGCTTCACCATGAAGCCAATTTCTATAGCCCATCTCTGCTTCGATAGCATGGCCGAAAGTATGCCCTAAATTTAACAAGGCTCGACAACCACGCTCGGTTTCATCCTGAGCAACCACATCAGCTTTTATTTCACAGCATCGAGAAATGGCGTAAATTAAAGCCGCTGGCTCAAGCTGCTTTAACGGCTCGATATTTTGTTCAAGCCATTCGAAAAATTCGATATCCCAAATAATGCCATATTTAATGACTTCAGCCATACCAGCATTAAACTCTCTCACTGGTAGCGATTTGAGAAATTCAGTATCAATAAACACTGCTTTAGGCTGATGAAATGCGCCAAGCATATTCTTACCTAAAACGTGGTTCACTGCAGTTTTGCCGCCAACAGACGAATCGACCTGCGACAGTAACGTTGTGGGTACTTGAATAAAATCAATACCACGTTGATAACAGGCCGCTGCAAAACCTGTCATATCTCCAACAACACCGCCACCTAAAGCGATGAGAACGCAATCTCGGCCGTAGTTCTCCTGCAAGAGTTTATCGAAAATATGGTTGAGGTACTCGAGTGTTTTATATTGTTCACCGTCAGGTAGTATCACAGAATCTATCGATGATGCAGGCTTAAAGAAAGCCTTAACTTGTTCAATATAAAGCGGAGCAATAGTGTCATTACTGACAATCAACAAGCGTTTTTTATGAAAATAGCGAGACCAAGTCTCGCTATTTAGAGTGGAGGGGTCTGTAAGGAAGCCTTGATGAATATAGATGCTATAACTGCGTTTACCTAAATTAACCTCAATGGTTTCCATACTTTAAAACGTCCCGAAATTAAAAACCTAATTTCTCAATAATTTGGTTTGCAACAACTTTAGCACTCTGATCGTCAGTCTTAACAACAACGTCAGCAATTTCTTCGTAAAGTGGATTACGAGATTCAGCTAAAGTCTCAAGAACGTGTCTTGGGTCATCAACTTGTAAAAGAGGACGGCGCTTATCACGTTGAGTACGCGCAACTTGCTTATCTATCGTGGTTTCAAGATATACAACAAAACCTCGAGCTGATAAATAGTTACGGATCTCTTTGCTTTGAATTGAACCACCGCCGGTAGCCAATACAATGCCCTGCATTTCTGATAAATCAGAAATGACAGTTGTTTCACGCTTACGGAAGCCGTCTTCACCTTCTACATCAAATACCCAAGCAATGTCAGCACCTGTGCGCTTTTCAATCTCTTGGTCGGTGTCGTGGAATTCTAAATGAAGCATCTGCGCCAAATGGCGACCTATTGTGCTCTTACCTGCGCCCATTGGGCCAATCAGAAAAATATTACGTTTTTCAGCCATTTTTTATACGTCTGAATCTTATGAAGTGTTTGCCTATATCGATTTACAATTGGAAATCGACCTATATCTTACCTTGCTCTTCTAATGAGACTTGATTAGGGATTATCTCAGTTTCCTTGTGCAAATGGCAAGTCATCAAAGCGATTAAAATACGATTTGTCGATGAGTTTTTCACTTTTAGGTATACCATAAACAAAAAGCCAGAGACTAATCTCTAGCTTAGCTCTATGTAAATTATAGACTTTTATAATTCTTCAGTAACAATTTTTGGTGTTACAAAAATTAATAATTCACGACGCTCATTTTTTTTCTGTGAATTTCTAAAAAAGTAACCTAAGTACGGAATATCACCTAATAACGGTACTTTATTCACATTATCGATAACTTGTTGCTGGAAAATACCACCTAAGACAATGGTTTCGCCATTTTTTACTAGCGCCTGAGTACCGATTCGCTGAGTATCGATCGAGACGGCTGTGCCTGTTGGTGTTTGTACGTTTTCACCACGAGAGTCTTGAGTGATTTCCAAATCTAAGATAATACGATTATCAGGTGTAATCTGTGGCGTTACTTTTAAAGACAGTACTGCGGGTTTAAACGTAACCGTTGTAGCACCACTTGATGCAGCCTGTACATACGGAATTTCAACACCTTGAGAAATATAACCAGAAGTTTGATTTGAAGTTAACAAGCGTGGACTTGCTACAATTTCAGCTTTATCTTCTTTTTCTAATGCACTCAATTCCAAATCAAGTAAAGTACCATCAGCAAAGTCCGCCACCCTGAATGCTATCGATGTTGGGCTAACGTCAGACGGCGCAGGTAGGTTTACATTCAATCTGTCACCTATTGGTGGTACAACACCATTAGATACATTGGATAGACCATCTAAGCGACCTGTCGTTCCACTGTCACCGTCTCGATTAGTGAAGCCCCAACGAACACCGAGATCTTCAGCGATATTATCACGAACTGTAACAACTCTAGCTTCAATCAAGACTTGTTTAATCGGAATATCAAGAATTTTGACTAAGCGAGCTACATTTTCAATAGTGTCAGCGGTATCTTTTACAAGTAACGTATTTGTTCTTGTGTCAACAGCAACAGTACCACGCTTAGATAGTAGGCTCGAATCATCACTTTTGAACAAATTGGCGAGGTCTTCTGCTTTTGCATAGTTGATTTGAATATACTCAGAATAAAGAGGTGCAAGTTCCTCAACTTCTTTTTTATTCTTTAACTCATTACTTTCTCTGATTGCTATTTCTTCTGCAGGAGCTACCATCATGACGTTTCCTTCGAGACGCATACCTAGCCCTCTCTGTCTCAGAATTAAGTCCAATGCTTGATCCCAAGGCACGCTGTCTAAGCGGATGGTTATATCCCCCTCTACAGTATCGCTTACCACTAAGTTAAAGTTGTTTTGATCTGCAATGATTTGAAGCACCGCTCTGACAGAAATGTTTTGGAAGTTTAAGGTAAACTTTTTCCCTGTATAGACTTTTTCTTTTTTTTCTACTATTTCAGGTTCTTCTTCATCGACGAGTAATCTTATTTGATTACCATCTTGGTTATAGGTGTATTTATACGTTCCTGAAACATCAACTAAGATTCTACTGGTGAGATCTTCTCTAAACGTTTCGAAGCTTTTGATTGGAGTATCAAAATCATTAACATCAACAATGTATAATAAATCTTCTCCAATCTCGGTGTTGTAAAACTTAAGTTCTAACTTTGCACCGACTTGTTCGACATTAAAAGCGATGGAGCTGTTATTTAATTTAACAATCAGTTCACTGCCACCCGTCTGTGAACGCTTAAAATCAATATGTTTTATATTGTTAATGTATGAAGAAGCTGAGTTGGATGACTCTTGTTTTATTGAGTCATTGATCGTCAATCGATAACGGTTACCAATTACTCTTGCTTGATAAGGCCTGATTCGATCTAAACTGATAATTGCATTTAACGTAGTCTCTTTTTGATTAAGAGATAAATCAATCACACCCACTTTTTCAATGTTAAATTTTGACTTGTTCACCGAGGAGACACTATCAGCAAAAGAAATCGTCAGTTGGGCTGGATTTGCACTCGCATCAACTAATGGCACAGTAATGTCTTTTTCAAAGACAAATTCAACTTCAAGTTGATGATCTACAACAGCGTGATACTTAATATCAAGTAATTTATTGGCACTGTATGCTGACGGAGCAAATGCAATAAACGATAAAAGTACAAGTGCAAAGTTCACTGCCTTTATCATTTTAAAACGAATATGTTTGATGATTGAAAATTCCATTATTCTTCTATCCATGCTCTTAATTTCCTGTTAATTCCATGCTACTCATTCTTTTAGTCCAGCAGCCTGAACCATCAGGAACCAATTCAATTATTTCTATTTTTTGCTCAGCAACATTTGCTACTTTACCATGGTATAAACCTAAATACTGACCCTTACCAACCCGATAGACGCTACCATCAGTGGTTTCTACGAGTGCCCAAATTTTCTTGTTTTGAGAAATTGTTCCTCGCATTTTTAAATTATCGAGAGCGTAAGTTTCCAAGCGGCTTTTACGTCTTTGTAAGTCGGGTTGTAAACAATTTTTCTTGGGTTCGATAACTTCTTCAGTGAGTTCTCTAGAAGGTGGAATAAAAGGACTACGTATTAATTCAGCTTGATAGGCATAATGCTCAAACTTCGGAGCCTCTTTTAAAGGAGGAATATGAGCCACATGCTGAGCTTTTGTTGTTGTGACAAAAAGTTCTAAGTCTGAACGATCATTACTGCATGCCGTGAGTCCAAATAATAGGAAAATAGCTATGAGTACCCGCATTAGCCTTTCCCCTTCTTCTTATTTGAAACACTGTCTCCAACTTCTTTAAATCGGTATGTTTTTGCGAAAATTTCCATTTGGAGAAGTTCAGACTTTTCTTTTTTAACCGAAAAATCGTGCAAACTCACAATACGAGGTAACTTAGCAATATTACTGATCATATTGCCAATCTCGTGGTAATCACCTACTACTGAAATTTTAATTGGCAGCTCGACGTAAAAGTCTTGTTGAACAGGATCTTCCCAATTTAAACTGTTGATCCTTAACCCTGCATCAGTCGCTACAAAAGTCAGATCATCTAACAGCCCAGGCATTTCATTTTTTGAAGGCAACATTTTTAGTAATTCAGAAAATTGCCCCTCCATCTCACTCAACTGCTCACGATAAAGCTTTAAATTCGCAGCCATTTGGTACTTTAACTTAAAGTCATTTCTTAATTGAGCTTCTTTACTTTGCATCCTGTCTAATGCACTTAGCTCATCAGAAATAAAGAAAAAATAACTCCCAATAAAAACTAAAATGGCTAGAATCGCTGCAAAGACAACTTTAACTTGTCGTGGCCAAGCACCTATATTTTCAAAATCTAAGTCATTGAATTGTTCGAGATCTAATTTCATTTCTTGACCTCTTTATTCTTTTTATTTCGATCGTTAGCTGCGCTCATGATACTGATCTGCATCGTGAACTTTTGAAGAAGTCTGGCGTTATTTTCACCTAACTTTACCTGTTGAGGGGTAGAGTCTCCGAGCCATTCTGAAGATTCTATTCTTCTCATCATATTGGTTACATGATTATTTGACTCACTCAGTCCTTCAACAAAAAGCATGTCATCTTCTTTTTCTATATTAGAAAAATATATTCCTGCTGGAACGACTCGAACTAACTCATCTAAAATATGAGTTGGTAAATTTCTAGATTGCTGAAGATCAAGAATGATATCTGTACGACGCTCAATATCTTTTTTGCGTTCAGTGATCGAACGAATTTCTTTAATTTGACTTTCTAACAATGATATTTCTGAAGTGAGATAAGCATTACGTTGACGCTGCTCGTTTTTGAGCATGTCGATAAACCCAAGAGCTGCATAAACGACTATGCAAGAAACAATAAATACCAGAGCTAATACTCCGGTATAGTCCCTTTTCCTTTTTTCCCTAGCCTCTTCACGCCAAGGCAGTAAGTTTATGTTCGCCATTGTGCATAACTCCTTAATGCTAGGCCAAACGCAACCATGTACTTCCCTATATTATTTTGCAGTATCTCAGTATCTTTATCGTCCGCAGATAGACAACCTTTAAATGGATTTGCAATTATGGTTTGGGTACCTAATTCACTCATGATGACATTGGCAATGCCTTCAAGTCGTGCAGTGCCACCTGAAAGTACAATATAATCGACGTTTTCTTTGCCGCTGGAAGTACAGAAAATCTGTAAAGTACGTTTTATTTGTTGCAGTAATTGAGTTTGAAAAGGAGACAGAACTTCAAACATATAATCTCGTGGAAGTTCACCAGTCACTTTGGCTTTTTCTGCATCTTCATTAGTCATGCCGTAAAATGATTGTATTGATTGAGTAAATTGTTCTCCGCCAAACGTTTGCTCACGAATAAACGTTGTTTCACCTTTTTCAACAGCAGCAAAAGTTAAAATGTTTGCACCAATATCGATCATTGCAACCACTTTATCAGATGCCCCCTCAGGTAATTGATCAACGATCAACTCGAATGATCGACCGAGTGCATACCCTTCTACATCAATCACTTTTGCTTCAAGGTCAACTTGATCTAAAGCATCAATTTTAGCGTCAATATTCTCTGTTCGACATGCGCTGAGCAGAACATCAACTTTACTTGGATCGGCTGAGTTAACATTTAATGTTTCGAAATCAATACTGACTTCATCAAGCGAATATGGAATTAAGTTATCAGCTTCGATTTCAATTTGTGACTCCATGTCTTCTTCACTCAGTGAAGCATCCATGTAAATCACTTTTGTCATCACTGCAGAACCGGAAACAGAAGCTGCTGCATACTTAACTGATTTTGGGAAGCGTCTTTTTACAATTGATAAGGCTTCTGAAACTGATTCTTGTTCACGAATGTCGTGATCAACAACAGCTCCTTTTCGAAGAGGTACTGAAATGTGGTTTACAATCTTAAAACCATCCGTGTGTTTACTCAGCAGCACCGCTTTAATTTCATGAGAGCCAATATCTATGCCCACCATCTGCGGTGCTGACTTTGTCCATAAATTTCCGAGCATCATCCAATACCACTTTTTTAACTTATTTCACAAATAGATTAACAGAATTAAAAAATAGTTATATTAAAATCAAATAAATGTTCAATAATTATGCACTCAATAACAAACTTCTCAACCTTTTTATGTATTAAACAAGCTTTATTTCAGTAATTTATAGAAACAAAAATTTGGTTTAATATTCACTTTCTGAGCAAAAAATAATCCATTCCAAGTAAATATTATGTTAACTGCTAACATTAGCTGCGCCGTGATTGAAAGAAATTAGATAATAAAATCAATCAATTTCATCCATCCACTTTTTACAAAATAACCGTTATACTAATGCCACTTAACAATGAGTAGGGAAAATATAATAAGTGAAGTGGTTAAAGCGATTAGGAATTTTATTTATAAGCCTATGTTTGCTTGGTGTCGCTGGCATCGGCGGTGCGTATTTGTATGTATTGCCAGACTTACCTGATGTAGCTACTCTTAAAACCGTTCAACTACAGACTCCATTACGGATATACAGTAGTGACGGTAAACTCATTTCACAATTTGGTGAGAAACGTAGAATTCCACTGAACATTGAAGATATCCCCAAACCCTTGCTTGAAGCATTTATCGCAACCGAAGATGCTCGATTTTATGATCATGGTGGTATTGATCCAATTGGTGTCGTACGTTCTGCTTTAGTATGGGCATCGACAGGCCAGAAAAAGCAAGGTGCGAGTACGATTACCATGCAAGTTGCCCGTAATTTCTTCTTAACTCGCGATAAAACCATTATTCGTAAAGTTAAAGAAATTTTTATTTCTTACCACATAGAACAACTTCTGACTAAAGATGAAATTTTAGAACTTTATGTCAATCGAATTTACCTTGGACAAAGGGCTTATGGCGTTGGTGCTGCTGCCCAAGTTTATTATGGTAAAAGTGTCAATGAGCTCACTCTTCCCGAAATGGCTGTAATCGCAGGCCTACCCAAAGCCCCGTCAACATTGAACCCTATCACCTCTGCAACACGAGCGATTGCAAGACGTAATATTGTTCTGCTGAGAATGGAGGATGTTGGTTATATCTCAAAGCAGCAATACCAACAAGCCATCCAAGCCCCTAACACGGCATCTTATCATGGTGCTGAAATTGATCTTTATGCTCCTTATATCTCTGAAATGGCAAGAGATTACATGATCAACAAGTATGGTGAAGAGCGAGCCTATACCGGTGGCTATAATGTTTATACAACGATATCATCGAAACTGCAATTAGACGCTCAGTCCTCGCTTAGAGACAATGTGTATGCTTATGATATGCGTCATGGTTATCGTGGCCCTCAAGCCACTCTTTGGGATGCAACGACAGAAGATGCATCACCTTTGGATAACGAACAGATTGTAAAACAATTAAGAAAAGTAAGACCTATCCAGGATCTAATTCCTGCTGCCGTACTACATGTTAATGAACAAACGGTTGAAGTCGTATCTCGTTCGAATGAAATGCATACTTTGAGTTGGGATAACATCAAATGGGCAAGAGCGTATATTTCTGATACCAAACAGGGGCCTGCTCCCAAATTAGCCAGTGATATTTTATCTGTAGGCCAGCAAATTTGGATACGTAAAGTTGAAGAGCAGTGGCAACTGGCTCAAGTCCCACAGGTCTCAAGTGCCATTGTCACCTTGAACCCTCATGATGGTGCCGTTAAAGCACTTGTTGGAGGTTATTCATTCAGCCAAAGTCAATATAATCGTGTAACTCAGGCTCAGCGCCAACTTGGTTCCAATATTAAACCATTTATCTATACTGCCGCATTAGAGAAAGGTTATACGCTTGCGACATTAATTAATAATGCACCAATTAACGAGCCGGATACTCGTCAAGGTATCGCCTGGAGACCTAAAAATTCACCCGATGTTTATGGTGGACCTACCCGACTCCGTGTTGGCCTTGCAAAATCAATCAACGTTATGGCTGTAAGAGCCCTCAGAATGGCAGGACTTACCGCCACTCGCAATCGTTTGATCGATTTTGGCTTTTCCCCTGACGAGTTACCAAAAAACGAGTCTATTGCCTTAGGTTCTCCGTCAGTAACACCAATGCAAGTAGTCACGGCCTTCAGTACATTTGCCAATGGTGGCTACCTCGTTAAGCCTTACTTCATAAATAAGATCACTGACTCAAATGAACAGCTGATTGAACAAGCCACACCATTACTTGCTTGTGATAAACCAAAAGCTCAGCCTGAAGTTGATGATAAATGGGCTGAAACGCTTGCTGCATTGTCCGAAGAGCAAGGTATTGAAGTCCCTTCTCACCAAGAACAAGACAATCATAGCTGTAGCAATACTCTTGAGTCTCATGGCTATGCAACACCAATTATCTCAAAGCAAATCGCCTTTTTAATTCGCAGCGCTTTAAATAGCACAATAACGGGTGGCGGAAATTGGGGAAAAGGTACTGGTTGGAACGGAACAGCCTGGCGAGCACAAAGCCTTAAACGCAAAGACTTAGCGGGTAAAACAGGAACCACAAACGAATCTCGTGATACATGGTTTAGTGGTTTCAATTCGGATTTAGTATCAACAGTTTGGGTTGGTTTTGATGATCACTCTCGAGAATTAGGCAGAACCTCTTATAACAATAATGAAGGCCGAGGCCAGCTATTTGGTGCTGAGTCTGGAGCTAAAACAGCTGGACCTGCATGGAACGAATTTATGAAGCAAGCACTTAAAGGCGTGCCAGAAAATAATATCACTCCACCAGCAGGCATTATTTCGGTAAGAATTGATCGTGAAACCGGTAAGTTAACTAAAAAAACCGATTACACCTCGCGCTTTGAGTATTTCATAAAAGGGACAGAGCCCACTGAATACGCCACTGATAAAAATGATGAAAGCAACATTTTTATCGACAACAGCAAAGAAAGCGACTTGTTTCAGTAAAATTAAACTCCTCATCTAGCACCGCTAACAGGCGGTGCTTTTTTTTGACATAAACTGTCATTTTGACAGAAAAACACTTATCCTTACCCGCAATATCGAATCAGATAAATAAAATATTATTATGCTCATCTTTTTATCCATCGTTGGCGGATTTTTAATTTTAACTCTAGGCGCAGAAGCTCTAGTCCGTGGTGCGAGTACGATTGCATTACGTTTAGGCGTAGCACCTCTCGTCATTGGTCTCACCATCGTAGCATTTGGTACCAGTGCCCCAGAATTAGCGGTAAGTTTAGAAGCTGCACTTGATGGTAATAGTGGTATTGCGATTGGTAATGTTATCGGCTCAAATATTGCCAATATTGGTTTAATTCTAGGTATAACTGCGTTAATTCGCCCTATTAATGTGCAGTCGCAAATTGTAAAACGTGACATTCCATTAATGATCACTGTTACTCTTCTGTTTTGGGGACTATTGCTTGATGGTGAATTAGACATCATTGATGGCTGCGTGTTGATCGCATTACTGATCAGCTATTTAGGTTATAGTTATTACGATTCGAAAAAAACAGGACAAATAGAAGAAATTGAAACAAGCAAGGCACATCCTGCTTTATCGATTTTAATGATCCTTCTTGGTCTAATCATGCTCATTGGTGGTGGTATTATTTTTGTCGATGGAGCCGTCGATTTAGCTCGTTTATTTGGTATCAACGAAGTTATTATAGGTCTAACGGTCGTCGCAATTGGCACCAGTATGCCTGAACTTGCAACCTCAGCTATTGCAGCTCTCAAAGGTGAAAGTGATATTGCAATCGGTGGTGTAGTCGGTTCTAACCTGTTCAATATCTTAGCAGTTCTTGGTATCACAGCAACCATTCACCCAATATCTGCTGATGGATTAGAATTTGCTGATCTCGCAGTAATGTTAGGTTTATCTTTATTAATGCTTCCATTTGCCTATACAGGTATGAGAGTTAGCCGCCGTGAAGGTATAGTCCTACTACTCATCTATATTGCCTATATGTCGTATCTTGTTAACGAAGCCGTTTTCTAATCTCTATTTTTAGCTGATTGAAGGGAGCTTAAGCTCCCTTTTTTTATTTTTAAAATCACCCAATGACAAATGTCATTCGATATTGATGACCTTTGTGCCTAACAACATCCTTGTTTTCGTCCAATAATCTCACTCGACACTTATACCCATGATGCCTGAAGATGCATGTTTCAAGCATCATGGGTATAAATTAATTAACCACAAGGATTGTAACCATGAAAACTCTTTTACTTGTAACAAGCATATTAACTTCTTCGTCTGTATTTGCTCTTACTACTGAAGAAGCTATCACAGCCACTGATAATGCAATGGACACATTAAATATCCAGAAGCTTCAGCAACTCGCTACCGAGACATCTGATTACGCCAATGCTTATGCAAACTACCGCTTAGGCGTGACTGCAAACTTAACGGGTAATACTGATAAAGCTCAACTGGCGCTCTCAAAAGCGGCTGAGATTTTAGAGCAACTCAACCAATCTCAGGCTAATGCGGAAAACTATGCACTATTGTCATTGGTCTATGGCATGAATGTGTACATAGACAATAGCTTATCAGCAAGCTTAGGTATGAAGTCTGGTCAAGCATTAGAGCAAGCTCTTACACTTGAGCCAAACAACCCAAGAGTAGAGTTGGCACAAGGCATTTCTACCTTCCACAAGCCTCAAAAGAGCATTAGCTTTATCAACGCAGCAATTGCTGATTTCTCTCAGCCATGTACTGAAATCTGTTGGGGAAGTTCAGAAGCTTATGTCTGGCGTGGTTTAGCAAAACAGCAATTAGGCGACCAAGCTGCTGCCCATAAAGATTGGCAGCAAGCTTTAGCCGTCAATCCTAACAATGGCTGGGCTAAGGGCTTACTTGGACAGTATTAATTCATCATTCAAGCTAATAGTTCATTTGGGCTATTAGCCATAAGAAAAAGTAAAAGTAAAAGTAAAAGTAAAAGTAAAAGTAAAAGTAAAAGTAGAAGTAGAAGTAGAAGTAGAAGGGAAAGGGAAACAAAATGGGCACGACAAAACAAATTTCGACTGAGTTATCTCTAGAACAACATCGTCATAATTTTAAGCAAAAACGTTTCCTCGCTATGCCGCTATCAGGCACCATAGCTTGGCTTATTATTGCTGTTGGCAGTTACTTCTTTCCTGAATCTAAGCCATTTTTATTATGGATATGTACTGGTTCGATTATTTATTTTGCATTGTTTCTAAGTAAATTCACAGGCGAAGATATATTAGGACGAAAAGGCCATAAAAACCCATTTGATCAGCTGTTTCTTTTGGTTTTAGTGTTATGCATGATGATCTTCGCAATTGCCATTCCTTTTGCGCAAATTGATCATCGTTCCATTCCTTTGACCGTTGGCATATTGACTGGTTTGATGTGGATTCCCTTTTCTTGGTCGATTCAACATTGGGTAGGTTTACTTCATGGTATTGCGAGAACACTTTTAATTTTAGCAGCGTGGTACATAGCGCCTGAGCACAGCTTTACCTTAATACCAACCATTATCGTGTTTACTTACATAGTAACAATTCCAGTACTAGAGCTGCGTTGGAGGAAGTATAACAGCGATAATCAACCAATAGATGCCGTTGCTGCTTCTCACTAAGTATAAATTGCTTGATGACATCGTCTTTTTGTCATGGTAAAAAGCTATAAAAATAAGGACATACAATGAAGAAAAGTCATTCGACGTTTTTACCTGAAGACAAGTTTGCATGGGTCTACCTGGTTAACCTTATCTTCTACTTTTTACCTATGTTTATCGCTCCAATGTCAAAGCTGGATATCGTTTGGAGCTTTGTCGCACTGGCGTTATTTTTACCATTATATTTTAAGCTCTTTAGCTGTAAATCATCACAGGCTGTTATCCCGCTGAGTTTAATGTTTGTGTTAGCGGTGGTGATTACACCAATAAATGCTGGTTCACTGGCTTTTTTTTCTTACGTTGCATTTTATGCGGGCTTTCACTTTTCTTTAAAGCGTGCGGCTGGAATTTGGGGAGTCCAAGTCCTCACTATCGGCCTATTAAATTGGTATTTTTTTCCTAACTTTTTCTTTATAGCTTGGGGAAGCGTATTAACTCTAGGTATCGGTGTCATTGGTATTACTAATCGTCACCAACAAGAAAAGTTAAAGATGAAACAGCAGAGCAATCAAGAGATAAAAACGCTGGCGACGATAGTTGAACGTGAGCGTATCGCCCGAGACTTGCACGACGTAATGGGACATTGTTTGTCTTCCATCACCCTAAAAGCTGAGCTCGCCAGTAAGCTTATTGATAATCAACATTATGACCTCGCCCAAAAACATTTAAACGAATTAGCCGAGATCTCCCGAGAGAACTTATCACAACTCAGACAAACCGTATCCAACTATAAACATAAAGGATTGGAAACAACGGTAACTGAACTGTGTCAGCGCCTGAGAGACAAGGATATGCAGGTAAAACTTGATGGTGAGCTTCCTACCGCCTTATCTGCAACACAGGAAAGTCATACATGTTTGATCCTCACCGAACTGACAAACAACATGCTCAAATACAGTCAAGCCACTGAATGCCAGTTTCAATTTGAACAAAACAATGACTCAAGCATCGTTTCAATTAACGAAAATCAATCGTTAACCTCAATAAAGGAAGGCAACGGCTTAAAAGGCATTCGAGAAAGGATAGAGGACATCGGCGGAAAGTTTGAATATCAATTATCACCAGAATTGAGCTTTACCATTCAACTGCCATTAAAGGACAAAAATAATGATTAAAATTTTATTAGCAGAAGATCAAGCTATGGTGCGTGGCGCTTTGAGCGCACTATTAACCTTAAGTGGGCACTGCCAAATTACCGAAGCAGAAAACGGTGAACAGGCTCTAGCTTTATTAAAACAACAGCAGTTCGACCTTTTGTTAAGCGATATTGAAATGCCTAAAGTCACAGGCATTGAGCTCGCACAATGGGTGGCGGATAACCAACCGCAAACCAAAGTCGTCATCGTCACTACTTTTAGTCGTGCTGGTTATATTAAAAGAGCGATTGAATGTGGTGTGAGTGGTTTTTTATTGAAAGATGCGCCTTCTGAACAGCTTGTTGATGCAATCACATCGGTAATGAATGGTAAACGAATCATCGATCCAGAACTGGCGATGATGGCGATTGGTGATAAAGATCCACTCAATGATAAAGAAAGACGAGCATTACGCTTAGCTTCAGAAGGCAAATCAACCTCTGACATTGCCAGCACATTATTTATTGCCGAAGGAACGGTAAGGAACTACTTATCTGAGGCCATCAGTAAACTCAATGCCAGCAATCGTATTGATGCGGCTAGGATTGCCCAGCAAAAGGGATGGTTGTAAAGATAAAGCTCCCAAAATGGGAGCTTACTTCATCATATCAATCAGTTACCGACGCCAGTTTTTCATTTCATTCGCTTCTTTAGACAGTTGAACCACTTCAGAACGAGTCATTCTGTCTTGTAGTGCCAGCTTATCTGCTGAGAGAAAAATAAATATATTCCCAATGCCAAGCAAAGACCAAACGACACGAGCATAAGCTGCCATCATGCTGATATTTTGCCCATTAGGGTGTTGAATTTTTAATCGCCAGGTACGCATGCCTAATGTTTGCCCACTCTTACTCCAAAAGTAAGCATAAAAACTGGCTAATGTGATCGTTAAATACAACTGCCAGATCCCTTTATATAAAGGAACTGCAAGTAACGCATCAGAAACAATTTTATAGCCATGATTGTTAATTAAGCCCGTCTCAATTAATATCAAAAAAGCAATAAAACCAAAGACCACAGCAAACACTAAAACGCCAGCTGCAATCAGAGTGTCATAAACCATCGCACCTAATCGCCTCATGAACGTAGCACGGGGAAAGTTCGCATGCTCAGGGTTGATCATAACCATTATGCTTCCTCTTCCTCTCGAACAAAATGTATATGAGTAAAGCCCATTCTTAAAAATTCGGTTCTTCTGAAATCTCTTTCAGCTCGAGCCCCTTTTTTGGAAGTCATCGCTATTTGCTGCTCCATCTGTAAAAAGCGAGTTAAATCGATTCCCTCTGCTTCTGCTGCGGCCTCATACAAGTCATGATGTACAGTATAACTAAAAGGAATGGTTTTGGTTTCACCTTTAAAGGTGTAGCGAACTTGACGTGCCATATTGACTCCGAGTAATCAGTTATCGATATTATCCGAGATTGTTGATATCAATTGCAAACATAAACAACTTGTTTAATACATATAACATTTGATATTTTACTCTATTCGTCACTCGCAACAATTTGGAGGTTGCATGTTAACGTTTCTGTTAGCGCATGAAAATTGGCCTTTCGCATTCGCATTCGCTTTTGTCATTGCTTTGGGGGTATTCGAAATTTTAGCCATGCTACTTGGCTTAAGTTTATTGAGTACTATCGACGATATTTTACCTACCGAGATTGATGCTGATATCGATTCCAGTGGCGCTGAAAGTGGTATTACTGGTTTATTAGGCTGGTTATGCTTAGGGCGATTACCGCTCCTCATCTGGCTAGTTCTGACGTTAACGACGTTCTCGATACTAGGTTTTACAGGCAGTTACCTCTCCATTCATGTTTTTGAGCAATATCACCCCATCTGGACGGTCACCTCTTTAGCTGCTGGTATCACAATTATTAGTATTCATTACACTGGGAATTGGTTAGCAAATCTATTACCTAAAAATGAAACCAGTGCTATCAACCGCGATGATTTAGCTGGCAGCGTTGGCAGCATCACGCTTGGTATTGCCACTCACGAAACACCTGCTGAGGCAGTCATTAAAGACGCTTTCTTACAAAAGCATTATGTCCGCGTCATCCCCGACTCTCCTCGAGATACTTTGACTCAAGGCACATCTATCATTTTGCTTCGCCGCCAAGATAACCTCTGGTTAGCGGCAAGATACCAACAATAACAATTAATCCATAAAGGAGTTTTAATGGAAATTCAAGGACTCGAACTCAACAGTATGCCATTCGTATTTGCAGGTATGGCCATATTCGGTTTTATCATAATAGGAGTGATGTTTGCCAAACTTTATACCCGAGCAACAAAAGAGCTCGCATTTGTCAGAACCGGATTCGGTGGTGAAAAAGTCATAAAAGACGGTGGTGCCATTGTCTTGCCGGTACTGCACGAAACCATTTCCGTGAATATGAATACGCTGCGAATCGAAGTCGAAAAAACTCAAAAAGATGCGTTGATCACCAAAGATCGCATGCGTGTTGATGTCAAAGCAGACTTTTATTTACGTGTTGCACCCAATGCCGAAGGGATCTCAATGGCTGCTCAAACTCTTGGTAATCGTACCAATCGAGTAGAAGAGTTAAAAAAGTTAATGGAATCGAAGTTTGTTGACGTATTACGCGCCGTTGCTGCTGAAATGACAATGACAGAAATGCATGAACAGCGTGCTGATTTTGTTCAACGTGTACAAAATAATGTGGCTAATGATCTTGAAAAAAATGGCCTAGAGCTTGAATCCGTTTCTTTAACGGGCTTTGATCAGACCGACCTTAATTACTTCAATGAAAATAACGCATTCGATGCCGAAGGGCGTGCTCGTCTTGCTAAGATCATCGAAGAAAAGCGCAAAGAAACCAATGACATTGAACAAGAAAACCGCATTAAGATTGAACAGCGAAACCTAGAAGCCGAAAAACAATCACTCGAAATCGAAAAAAATGAGCAAGAAGCGAAACTTGTTCAACAACAAGCGATTGAATTTAAACGTGCAGAACAGCAAGCTGAAATCATTAAGCAAAAAGAGCTTAAAACTCGTGAAGAGCGTGAAGCCGAAATTGCTAAAGAGCGTGCTATTGAAACCGCTGAAATTGAGAAAAAACGCGACATTGAGACTCGTGAAATCGAAAAACGTCAGCAAATCGAACAGTCTCGTATTCAACAACAACGTGAAATTGAAGTCGCAGAGCAAGACAAGCAGATCGCCGTAGCTGCAAAGTCTGAAGAAGAATCAGCAGCCCGAGCCCGTGCTGCTGAAGCAGAAAAAACCAAAGTAGAGAAAGAAGAAGCCGTTGTTACGGCTAAACAAGTTGCTCAGGCAAATCGTCAAAAAGATATCGAGGTGATTGATGCTAAGAAGGAAGCTGAGCGTGAAGCAGTTGGTTTAATCACTCAAGCTGAAGCTGAGAAACGTGCTGCTGAAGATAAATCTGAAGCAATTCTCATTGAAGCTAAAGCCAATTCTGACGCCCTACGACTCAAGGCAGAAGCCGACGAAAAGATTTACGAAGTTGAAGCGGCTGGTAAACAGGCGCTTCACCAAGCGCAAAACGTCTTGAGTGATGAGCAAATTGAACTACAAAAATCATTAGCCATTTTACAAGCGCTACCTGAAATTGTTGCCAATGCAGTTAAACCAATTGAGAACATTGAGCAAATTAAGATCCTACAGGGCTATAACGGTGGCCAAGCAGGTTCTAATTCTGGTAAAGGTTCAAGTGGACATGGTGGTAGCTTTGCTGAGCAAGTAACTCAAGCGGCTTTAGATTATCGAGCGAATGCACCAGTAGTTGATGCTATGCTAAAAGATATTGGTTTAGTGGACAAAGCAACTGGGAGTCTTACTGATTTAGTGACAGGTGAGCATCAGTTGGCATCAAAACTTTTAAATACTCAAGAAAAAGCCTCTGAGCCGAAACTCGAAAACTCAGAATCTTTATAGCTTTATCTTAGCGACTAAATAAGCCCAACTAGTTCTTCTAATTGGGCTTATTTCCATTACGAAATCATTAATTATTGTAATTATTTTCGTTATTCACTTTGCTACATGCTTTATCTGGAACAATAAAAGCCGCTGCCATGGCTACATTACTTGCTGGGATGCCATTAACTTTGTAAGCAACTTTAAACTTTTCAAATTTGAAAGACTCCCCTTTAATTTTACCGGTAAAGTCTGAAGCCCAGTTACAAAAAGCTATCTTTAAACCGTTTATATTGCCATTCTCATCATGAGTATAATCAGACTCGAATTGCAAATGTGAATCTGTATATTTTTTGTACTGCGGATCTCCAGGTAACTTAGGCCAACCTTCTCCATCCCCTTCCGAAGGTACAGCTGGTGTAATATAAAATTTAACACCATAGTCTTCTTTATCATTATTTTTATATGTTGTTTGTTTTTTCGGATCTTTATAAGGAGTATTGGTTGTGTATAGTACTAGCGCGACGTCTTTACTGTAGTTCGCATCTACATCTTGACGAGTATCATAAACATTCAATTCAGCATAACCTGTCTCCCCCGGTTCACAATGATTAACAACGTGTATTGAGTTCAAAATAGTTGGAACTACCTGATTTGGTGTGTAATCAAAAGGGTTTGGATCAACATTAATATGCGTCTTCTGACAGATATCCCATGCAGTGCTACTAGGAACAACAACATCTTGGTTCTGTTTATTTTTACCTTCAACAAGCGTCAAAGCAAATTTTGCCGGATTTGTGGGACAACCTAGCCCTTCATAAAACCCATTTCCATCTTTGGTTGTGACTGGAGCAACATATGCACATTGCTCGCTAGTATTTACTTTTCCTATTCCACTTGCGCTTAGCTGAATAACACTGTTATTTGCTGAAACCCAAAAGCTACATAAAGTGAGTGGTAATATAGCCAATAATTCCGAGTTAACTTTCATCATTCTGAAGCCTTTTATACTGAATATTTCAACTTTGAATAATAGACCACTACATTTAGATTGCCTTATTAACTATCGTTAATCTTGTAATAAACTCAACCGTACTCAGGTCTTATTGCAAAATACAAAATAATTAAAGTCGGGGTTTCCACACGTGAACCAAACACAAATAGCGCTCATTCAACAAAGCTGGCAACAAGTTTTACCGATTAAATTGCAAGCTGCAGAGCTGTTTTATAATCGCTTATTCGAACTTGATCCAAGCCTAAAACCAATGTTCAATGGTGATATTAAAGAACAAGGTGATAAGTTAATGCTTACCTTAACTATTGCAATAAATAGCTTAACTAAACTTGAGACGTTAATTCCCGTATTAGAAGATATGGCGATTCGTCATATTGGTTATGGTGTCCAAGATGAGCACTATCAAACAGTTGGGCAAGCACTAATTGATACCCTGGCCCAAGCATTTGGTGAAGACTTTACCGATGAGCTTAAATCTGCATGGCTAACCATGTATGAAACCGTCGCAACAGTAATGATTAATGCGACCAAAAAATAAGTAACCATTCACCAGCCCCGTATTGACTTTTCAAATAAACAGTGAAACTTACTTGCGGGGTGGTACTTGTGTCACAAAACAATGGCAAGCTTGTAGTTATAAATGCCAATAAACGGGAGTTT
>NZ_JAFEUN010000004.1 GCF_016900895.1 Parashewanella hymeniacidonis
CTTCCATAAGGCTTGGAAAACTGGTGCAGGAGCTGAGCGTCAAAGAATGACGGAGCCGAAAAACTTAGAAAGAGCCGTATCCATTCTTGCATTTATTGGTGTTCGATTACTGCAACTCAGAGAAGCAATCACCATACCGTATTACTTGCGTAAAAAAGGATTAATAGAAGCGGCTAATGAACTTGAGAATCAAAGCTGTGACACCGTATTTGAAGAAGATGAGTGGAAGCTGTTAATGAAGATGAAAAAGCCAAGGGGCTGGAATGGCAAAGATACTCCAAGCCTAAAGTATGCTTATCAATCGTTGGCTAAATTAGGTGGTTTTACAGACACTAAACGCACAGGTATAGCAGGTTGGGAAACGATTTGGGAAGGTTGGGATACCCTTCAATCTTATGTCGTTGGATATAGGATGGCGAAAGAAATGCTAGCTGACGGAGAAATGCACTAAGATCTGATCAAGAGACAGGTGTTATACCCTGGTAGTTTTATTGATATAGCAGAACAATCTGGGTTGATAGTACCAATAGGTGGATGGATTCTAGAGGCTGCGTGTCGCCAGTTAAATTTATGGCAACACTATAATCGAGAATTAACGATGCATGTCAATGTGTCAGCCAGACAGTTCTTTAGCGGAAATTTATTCGAGCAGGTTTGGGGGCTATTAAATCGCTACCAAATAAAGCCTAAATCTCTGATACTCGAAATCACCGAAACAGAATTAATGGAAGACATTCGTTTTGCTACGAATTTGTGCCATGAGTTATCTGAATTGGGTGTGGGCTTAGCGATTGATGACTTTGGTACTGGCTATAGCTCCATGCGTTATTTAAAACAGTTTCCAATTTCAAAATTGAAAATTGATCGATCATTTATATCAGATCTTAGCGTCAGTAAAGAAAGCCGAGAGATTGTAAGTGCAATTATAGCAATGGCGAAAGCATTAAATTTATCATTGACTGCTGAAGGTGTAGAAACGAAAGAGCAAGAACTCTTTTTAAGTGAACAAGAATGCCATCAGGCTCAAGGTTTCTTATACAGTCCCGCACTTCGTGAAGCTGAATTTAATAAATTTTTAGAAGATTCGGTGGTTCAAAAATTGGAAGATGCTTTAGAAGAGACCCTGCATTTAAGCATGTAATGACAAGGTCTTTTTAAAGTACTTTCCACAAATTTTGGCTACCTAGTTGTATAGCCACCATCAATGACTTGCAGGCTGCCTGTAATGAACTTGGCTTTATCTGAGGCTAGAAATAGCGCATATTCTGCAACTTCCTCAGGTTGACCAAGGCGATTAATAGGTTGCAAAGCTGCTTCTTCTTTATGAATTTCACCTTTGTTTGCTTTTGATTCATTACAGTATCGATCAATCGCTGAATGGTAGAGTGGGGTCTCTATTGTGCCAGGACAAATGGCGTTGGCACGAATACCAAATTGGGCATAATCCAATGCTGTGGTTTTTGCAATCGATGCGAGCGCAGTTTTAGTTAGGTTGTATGCAAAAGAATTGTTTTTGGCTACTAAAGCTTGTTCTGACGATATCAAAAGAATATTGCCATAATTTTTAGCTTTCATATTGGGCAATACGGCCTTAATGGTAGCAATTGCACCTTTTACATTTAGGGAGAACAATGCATCAAAATCAGCTTCAGAAGTACTCTCAATAGTGGCAGACATATGCTTGCCAGCATTCAAAATAACGGTATTGATATCGTATTTATTTGTTAACTGTTCAACACATTGAGTAACTTCATCAAATTTAGACATATCACAATAGTGGTAGTCGCCAAACTCACCTGGTTTTATGTCTAAGTTCAAAACTAAATAATTATTTTCTTGGAAAAGCTTACAAATGGCTTCTCCGATACCAGAGCTACCACCTGTTACTAGGCACACTTTATTCTTCGTATTCATATTTTAAGCCCCACAACATTTCTTAAATTTCTTTCCGCTATTGCATATGCATGAATCATTGCGCTTAGGGGAGGGTACTTTTAAATGCTCACCATCAGTGTAATACCATAGTCCGTCTATTTTTTGAAAATTAGACTGTTCATGAATCGCATCGAGCTGTCCATCAGCTTTGTACCAAGCGATAAACGTTACTGTACCCGTGTTTTGAGATTCTGATGAGTTAATGACATTTAAACCAATCCACTCAGGGTGAGGAGGTTTAGAAAGTTCTTCTACGCTTCTGGCTTGCCAAAAATCTTCAGCATGAGTATCCATTAGATACTGAAATTCTTTTAAGACGAAAGCGGTGTAACGGGAACGCATTAGCTGTTCAGGTGTTTGGGCTACAGCTTTCTTTAAATGAAGAGGCTGGCAGCAGTTCTGATATTTATTTGCAGAACCGCATGGGCAAAGTGTTGGCTTTGTCATTTCTTGATCAGTTTTAAAGGTTTTGTATCAGTATAAAATAACCCAGGTTTAGAATCTGCACCAAAATAAAATGTAGGTTTGGCCTTATTATTCATTTCAGTGACCCACTGCCAGTCGCCATTTTTCGTCGGTTTACTGATAACTAAAAATTTACCAGAGAACTCTGAGATCGGTTGTTCAGTATGGTCAGCTGGGATAAACCGTATTAAATAGTACCCAATATCGGTAGCTCTATCGGAAGAAATATCACGACTAATGATTCTAAAACCAACGCTCACTTTTGCATTTTTATGCTTAATGCGATTAAAGAAACGTTGATAAATTAAGTCGATATCTTCTGAGCCTATAATTAAGTCATCACTTTTTTGCTCTGGGATGTAAATCGCATTTTTGTTATATACAGGCTGAATCAAGTCTGCATTAAGCTGTTTGAATGCATTAATAAAATGGCTGTAAGTGGCATTGATCTTTTCATTTATTTCACTTTTGTCGTGAGCATAACCAATGGTTGGTATGATAAAAAGACTAATAAAAATAAGAAAAAAACGCATAGATAATCTTTGAAAATCGAAATTAGAATCACTATAAGCCAAACTGCCGCTTTGCAATAGAAATTAATATTTACAAAGTGTGTCAGACTAAAAACCCCATAAGCCCACGGAGGTGGGCTTATGGGTTTACATTACTGCCTTATTACCATCCGCATTGGTTATTTTGAGCTTTGTTTTGCTCGTCTAACCAAACTTTCAATGGTGCAAAGTAATCAAGAACGGCTTTTGCGTCCATATCTTTAGTGCCTGTTACGACTTCAAGAGCTTCTGGCCAAGGTTTACTTGAGCCCATTTCTAGCATCGTATTCAGTTTCTCACCAGCTTCTTTGCTACCGTAGATAGAACAACGGTGAACGGCACCTTCATCACCAGCAATTTCACATAATGCTTTATGGAACTGGAATTGTAAGATGTGTGCTAAGAAATAACGGGTATATGGTACGTTGCCTGGGACATGGTACTTCGCACCTGGATCGAAATCAGCTTCACTACGTGCAACAGGTGCTTGAACACCTTGATATTTTTGACGTAATTCCCACCAAGCTTTGTTGTATTCAGATGGCTTAATTTCGCCATTAAATACTTTCCAACGCCATTGGTCAATCATCAAGCCAAAAGGCATAAATGCAACTTTATCAAGAGCTTGACGAAGCAAAAGACCAATATCTTTTGACTCATCAGGCACTTCGTTTAGTAGTCCAATTTGCTTCAAATATTTAGGCGTAATTGATAATGCAATAGTGTCACCAATCGCTTCATGAAAACCATCGTTTGCACTGCCTTTGAAGATATGCGGTTGATTTTTATAGGCACGCTGATAGAAATTATGACCTAGTTCATGATGGATAACAGTGAACTCTTCAGCTGTCTTTTGGATACACATCTTGATTCGAATATCATCAAGGTTATCTAAGTCCCATGCTGAAGCGTGGCAAACTACATCACGATCTTGTGGCTGAGTGAATAAAGAACGAGTCCAAAATGTTTCTGGTAATGGTTCAAAGCCAAGAGAGGTGAAGAAACCTTCTGCCTGTTTAACCATTTTCTTTTCATCATAGGCATTATCAGCAAGAAGCTTTGTTACGTCATAACCAGGATCACCATTTTTTGGAGAAACTTCATTGTAAATATTACCCCAGCTTTGTGCCCACATATTACCAAGAAGGTGAGCAGGTATTGGCCCTGTTTTGTCTACAACATTATCGCCATATTTTTCGTTTAGCTCGCCACGAACATAACAGTGCAATAAATCGTATAAAGGTTTGACTTGTCCCCATAAGCGATCTAACTCATCAGAGAATGCTTGTGGTTCCATGTCGTATTGGCTACGCCATAATTCTGAAAGGTCTTTAAAGCCTAAATCTTGTGCACCTTCATTAGCCAGTTTGATTTCATTTTCAAACAATGGACGCATAGGTTTTGAGATTTCACGCCAACCTTTCCATACCTCAAGAAGTTTAGCTGGGTCACGTGATTCAGCCATAATTGCTGATAATTCAGGTAACGTCATGCAGTTACCATCTTGGAAGCAGTACTTACCTTTGCCGTACATACCATTCAGTTCAGCACTGATTTGAGCAAGCTCAGCATTCTTTTTGGGATCTAGAGGTGCGGGTAGTACGAGGCTTGTTCTTAACGCATTTAATTTACGCTCATCTACAGCGCCAAATGGTAGGCCTGCATATTTTGCTGATTCAGTTGCGAACTTAACCGAATTTGCTGTGTATTTTTCACCTACTGCAGCGGCTAGGGCAGCAGTATCTTCAGTAATAAAGTTACTGTAAATCCATTCAGCACGGCTCGCTTCTACAGAAAGATCGGCTAATTGTTGCTCTGCATCGTTAATAAAGGCTTTACCATCAGCTACTGTTGGCTTTGCATCTACTTTTTTAGTGTCAGCTTGGGCTGTTTGCTCATTACCACACGCACTTAAACCAAGTGCTAATGCAATAACAAGAGACAACTTTGCTGGTCTCTGGTTATAGAATTTCATCAGTTATGACTTCCTGTTTAAATTTACCATAGTAGTTTACCTAAAATTAACCAAATTTGCATCGTAGTAGCATGAGTTTAAATTTGAGCAACAAGTCACTGAGATTGATTTTATTATTGTGATCTTGATTGACTTTGGGCGATTTAAGCAGTAATTTTAAACGAGTGTTTAAAATAAAGAATGGGTCATGGAATGGCAACAAGACAAGACACAAAAATCAAAATTCTCAATGCGGCTGAAAAGCTGTTTGCAGAGCGTGGTTTTTCTGAAACTTCCTTAAGACTTATCACCAGCAAAGCAGAAGTTAACTTGGCTTCAGTCAATTATCACTTCGGTTCAAAGAAAGAGCTAATACGTGCTGTTTTAGCACGATATTTAGACTTGTTTATGCCAGCAGCTTCACGAGCAATTGGAAGCTTAGATAAACAAAACTCTACTCTTGATGATGTTTTTTCGTGCTTAGTTCAGCCTCTGCTTGATATGAATCAGTTGCATGAACAAGGTACCAGTAATTTTCTTCAGCTTTTAGGTAGAGGTTACTTTGAAAGCCAAGGACATTTACGCTGGTTCATCACGACACATTATCAAGAGCCTTTAATGAAATTTGTTCATGCTGTCCAAGCTTGTGCACCTCATATTCCTGCCGCTGAGATGTTTTGGAGACTACACTTTACGTTAGGAACTGTCGTTTTCACTATGGCATCATCGAATGCACTAGTCGAGATTGCAGAATCAGACTTTAATGAAAAGAATGACATTGAAGCCTTGATAAGAAAAATGATTCCCTACATGGCTGCTGGTGTATCAGTTCCAGTGGCTAAAACAAACTAACTGGCAAAAGGTTTTGCTATGACTATTGTAGTACTGCTAATTGTAATCATCGCCGTTATCTTCGGCGTTAGAAATTTGCGGATGAAGTTGGTCACACGACCAGCTTTCAGTTTCTTTAAGAAAGTGCTTCCACCTTTATCTGACACAGAAAAAGAAGCAATGGAAGCGGGCGATGTATGGTGGGAAGGTGAACTCTTTAGAGGTAAGCCTGATTGGAACACGTTACATAACTATGGACGCCCACAACTAAATTCAGAAGAAAAAGAATTTATAGATAATCAGGTAAAGACGGCCATTAGCATGATGGACGATTACGATATTGTTCAAAAACGTCGTGATTTGCCGCCAGAACTATGGAATTACTTCAAAAAAGAAGGCTTTTTCGCTCTCATTATACCTAAAAAATATGGGGGTAAAGAGTTTTCGGCCTATGCTAACTCCACAATCGTATCTATGTTAGCAACAAGAAGTGTAAGTGCTGCAGTTACCGTTATGGTACCTAACTCGCTTGGTCCAGGGGAGTTATTAACTCACTATGGTACTAACGAGCAACGTAACCATTGGTTACCACGCTTAGCTGAAGGGCTCGAAATTCCATGTTTTGCTCTCACAGGTCCTGAAGCTGGAAGTGACGCAGGAAGTATTCCTGATGTTGGTATCGTTTGTCGCCGTGAGTTTGAGGGCGAAGAAGTCCTCGGTTTATCTTTAACTTGGAATAAACGCTATATCACGCTCGCACCCGTCGCCACAGTTCTAGGTTTAGCTTTCCAAATGCGTGACCCTGATAATTTACTGGGTGACAAAAAAGAGTTGGGTATTACTTGTGCATTAATTCCGACAAGCCATGAGGGTGTTCAGATTGGTGATCGTCATGATCCAATGGGTCTGGCATTTATGAATGGTACGACGCATGGTAAGGATGTATTCATTCCACTGGATTGGATAATTGGTGGACCACAATACGCTGGTCGTGGTTGGAGAATGTTGGTTGAATGTTTGTCAGCAGGCCGCGGTATTTCGTTGCCAGCACTTGCAACAGCTTCAGGTCACTTAACGACTAAAACATCAACAGCCTACTGTTATGTGCGTAAGCAGTTTGGTCTAGCTATTGGCCGCTTTGAAGGGGTGCAAGAAGCGTTAGCTAAAATCATCGCAAACACTTACCAACTCGAAGCAGCAAGACGGTTAACGACTACGGGTATTGATCTAAAGGTTAAACCATCGGTGGTAACGGCGATTGCTAAGTATCATATGACTGAACTTGGCCGTAAAGTTGTAAATGATGCTATGGACATTCAATCAGGTAAGAGTATTCAGCTTGGACCCAAAAACTATCTGGGTCATGGATATATGGGGCTGCCTATCTCCATTACGGTCGAAGGCGCAAACATTCTTACTCGTTCGTTGATGATTTTTGGTCAAGGTGCAACGCGTTGTCATCCATATGTCATTCCAGAAATGGAAACGGCGATTATGGAAGATAAGTCTGCTGCATTAGATCGTTTCGATAAATTATTGATGGGTCATATTGGCTACGCACTTCGAAATGCGGGCTCCTCCTTTGGTCATGCGTTGACTGGGAGTCGATTAGCTTCCAGCCCTGTAGCGGGTGAAACACAGCAGTATTATAAGGATATGACGCGTATGTCAGCGGCTTTAGCTTTTGTTACTGACGTTGCGATGCTGATTCTGGGTGGAGATTTAAAGCGCAAGGAAATGCTGTCTGCACGTCTTGGTGATGTGTTAAGTCAATTATATTTAGGCTCTGCCACGCTTAAAATGTTCGAAGATAATGGTCATCAACAAGATGATTTACCGATTGTGCATTATGTGATGCAAGAACGATTGCACTTGGCTGCTAAAGCGATGCAAGATGCGATTCGTAATTTCCCTAATAAGCCAATTTCTTGGGCATTAAGAGCGGTGATTTTCCCGTTCGGAAATCGCTTTAAAATGCCATCTGATAACTTAGCGTCAAGTTTGGCAGATGCAATGCAACAGCCGAGCCCTGCTAGAGAGCGAATCACGTTCTTAAGTACAAGTTATGAGGGCGATAATGGCGGTGTAGCTGAAGTCGAAAATGCATTTTTAGCACAGTATGAATGTCGCCATCTATTTAAGAAAATTACTGAGGCTCAAAAAGAAGGTAAAGTTAAGCGTAAACTGAAAGGCATGATGTTGTTTGATATGGCTCTCGAAAATGAGATCATCAATCAAGATGAATATGAGCAACTTAAACAGGCTGATGAATTGCATTTAGCTGCGATAAATGTCAATGATTTTAAGAAACTATAAAGCATAATTAAAATTTAGAGACATAAAAAATCCGATATTTAATATCGGATTTTTTATGTGCGGTAAAGTATGATAATTGCGTTGGTTATAGATTATAGGAAGGGATCAATAGGCCAACCAATCAATCCAATCATACCTTGTTTATGCTCCATTCGCTCAAGCTTTTCTGGTGTTGCATCCTTAATCATTTCTTCTCGGTACTTCTGAGCAAATTTGATGGTTTTCACAATTGAACTGGCAAAATGGCGATTCAAGTCTGTACGAATAGTTTCTTGAAGTTGTTCTGGTAAGGTTTCAAGGTTTCTTTCAATCAATTCTTTAATAAAATCTTCTTTTAACCAAACCGATTCAAATTCAATTTCAGGTAATCTTTTCTTAAGACCTTTTTTGACTTTTGCTTGCCCACCGCAAAGCACTCGATAAACAATTGCTTCAGCAAACATTTCTTCAATACTTAGACATTCTATAGGGTCATAAACTGGGTTAAAGAAAAATAAACTTTTAACCGCTTCAGCAGCTTGCTCTTTATGATGTTCTTTCAAAGCATCTTGATAAATGTCCCAGCCTGTCCATTCATCATGATCTGCCGGGCAAGAAATGGTTTCAAGTAAGCGTTGTTCAACTTCACCATAGACTGACTTGATATTGATTAACTTATACTTGCTCACAGTTGCAAGCATCGTCCACCCTCTCTGAAATGACTTAACGAGTCCATCAGGTTTTTTGAGCAATAAAATTGCTTTTACTTGGTCTTGATTGGCTAGTGCCATCAGTCCTAGGCTCGCAACGCCTATAACATCTTGAGCAGCTTGCTCTAACAAGTGCATTTTGTACTTGTTATAGAACTTATCTGCCAACTTCAAACTCATCAAAATGGCTTTCTTCTTGATATCTGCGAGTTCGGTTTCAGATAAAATTTCCTCTTCAGCAGCAAATTTCAGTGTTTTAAGAAGAAAAGGGCCCTGATTCGGATCACGTAATACAATTTGCATTTATGACCTCTTAGTCAAGAAAACTGAACATGTCATCAACTTCTGAGAATTCGTCTTGCTCTTCATTCTTCTCTTTGGCTTGAGTAACCACCTCTGAAACGAACTTACCAATGACGACTTGCCAGTTTGAAGATTGATTGCGTAATAGGCTTTTGATGGCTTTTTCAACGTCTGGAGCTAGTTCTTTAATCAATGCAAGTAAGCTTTTCGGATCATCAATTTCTAGGCTGAGTGCTTCTTCGCTCTCTGTTCTATCTGTGTATCCAACAGTGGTTCCATCATCTTCATCATCAAATACATCTGCGATGTTGTTTGATAGATCGCCTTCTTGAGGGGTTAGAATCAGCTCAATAAAGGGAATCGACAAATAAAATAAAGCTGCAGGCTCTTCAGCTAAACATTCTAAAATAGCGGTTTGCTTTTCAGTACTGGGTTGCACACGAATCAAATAGGTTAAGAAATCAAAGGTTTGTGTTGCTAGTTCGTCAGCATTAGCTTTGATCTTTTCTTCCCAATACAGTGGTTGTTGACAAACTATGTCTCTGATTTGTTCCGGAGACATTAATTCAGACATAATTGAAGGGCAAGAAATATCATGTTCACCGTTTATTTGAGTCAGTGTCACAATATCCATTTGTTCAATGACTTCAACAAGCTGTTCGTCATTCATGGTATTTGCGACCAACTCAAACTTTTTACTGGCTTCTTTTGGCTCTACGTCAGCGAGTTGTTTAATTTCTTCAGCTGTTAGTTCTATCAGGCTGTTCATTAATAATCCTCGTTTGTATCGTATTGGTCAGAATAATCGTCAGACTCATTCTCATATTCATCAAAATCAGACTCATCTGTTTGAGAAACGCTATCATCGATCATTAGCATAAATAACACAGCACAACTTTGAATAAGTAGTGTCAGTGACTGCTCTTTAGCAGCTTTAACTAAAGGGATATCTTCGTTGTTAAAAGCAATACTTACCTTAAACTCATCCCATGTTGGTAATGTGTTGTCGGCAAGCCATGATTTCCATTTTTGATGAACTTGCTCTGGGAATCGAACATTACCGAATAACGCAACCGGTAAATATTCAGGTAATGAAGCAAGCATACTTGGATCTGCTAACAATGCTTTTTTCATTTGGTTGGTATAACTGCTAAGAGCATCTGGTGTTTCTGGGTCTTGATAAGACTCGATGTTTTCCCAAGTGTCTTGTTTTAATTGCTTTACGTAAGCTAAGTCTAATTTGTTACTCATTGATAAACTCGATAATTAGTTTAAAAGTAGCTATCCCAAAGCTCAGTCATGGCTTCATTCGGGTTTTTGACAACTACATTTTTGAAATCATTGATGAATGCTTTTCTTGATTTTGGATCAGACAAAACGTCATATGCAGCTTGAATTTGATGTAATAAAGCCGCTGCTTCTTTTTTTTCGTCATCTGAAGCATTGATAAGTTTATCTGGGTGATATTTATTAGAAAGGCGTTTGTATGCCTTCTTTATTTCATCATCTTTAGCATTTGGCTTAATGCCGAGAACGCTGAAATGGTTAATCATTAAATGACCTTAAGGTTAGTTAGCTCAGAAAGTGGAAGCTTTACAAAAGAAAATGCCGAAAAAAGAGAATTATACCTCTGTATGAGGAAGATGCAATTTTCTGTTTTAAATATTCACAGCTATCCTCAGATTTCTTATTAAGAAACATTAACTGTTTAATTAACACCTGTCGGCTATAATTTTATCATCGAATAACAAGTTTAGAGGTAGGTTATGGGAGACTTCAGCACATCAATTTCAAGTACACAAAGTCAGATACCTGCTTTTTCTAAAGATGTTTTACGACATGTTAAATCTTCTCAAGGAGTTGGAGTTTCTGGCACTCAATCACCAGACGCCTCAGATGAAGACTTGCAACGAGAGCGAGAAAGAATTGAAGCAAGGAATCAAGTTACTTTTTTGAGTGCTGGGCGAGATCAAGATTTTCAAGCAGCTATTAAAAAAGGGGAAATAACTAACAAAGAATTAAGAGATTTCAGAGATTTCTCATCTGATGTGCGTGGAGCATACAAGTACAGCGAGTCTGACCAATTTACACCGGAATTCAGCGAACGTTTTCTAACTCTCTGTGAGCTACTGAATGATAAAGATATTGAATTGGATGCTAAGGTCCTTGCAATAAAGTTGTTCCATTATCACAACCCGCGACTCATAGGGGGAGAATCAAGTCAAAATAAAGAGTTTACAAGGTTAAACTTCCCTTTAATGGCTTTGATTTCTGCTAAAAATAATAAACTTGATGAATTTAAAAAAGAGTTATTAGCTCAGGCAAACTTGAGCTGTGCGGCGTTAAAGACTTCTAGTCTGTGTTTACGTGCGCCACAAGAGTCTAGAGATGAACAGTTAAAGCTAAAGTTGCAGCAGCACTTGCAAGAAAGGCTAGGCATAGGGAATCAAGAAGCTAAGCAACCTCTTCCTCAATTATCTCAGCACGATGAACGTGCAATCATGAGTAGAGTAAACCAAACCGCTTCCGAAGGAAAAATGTTTAATTGGTTTACTGCTAATGTAATGAGTATCGATGGCATCGCAGAAGAATACCCTTCGGTTTTACAGGCAAACTTGCTTCACTCTGAGTGCCAATTATCTGGAGCGGGACAACGCTGTATTCTTCGTTCAAGGACTGGATTTGATGCTTTTGTTTATGATGGAAGCGAGCGTACAGTAACTTCAGAAGATTTAGTTAATTTTGATATCAGTTCTTTACCTGTTCAACTTCAGCAAGCTATTGGCACACAATTGATCACTTCTATGAGAACAAAAGAGGACTTTTTAAATTTCTACTCTTCATTTTATTCTAAGCTAAAAGATTCTGAATTAAAGGCTGAGTTTTCGACAACGACGAAGATTCAACTTCAATCATTTGAGCCGTTTGATGATGAACTTGCATGGGATGTTGAAGCAAGTGATTTTAGCGTCGATACGTTAGCATATCATTTAATGACAGAAGCAGCTTTTGAGACAAAAGCTATAGATTGGGGTTCAAGTTCCCTTCAAGAGCAACTAAAATTCCTTGCAACTTTTGTTTTCTCGCCCAAATTGTCAGAAGAAAGGCAAACAAATAGAGCCGAATATTTGAAATTGGATTGGAATAAATTTCAAACACAGCATAGTCTTCAATCTATTGAAATATTAGATGAAATTAAAAAACTGGATATTACTGAACAAGAAAAAGACGCTTTACAACTTGCCTATGGTAATTACTGCACAGAAAGCCTAAAAACAAAGCTAACTGAAGAAAATGTGGCACAGATTGCGTCAAAGGTTTCGATTGAGCATGTTGAGAAATACTTTGGACCAGAGGCTAGGGTGCAAAATTACCAGGTTGCTTCAGCGGCATATCAAAACTATGTAAAAGAAGGTGTAATAAGTGAAGCGCAAATTCTTGAGCAGATCGAAGATGCAAAAACACCACAAGAATTGGATTTTTTCGAGCAAAACTGTTGCGATAACTTCAAGGTTATTGCTACTGCAAGACGTGCAAAAGTCGAGAAGTTTGGCTTAAATCAAGACTCTCTATCATTGATTAGCAATCTTAAATTTTTACAAGCTATTCCGAACGAAGATCTACAAGTTATTTTTACTCCAAGCTTTGCATCTAAATACATGCTTAAATCAGCCGGTAAGCTTTCAATTGATCATGCGAAAAAGTTATTAGAGTTGGGGGCAAACGTAAATGTTAAAGAAATTTTCACAGGTTATAGTGTTTTAACTAAAGCATGCCGAGAAGATAATACTGAACTTGTTAAATATTTGAAAAGTCGACCGGAGTTAGCAGAAGCATTTTCAGAAGTAGATTCTCAAGGAAACACACTAATTCATCATTGTTCTATAACCGGTGCAAAAGAAACATTGCAGGTGTTGCTATCAGGTAATTCTGAAAAAGCATCAATCAGAAATGCTGATGGGTTAACACCTGCTCAACTTGCAATTAATCATGGAAACTTTCCTAAACTAGTATCAGTTTTTCCTAAGTTGGTTCTACAAGACGCTACTGAAAGTGGAGTTTGCTGGGTTAAATGTTCTCATGCATCGGTGTACCGAGATTCATTCAAAATGTTAATGTCAATGAGTTTGCCTTTTTTAAATCAGCTCTTAGAGAGAGAGAAGTTGAATCTATCACCAGAGTTACAACAAGAGTTGAGAGAACTGATAGCCTACAAATTAAAACAAGATGCACCACAACGGCCTGTTGCAAATGCTCATTTTGATGGCGCTAAAGTTTCTGAAAGTGCAAAAACCGATTTATCGGAGGGTGCTGATGGAATACAAATGAAAACGCTCAGACAGAGCGGAAGTATAAAAGATGAACTAGATGCTTTGGAAAGTAGTGATGATTCCCCGAGTTTTGAAGATAGATTAGATATAACTGATCCTACAGTAGTTAATGCTGAAGGAGCAAAGGAAACTAAGGAGCAAAGGGAACAAAGAGAATTAAAACAAGTTCGAATGTTTTTAAGAGCAATGCCAGAGCATATAGAAGGGTATGATGAGTATGTAACTGAGCATGAGTCGTCATTCCCTGTTTCAAAAGAAAAGTTGGATTTTCTTAATAAATTACAGAAGTTGGGGTTAGTTGACTCTGTTCAACACTCTAGCCTAGATGGTAACTTGCTCCATTTTGCTGTGATGCGACAAGATATTCAAACAATTAGATTACTCACTCAACCGCCATACAGTTGGAGCTTAGATACGAAAAATACTGAGGGAGAAACAGCAGTGCATCTAGCAGCAAAATCAGGAAACTTGAAGTTTATTGAAGCGTTGATGCAATTGACTCCGGAACCAAACTTGGATGAAAAAAATGCTTCAGGCAAAACAGCACGAGAGTATTTAGGCGAAGTCTTGGTGAATTGTATGGTAAATAGAGAGTATGACAGTGTTAAAATGCTACTAAGCTCTCCATTTAATGTAAATGTTGATGCTAAATCCGAGTCTACAGGCAGATCTTTACTTCATTCGGCAATCGCAACTAGAGATCAAAGACTCATAGATTTAGTGATGTTGTTTGGTCCAAAAACGGACTTATTGGCAGTTAAAGATAATGAAGGAAATACGCCACTTTCAACACTGGTGGCACATGAAGGTACGTTTAAATTTGTTTTAGAAAAATACCCGAATCAATTTGGACTCCAGTTAAACGCTAAGGGCCAATTAAGTAAACGAAACTTGTTGTTAAAACAGCATGACAACATGGGAAATGACTTATTAATGGTTGCAGTAGATAATGCGAATCACGCAGCGATTAATTTCTTCATTGAACAAGGCCTTGTTCAGCCTGCTAAGTTATGCAACATCGTAAAGGGAACAGTTCTTGATTTTGCTGTAATAAGAGGATTTGACGAAGCAGCTCGTAAATTGATTCCTATATATAAAAACTATGAAATGTCAGCCCAAATTAGCGATGGTGAACGTTCCGCTAAGCTTTTATCTCAAGCTTGTAGTACTGCCCTTGATAAAGGAAAAGTTGCGCTTGCTGAAGAACTAAAACAAGCTAGAGAAGAAGTAAAAGCTCATCGTAAGAACGAAGCAGAAAAAAAAGTTAAAACTGATTTAAAACAAGGTTTTAAATCTGATAATGACGGTGAAGATCTTCTAGGAGACGGTAGAGCTACTCAGAGAATCAACAGCCTATTAGAAAGAACTGATCAAGCTCCTTCCAAAATTAAAATCAGTTCAGATACTTCTGCTCCCACTACTAGGTTTAAATGGCTTTCAAAAGTTAGAAACTGGTTTTCAAGTTCGAGTAAAATAATTGTACAAGGAGAAGGTGACATTCGTACAAAGAAAAGAGAGCGTTCAGTTGAGGATCTCAAGACGCAATTAAGTCTTGCTAGCTCAAAAGAAGATAAGCAAAAAATACTAAAAGAAGTGAAGTTTTGGCAGTCACCTGTAAAATGGATCAGGATAAGGCTTTAAGAGAAAGAGTGTGATTGTGATTTCTTTTAATCAGCCCTTTCATTTGTGGACATATAACACATACTGATTAGTATAATTAATGAAATATTGTAAGCGGACTGTTGACTGGTCATTTTATTTGCCCACATTGCAAACCACTCCGAAGCGATAACAGCCATTCCTAAATACCAAACCGCAATCCCTACTGTAGCGCCAATAATAAATAACGCTTTTCCATTTTTAAACTTTTCATTCTTTATATGTTTTAGCATGATTACTGAAGCAATTAGGCATATAATTCCTGCAGTAAGTTCGAACATAATGATTACCCAGTAAAAGAATATGTGTGCGCTTTCGCCAGTTATCGCTCTCCACTCTATTGCCTTGCCATCAAACCAAGGTTGAAACGTGTCCATTGAAAGGACATGTATGACAAACTGATAGTTGGTATTGAAATCTAAGATATTATCAAGACCAACGATAAAGCAAAACAAGCCGATAGATAATGCAATAAAGGTTTTTGATAAGCGGACAGTGAGTTGATAATTCATCATTCTAATTAAATTATTAAGCGATAAATTTAGTATAGAAGTCAGAAATAAAAAAGCTCAACAAGATTGTTGAGCTTTAATAAGAATGTATAGTTCTAGATTAAACTGTTTGAGCGACAATATTGTTCATATTCAGTGCAGCCACCAACATGATTACCGTCAACGAGTACTTGAGGTACTGTACGCACTGGCACGTTTAATTTTTCGCTCAACGCTTCTTTAGAAATACCTTCAGTAATCATATCAATGTATTCAAAGCTAAAATCTTGTTTCGCTTTTGTTAAATGCTCTGAAATTTGAATTGCGCGTGTGCAGTAAGGGCAGCCTGAACGGCCATATATTGTTACTTTCATTATTTGTCCTTTCACTTTTAGTAGCCGTTTTATAACACAGCTGCTGTCATGGTTACATATCTTTTTCTACCTGATAACGACCGGAATAGTCGAAATAACTTTCCATCCATTGCCAAAATTTTTTATTCTTTTTAAGCAAAATTAAATCTGGTTTTCTGAACTTACTTGAATCTTCAACAACTTGCTCAGGCTTTTGGTACTGAGTATGTAATATCCCCGGTGTTTTTGTGTGCGGGAATACAAACAGAGCATAAAATGCTTTTATCTGGCCTTTAGTTTCCATCTTAAATTTACGAATATAGTCATTAGCTTCAATATCAATATATTGAACTTTTAGAGTTGAGCCCTCAGCGTGCAGTAACATATCTTGAACTTTGAATAAGTGATGATGTTGATTAGCCAGTACTTGCTTTAAGCGTTTATCTGGGTCAATTAAGGTTGAATTACAAGTTTGGCAAATTCTTGCTGCAATATCGTTTTCGCTGCCACAATCCGGGCATGATTTTGAGCGAAAGCGAAATTCGCACTGAATTTCTGTATCGTTAATTTCAACTAAACCCTGACAACGTCTCCCAAAGTGCTCAACTAAATCGCCATCATTATCTGTTATCCCCCAAAAAGTATTGGCAAACTTACAAACAGGGCAGTGGACTTGAACGGGAACTGATTTAGAATTTGGCTTAGCTTGCCCTACTTCAGGAAAGTAGAGATCATATCCGTTAGCCGCATAATCAATAACAAGGCAATCATCTTTATTGTCGGCTAAACGAAGACCTCGCCCAACCATTTGCTGAAATAAGCTTACTGAAGCAGTAGGTCGAAGTATTGCAATAAAATCGACATGTGGCGCATCAAAGCCCGTCGTTAATACCGATACATTAACAAGAAACTTGAACTGTTTGGTTTTAAATTGCCTGATATATGTATCGCGTTCTTCAGTCGATGTATCGGCGGTGATCAGTACCGCTTGGTCTTCGTTTAAATACGATAAAACTTCTTGGGCATGCCGCACGGTCGCAGCAAAAATGATGACGCCTTCTCGACTTTTGCTTAGCTCGAAAATTTGTTGAGTGATTTGTTTCGTTGCTCTACCTGAACTTGATAAGATGGCGTTAACTTTCGCCTCACTGTATTCACCGTTTTCATTGGGTGAAATAATGCTAAAGTCGTATTGAGCCGAAACACCATCCAACACCTTTGGTGGGGTTAAATATTTTTGCTTAATCAATGGTCTCAACGGCAGCTCGAAAATACATTTTTCAAAAGTTGGATTTTCAGTATTTCCCACTTTTCCGTGGTAATGATTTCGATAAATCCAACCAATGCCGAGGCGGTAGGGGGTTGCAGTGAGGCCGAGCAAGCGAATATTTGGGTTCGTTTCTCTCAAATGAGTCAATAGCATTTGATACTGGCTTTTCTCATTCAAACTCACTCGATGGCATTCATCAATGATGACTAATGAAAATGGTTCTGAAAATTTTTGCGGCGCACGGGCAGCTGATTGAACGCTGGCAACAACCGTTTTTGCTGAGGACTGTTTTTGTTTTAGACCTGCAGAATAGATGGCGGCATCTTCAGTCAGTAAACCTACTTTTTCAGCGTTTTGTTCAACCAACTCTTTGACGTGGGTCAGTATTAAAACACGACCTTTGGCTATTCGAGCAAGCTCAGCAATGACAATACTTTTACCTGCACCAGTGGGTAGAACAATAACGGCAGATTCTATCGATTGCCTAAAATGAACTAAGGCAGCATCAACAGAATCTTGTTGGTAATCTCTGAGTTTCAAGCGAAATATTTTTATAAATTAAAGTGATCAAACTCTATCACAAAGCTAGATTTATTTTTTTATTTTTACCCAAAATATTCCTCTAAAATCATTTAGCTGAAATCCTGTTGCTTGATCTTCTGGATAGACTTGAGTCAGTTTTTCAGATATAGGCTTTGCTATTTCAGTACCGTGGCAAGTCAGGCATGGTGCTTGGATTTTTATCGGCTCAATAAAACCTTGATGCTCGTCATCTATTTTGAGCAGTTGCGGCTGAGATTGCTTACCTGAAGCGAAGAGTTTGATTGGTTCAACCAACCATTTTTCAGGTGCATTTTCTGGATTACGAAGTTTGTGGCTGCTTCTGCCTAGAATTATTTGCTTGCTAGAATTAGCGAGTGCTATTTTGGCCGCTTGATCATTACAAGCATCAATACCTTTTATTGGACCACCAGATTTAATTGCTGACATCAATGTAGACTTATACCCATGATCCTAAAAAACTCAGTTGAACGCTAAATGACTTTTTAAGCCCATGAAAGTAAATTAATAACCTGATTGAATATTATCACCTGTTGGGTGAATCGCTCTACGCTCACAAGCTGGTTAAAATTGCCGTTATCTGCGTTAGAACATTTGCAAGTAGATTAACTACTTGCTGCACGCTCTGCCTTGCTACCGATAATTTTTTCTGCGCTTGAAAACGTACCCAACTGAGTTTTCTAGGATGATACTTGAAGATGCATGTTTCAGGACTTTTTCAGCGCCCATTCTTTGAGGCGCATTAGCGAAGGAATATCGGGATTCTTTCGAGCTAATGTAACAAAGAAGAATTGGCGCTGAAAAGTCCACGCAGTGCGAGTTGCACAGCTTGTTACTCTTCGTTGCCAGTGCTAACAATAGCTCACTATTGCCGCACACCGTCGCCTTGATTAACAAGTTGTGCATTCTCGCTGAAATCGAGCATCTTCAGGTATCATGGGTATAAGTTGCTTTTTAAATGGCATCAAGCTTTGTTTTGCTTGTTGCATGATGCCATGCTCTGTAGCAACCGCAGAGGTGGAGGTGTAAAGTAACCCGAAAAGAATAATAGCAACGTGCTTGTTCATAGATGCGTCCTTAACAAAGCTAAAAAACATAATATCAGCAAGAGCTAATATTATGTTTTCCTGCTTGCTAAATCTACATAAACTTTGTGTTCTAGAACAAAATTTAAGTTATAGGCGATGTTTGTTTTTTATCAATTCCTCTATTACGGATGTATCGGCCAACGTTGTCGTGTCGCCCAAACTTTCAAGTTCATTAGCGGCAATCTTTCTTAAAAATCGACGCATAATTTTGCCACTTCGGGTTTTAGGTAAATTTGGTGCCCACTGAATAATATCGGGTACCGCAATCGGACTCAGGTGCTTACTGACGTATTTTTTGAGTTCACGCATTAAATCTTCGGTCGGTTCACTGCTATGAGTTAACGTGACATAAGCGTAAATGCCTTGTCCTTTTATATCATGTGGATAGCCAACAATAGCAGATTCAGCGACATTAGGATGAGCCACCAGTGCGCTTTCAATTTCAGCCGTGCCTAAGCGGTGGCCTGACACATTGAGCACGTCGTCTACACGCCCCGTAATCCAATAGTAACCGTCATCGTCTCTTCTTGCTCCATCGCCAGTAAAAAATTTACCTTTAAAAGTAGAAAAGTAGGTTTGACCAAATCGTTTATGGTCGCCATAAACTGTGCGCATTTGACCAGGCCAAGAATCCGAGATCACAAGATTCCCCTCAGCTTTACCGACAAGTAGATTGCCTTCGTTATCGACTAACTCAGGCTTGATACCAAAGAACGGTAAGGTTGCTGAACCTGGTATAGTCGTTGTTGCGTAGGGCAGAGGTGTGATCATGGCACCGCCAGTTTCAGTCTGCCACCAAGTATCGACAACTGGACAACCTTCCTTACCGATATTTGAGTGGTACCAACGCCAAGCTTCTGGGTTGATGGGCTCGCCAACACTTCCAATCACTTTTAAACTTGAACCATTATAAGCATCGAAATGATGTTCACCTTTTGCCATTAATGCTCTGATCAGCGTTGGTGATGTATAGAGAATATTGACTTGGTGGCGATCAATAATTTCACCTAAACGAGCAGGAGAAGGATAGTTAGGTACACCTTCATGTAGGATAATGGTTGCCGCATTTGCTAAAGGCCCATATACCATATATGTGTGGCCTGTAATCCAACCAACATCTGCTGCACACCAATAAATATCATCTGGCTGATAATTGAAAACGTATTCATGCGTCATTGATGCGTAAACGAGATAACCTCCAGTCGTGTGTAAAACGCCCTTTGGCTGGCCAGTTGAACCTGATGTATAGAGTAAAAATAAAGGTGCCTCAGCATCCATGATTTCAACAGGGCAGTCTGATGATTGATTTGAAATGGCATTATGCCACCACACATCTCTGTCAGTATTCCACTCTACATTTGCTCCCGTTCTTTGATAGACAATTACAGTTTTAACTTGTTCTGAGTTATCAAGGAGTGAGATCGCTTCGTCAACATTGTCTTTTAATGGAATATGTTGGCCAGCACGAACGCTTTCATCAGCAGTGATGATGAGCTTAGAATTTCCATCAGTAACTCTGGCAGCAATAGCATCTGGTGAGAAACCCGCAAAAATCACTGAGTGTGGAGCTCCAATTCGAGCGCAAGCCAGCATGGCCACAACCGCTTCTGGAATCATTGGCATGTAAATGGTGACCACATCACCTTTGTTTACGCCTTGGCTTTTCAATGTGTTGGCAAATTGGCTAACTTGTTGATGCAGTTGTTTGTAGGTAATTCTTTGTTGTTGATTTGCATCGTCGCCTTCCCAAATGATGGCTACCTTGTCGGCATATTCATCTAAATGTCTATCTAGGCAATTGTCACAGGCATTCAGCTGTCCATCATAAAACCACTCAATGGAGAGAGACTCTAAATCGTAGCTTGTCGATTTTACTTTGGTATAGGGCTTCGTCCATTTCAATCTTTTGCCGTTTTCCCCCCAAAAAGCCTCAGGGTTTAAAATGGATTCTTGATAAAGTTGTTGGTATCTTGCGGAATCCATATTTGCTGTTTCAGCCAGAGCTTGATTTGGAGGGAAAACTTGTAGGTTATTCATTGGCTTTCCTTTAGCTTGTTTAACTGAAGTTTTATGTGCTCATTGATTTAACATCGCCTGTTTTTAAAACAGTTGCAAGTCGAAATTGTGAAGACCTATTGTAAAATCTGGTGGAACAGCTGATTAAAGCGTATACTTCCGCCCATAAAATTATGGCACTTCGCCAGTTCAAACTTACATATCTGGAAATTAAGCGTGATCACAACAGCTAATATCACAATGCAATTTGGCTCTAAGCCATTGTTTGAAAATATCTCTGTTAAATTTGGCGGTGGAAATCGCTATGGTTTAATTGGAGCGAATGGATGTGGTAAATCAACATTCATGAAAATCCTTACGGGTGAATTAGAACCAACATCAGGTAATGTATCCATTGATGTTAATGAACGTATGGGTAAATTAAGCCAAAATCAGTTTGGGTATGAAGAATATTCACTGATTGATACTGTTGTGATGGGACATGCTGAACTTTGGGAAGTCAAAAAAGAGCGTGACCGCATTTACTCACTTCCAGAAATGTCGGAAGAAGATGGCATCAAAGTCGCTGATTTAGAAATGCAGTTTGCAGAAATGGATGGTTATTCGTGCGAATCTCGTGCGGGTGAACTTCTTTTAGGTGTAGGTATTGAAGTTGATACTCATTTTGGTCTGATGTCTGAAATTGCACCGGGTTTAAAGTTACGTGTTCTACTAGCCCAAGCACTGTTTTCTGATCCTGATTTGCTACTTCTCGACGAACCGACCAACAACTTGGATATCGATACCATTCGATGGTTGCAGGAAGTTCTAAATCAACGTAACAGCACAATGATCATCATCTCGCATGATAGATATTTCTTAAATTCAGTTTGTACACACATGGCTGATTTAGATTATGGTGAGTTGAAGATATTCCCAGGCAATTATGATGAATACATGATGGCAGCGACACAAGCTCGCGAGCAAATGATGTCTGATAATGCCAAGAAAAAAGCACAGATTGCTGAGCTTCAAGGTTTCGTGGCACGTTTCTCTGCTAACGCTTCGAAAGCGAAGCAAGCTACTTCTCGTGCTAAACAAATCGATAAAATCAAACTTGATGAGATTAAACCGTCAAGTCGTGTCAATCCGTTTATTCGTTTTGAACAAGAAAAGAAATTGTTCAGAAACGCATTGGTATTAGAGCAACTGTCTAACGGTTTTGATGAGTTGCTATTCAATAAATTAGATTTAATTGTTGAAGTGGGTGAAAAAGTAGCCATTCTTGGTGAAAACGGTATCGGTAAAACAACTTTACTTAGAACGTTAGTTCATGATTTACCACAGAAAGACGGTTTAATCCAATGGTCTGAAAACGTTAATATTGGCTACTATGCACAGGATCACGAAGCTGAGTTTGCTAATGACATGTCATTGTTTGACTGGATGAGTCAATGGCGTCAACCAGAAGATGACGACCAATCAGTACGTGGCTATTTAGGCAGAATGTTATTTGGTTCTGATGATATTAAAAAATCAGTAAAAGTGCTCTCTGGTGGTGAAAAAGGTCGAATGATGTTTGGTAAGCTGATCATGCAAAAGCCAAACGTCTTAATTATGGACGAACCAACGAACCACATGGATATGGAATCCATTGAATCGTTAAACAATGCGCTTGAGATGTACGAAGGGACATTAATGTTCGTAAGTCACGATCGCGCATTTGTGTCATCCATCGCTAACCGTATTTTAGAGATCACTCCAAAAGGCGTGACAGACTTCAAGGGTAGCTATGATGAGTTCCTTGCCAGTAAAGGGATTGAAGGTTAATTAGCTTTCTCTAAATTAAATGCGCTTAGCAAACGTTGAGCGCATTTTTTTTTGATTTTTCTCAGTTCATCCAAAAATTTTTTTCTGTTTCTTGACCCAAAATTAATCTTTTTCTGGTTGCAATTTATTGCATAATATTTCATCGTTTTGGCTCTGTTATATTGGAAAGTGTGTACCCAGCTGTGTACCCACGAATCAAAAATTGGAGCAAGCCATGGCACTATCAGATATGTGGTTAAGATCTGTTCTTGGTAAATCTCAAACTCAAAGAGTTGAAAAAGCAGATAGAGATGGGTTAAGTGTAAGGGTTACACCTACAGGTAAAGTTAATTTTCAATTGAGATTCAGAATAAACAAACAGGAGTCTCGAATTTATCTAGGAGAATACCCAGCAACCACTTTAAAACAAGCCAGAGAAGAAACCTTACGCTTAAAGGCCGAACTGGAAAAAGGCAATGATCCCCGCATTGTTAAAAAGCTCGAAAAGAAAGCCAATATTGAAGTTATTACGGTAAACGGTTTATTCGATATGTGGTTTGACGCATACTGCCTTCGTCACTACAAACATCCATACGAAACTAAACGCAATTTTGATAAACATGTTGCACCAGCTTTGGGTGAATTGCCATTTGATAAAATTAGTATTCATCAGTGGTACGCTCATTTCGAAAAACTTGCCAAGAAATACTCCACAACAACCAAAAGCTGTTTAACGATTTGCAAATCGATGGCGCAATGGGGCGTAAAGCGTAAACTGATTGAATCAAATACGTTATTAGAAATCCGTGCAGCATCAGATCTAAAAGTCAAAAATAACAAAGTGGAACGAGTGCTTGATGACGACGAAATACGCTTACTGTATCGCTACCTTGAAGAATCAGAAATGAGGGAGTCCAACAAAGTCTTATTGCAGTTATTACTCCATTTTGGCTGTCGGGGAGGGGAGCTTAGGCACGCTAAGTCCAAGGATTTCAATTTTAGAAGTAAGAAGTGGACAGTACCAGTAGAGAACCATAAAGCAGGTAAATATACGGGTAAACCTTTGGTGCGCCCAATCATCGATGAAGTCGCAATACTATTAAAGCCATTGGTCAAAAAGTGTAAAACTGAATATCTGTTCCCAGCAACTGACGGTGGACTAATGACCAGAGAGTCGATGGTCAGTATGCCCAAATTGATCTTGAAGTGGTATGCACGTCGAGATATCGAATTTGAAAAATGGACGGTGCATGATCTCAGAAGAACCATGCGCACTCGAATGTCAAAACTCGCCTCACCGGGAGTAGCGGAAATCATGCTTGGGCACACGCTTTCAGAAATGAGAGGGATTTATGATCGCTATGATTATTACGATGAGCAATACGCAGGTTACACAGCTTGGTGGCATCGGCTGAATGGAATTCTAAATCCAGATGAACCAGATAATGTGGTGCCGTTTAAGGCAGCAGATAAGACATAACAAACCTGTATCAAGTACCTTATAAGGTGTAAGTTGACAGATTAATTAAACTGTTTAACACTGTTAAACATACTTAAACAAATTCAAAGGCCAAACGATGTTAGGCGTTAGATTAGATTCGGAACTAGAAAGTAGGTTAGCAGCACTCGCTGAGCGCACACACCGTTCTAAAAGCTATCATGCTAAAGAAGCATTAGCTCGTTATATCGAGCAAGAAGAAGCAAAAGAGCAGGCTGATAGAGAATCATTAGAAAGATGGGAAGCTTATAAAGAAAATGGTGAATCCGTAAGTAACCAATCAGTAATGGATTGGTTAGATAGCTGGGGAACCGATCAGGAAAAGCCATGTCCAGAGAAGTAATTTGGTTGCCTGATGCGATAGCAGATTTAGTGCGGCTGCGAGAGTTTATTCAAGATAAAAATCCAAGTGCTGCTAAAAGGTCTGCAACTAAAATTAAAGAAGGAGCACTCACTTTAACTAATAACCCTGAATCGGGGAGACCAGTTAGGGGGTTGAGCCCCTTTCGGGAGATTTTAATTCCTTTTGGTGCAGGAAATTACGTTTTAAGATATAGAGAAGATAACCTCACTATCGTTGTAGTTCGTGTTTGGCATAGTAAGGAAGAACGAAACTAGATATAGGCTCAGGTAGATAATCTCTTCACATTTGGCAATGTGTAGGTAATGCTGCTGTGGCGAAATTAGGTGGTTTTGGTAGCTCAGCTGAAGATTACGGATACCACGTTACAATGAAGGGGCTTATTACCCTGAGAAGATACAATTTCAGTTTGATCTACATTTGAGTATTGCACCGAGCTTCGCTACAGTTGTCATACTATGTATAACAAATGGTGGCATTATGAAGACTGAAATGCTCAGCACTCGTATCGATAAAGATACCAAATTGGCCTTCACTCACATCTGTGATGAGGTAGGATTAAGCCCATCGCAAGCACTCAAACTGTTTGCTAAAGCGGTGATCAATTATGGCGGTATTCCGTTTGAACTACGCTCAAGAACGCCGAATGCTAAGACATCGGAAGCCATTCAAGAACTAGAAAATGGTAAAGGCAACAAAGCTGATGACGTAAAAGCGTTGTTTAAAGAGCTTGGGGTGAATGAGGCATAAAATGTATCAACTCGAATACTCAAGCCAATTTAAGAAGGATTTTAAAAAGGTTGCAAAACTCGCCAGAAATGGCTCACAAAGCGAATTGTTTCGTTAAACCTAATATTTCAAAATCGTACTCATGTTCTTTTTTAGTTGCTAAGAAAAATTCTCAGAGTATCCTAAGTTAATGATAAATGGTGAAAATAAATTAGCTTATTTACTTATGAGCTTTGCTATGTGGTTGTACTTTGTTATTCAGCTCTAGGAAACTTTTGCTTTTGGTGTAAAACTCTAAGAATCCGAATATCATCATTTTGAATATCATAAGAGACAATCATCGACACTTCAGGAATAATAAGTAATCGACCTCGTATACCGTCACGCTGAACGCCCATAAGCGGTTGCTCTATAAGGTTCTCAACTTTCTTCTCGATGATCTCATCGGTCTTCTCTGCGGCAAGCGGGTTTACTTCATACAGAAACTCAAAAATCGCTTCACGATCATTTAGCGACTCTTCTTCCCAATAAATCATGATTTATTCCGAATCTTGGCTTTACGCATAGCCATACTACTCTTTGCTTTGTCATGGGAAACAAAAACAGCTTGACCTGAATCCATTTTCTCAAAGGCTTCATTCACTTGATCCGTTAACCAGTCATCATGAGACATCGCTTTTCTTTGCTGCTCAGCGAGCTGTTCAGTTAATTCACGGCAAGCATCACTTAATGTACGGCCTTGGCTTTCAGCCATTAACTGGGCTAAGCGCTTTGTTTCTTCATCAACACGAAATTGAATTCTTGTATCCATAATAAATTACTGAGTAAGAGCTTGTGAGTACAAATGTTAGCACTGATACTTCAGGTTAACAACTGAGTTAAATCCCGCTGTTGATTACATGGCAATGAAGTATGTTCAACATACGTCCAAGTCGTAGTAATGATAAGGTCGGTAAGATTATAAAAAATGCCTTTAAAACTTTTGGGTACGTCGGAAAATGGTGATTTTGGTAACCTAAAAAAAATAATCAACAAAAGCAATCAATTAAGTTTTTTGAGATGGTAACCAAAATAGTAATTTTATGGTAACTAGATTACCTTTTTTAAAGGTGATTTCTCACTATTGCTGTATCTTTATAAATCAATGAGTTAAAAAAATGATTACCATTATGTCACCATAAATGACCGTCTAATGGTAACCATAGGTTTGCAGCTATATATAGGCTTCCAGCCTCATTTTTGTGCAAATGACCAAAATCACCATTTTCCGATGGGCTTAGGAATTTTCATTGTTTTGCTTTGAGTGAATATCAGCACTGAAACTTTTTATAATATTGCATTATCTTGCAGTGTGTTTAATTGGAGAAAATATTTTAAATCAGCTATTTACCTTTGTTTTTTTACATGTAACTGTCATTGCATTATCTGATGCTTTGAACGGATTTTAAGTGTCTTTCATTCAGCTCATATTTTGGAGTTAACAATGAAAGTAGGCGCAGTTACTGACAGCTCAATTTTTCCTAACCTCGCTCTTAGGGCGCTTAGCGCCCAATTTTTTCTCTTGCTATTTTTATGGCTTTTCCCTGAATTGGTTTTTGCTAATCCAATAACTGAAGGCGTGGATTGGGTGATGGATTTGCTCACCAATGGTATTGCTCGCAGTGCTGCAGTGATTGGTATTGCCATTCTTGGTTATTTGGCTTGGTTTGGTCGAATAACTGGCGAGACTTGCGGTAAATACATTGCCGGAATCGTGTTGGTGTTTGGAGGCACTACCATTGTCGACTTAATCATTTCAGCAGTGAAATAGGGGAGTTGATGATGCAATCTCAAGATCCTCTTATCGTGGCGATGACTCGTCCTGCAATGAAATGGGGCGTGACACTAGATGGTTTAATTGTCGGCGCAGGTATTGTTGCAGTGTTGATGATAGCCACTAAAAGCCCATTTACTTTACTGCTTTATCTTCCCATTCATGCATTGATGTATGGCTTATGTTTACGTGATCCCCGTATATTTCGTTTGTTGTATTTATGGCTAAACACTAAAGCAAAGTCCGTTTGTTGGCGTTATTTCAATACCGCCAGCGCTAGCCCTTATTTGAATACTCGCAGTCCGCAATATGTTATCGGTCAATGGAGGCTCGGATGAATATCGCTCACGTTTTGCCTGCAAATTGGCACAAAGAAAACCCTGTGGCTGAGTTTGTTCCATATCAAACGTTATGCGATTACCACACAGTAAAAACTCGCAATAGTGAATATTTACAAGTGATTAAATTGCAAGGTATTGCACACGAAACCCAAGATGCAGAGCAAGTTCAGATCTGGAAAGAGCAGCTTAACCTAATGCTGCGTAATATTGCTAGCCCCAATATTTCCTTATGGTCGCACGTCATCCGCAGGGAGCATCAGGTGTTTCCTGAAGGGAAGTTCGACAACGAGTTTGACCGTCAATTAAACCAAAAATATGCCGCAAAAGTATGTCAGAGCCAATTGTTTATCAATGAACTTTATCTGACAGTCATTTATCAGGACGGTGCAAAGCACTCACTTAATCTTTTCAAACGTTCGCAAACGCAAGAACAATGTATCGCAAGACAGCTAAAAGCTATCCATCAGCTCGATGAAGTGGTGAATACGGTGTTGTCATCGTTATCTGAATATCAACCCAAACGCTTATCCACCTTCTATAAAGATGACCACTTTTACTCTGAGGTTTTGACTTTTCTTGATTATCTCGTCAATGGTGACTGGCAGCAACGAACCTTGCCTAAAATGGATATTGCTTGTGCTTTGCCCAGAGTTAGGCCGTTATTTGGCAATAATGCTTTTGCGCTAAAAGGGTTAACCGATACTCATTTTGGTGCGTGCCTCAGCATTATTGAATATCCTGAACACACTGAAGCTGGATTACTTAACTCGCTGCTATCTGCACCATTTAGCTTTATCTTGGCTCAAAGCTTTCAGTTTTTATCAAAACCATTAGCGACTGAATTACTCACTCGTCAACAAAACCGCCTACAGGCCACAGGTGATTTAGCACAGTCACAAATCGATGCAGTAAGCTTCGGCTTAGATGAATTAACTTCAAACCGCGTGGTATATGGTCAGCATCATCTCAACATTACTTTATTTGCTAAGGGCATTGATGAGCTTGAACTGCATATTGCAGCAGTAAAATCGGAATTAGCTGATAGAGCAATTATTGCAGTGCGTGAAGATATCGGCTTAAAAGCTGCTTACTGGTCGCAATTACCTGCAAACAGTAAATACCGACCTCGACCAGCGCCGATTTCATCTCGTAATTTTTCAGGCTTTTGCGGTTTTCATAATTATCCATCAGGGCAGTTACATGGCAATCAATGGGGCAGCGCCATAACCTTGTTTAAAACCGCATCTGGCGCCCCTTATTATTTTAACTTTCATGAAGTAAACAGGCATGACAGCCGAAATGAGCACCAACATCAAAGTAGTACGTCCCAACAACTACCCAAACTCACACACACTAGCACCAAGGAGGACAAACACTTTGATGACAATAAGGAAACCATTCTCAAGGAAGAGCATCATGCTCTAGGTAACACTCTTATCATTGGCGTTTCAGGCTCAGGCAAAACGGTATTACAAGGCTTTTTAACTTCACAAAGTAAAAAGCATCAACCAACACAAATCATCTTCGATAAAGACCAAGGTTTAGAAGTTTATGTCAGAGCATGTGGTGGTTTGTATCTACCACTAAAAATGGGAAAGCCAACCGGGTTTAATCCATTCCAGTTAGAAAACACGCCAGCAAATCGGCTTTTCCTTACGGCCTTGTTAAGTAAATTATTAGGCAGTGAAATTGATCATACACAACAACTGGAATTATGCGACGCCGTTGAAGGTGTGATGGCTCTGGATAAACCACTGCGCCGCTTAAGCCGTTGTTTAGAATTTCTCGATCCCACGATGGAAAATGGCTGTTATTTGAGGTTATTGAAGTGGTGTGAACAAGGCGAATACGCCTGGGTTTTAGATAATGCTAGCGATGAGCTTGATGTCAGCAAAAATACATTGTTGGCCTTTGATGTCACTGAGTTTTTAGACACTCAAGACGTGCGTACACCCATCATAATGTACTTATTTCATCGCATCGAGCAGTTGATTGATGGTAGGCGTTTACAAATTTTTGTGGATGAATTTTGGAAGCTGCTCGGTGATAAATATTTTGAAGATTTCGCTAATAACAAACAAAAGGTGATCCGCAAACAAAATGGCCTGATGGTATACGCCACTCAGTCAGCGAAAGACATTTTAGCATCACCCATTGCCCACAGTCTCATTGAACAATGTGCCACTTTCATATTTATGCCAAACCCTAAAGCCAGACGAGAAGATTACATTGAAGGCTTTAACCTAACCGAACGTGAATTCGAGCTGATCCACAACGAGCTTGCACCCAACTCAAGGCAGTTTCTAATCAAACAAGGTCACGACAGTGTGGTGGTTACATTAGATCTCAACGGGTTTGAACAAGAACTAGCTGTGATCTCCGGCACCACTAATAAAGTGAATTTGTTACAGGGATTGATTGAACAGGTTGGTGATAAGCCTGCAACGTGGCTACCGCTCTACTTTCAGGCTTTATCAGAAAAGAGAGGTGAAGCATGAAAAGTTTAGTCGTTAGAACTTACACGTATGGTGGAAAAATAAAGCTCGTCATTCCCGCATGTTGTAAGCGGGAATATTCGCTTCGCCCGCCATACAAAACTGGCGTTCAACGCCCTAGCGGGCTTTTGTCTTGCGCCTTTTTCTTTTCATTTTTAATACTCTTTTTCGCCGTACCAGCCCATGCCTTCCCGGTTATTGATGTAGCCAATCTCCATCAAAACATCATTCAGGTGAAACATCTGCTTGAGGAAATCAACACCCTTAAACAGCAATTGAGTACCGCAAAAGATCAGTTAAAAAGCATTAATGGCGTTCGAGGCATGGGCAACGCCATTGACTCTGTGTATGACATCAGCGTCAAAGTTGATCCCAATCTCACACTTAAACAGCAAGGTTTACACAACAGTCAAGAACTGCAACTCGGCAGTGATGTAGCTGGACTGTATGACGATATCAATCGTTATCGTGGTCGTTGGTTTGGACAAACACAATTATCACTGCAGCAAACTCAAGCTCGCTATCAACAACTGATGCGACTTATTCAGAAGATCAATCAAGCACCACAACAAAAAGACATTGAGGACTTACAAGCTCGCATTGATGCTGAGGGCGTCATGCTGCAAAACGAGCAAGCTAAATTGCAACTGCTTAATGCACAAGCGCAAGCCAGTGAAGCCCTGACACAACAAAAAATCACCCAAATGGCCATTGAGTCTGGTGGAGAGTTACATCTGATCCATTGGAACTATTAACAGTATTCACCAAGGACGGGTACAACACAGAGAGCAGTACCCATGAAAAAAGCATCTTTATTGTTCATCATTATCGGCTCAATTTTCTTAAGCGCTTGTTTTGATGGTAAGCATCAATCGTCTATTAATTCAGAGCCTACTCACACAGTTAGTTGGTTCTTAACCCACAACTCACAACTGGACGATACCTTAAGGCGCTGTAGTGATAATCCAGCTGAGTTTCAAAAACAGCCGAATTGTATTAATGCCCAGCAAGCAGCCAATCAACGCAGCGGTGGCGAACTGCACCCTATCCATATCGCCCCAAACAATATGCCTAACGGCAAAGGCTGGAATTAAGCGAGGGTAGAGCAATGGCAGCACAAAGCGACCTATATCAAAATATCTTCAACATGGTAGATAGCGCCTTAAATCATTATGTGCAACAAGGCTCTGCCAGATTGATAGATTTTTTGCTACCCATATTCAGCAGCCTAATGATTATCTGGATTGCGATTTGGGGTTATAGCCTGATGACGGGGAAAAGTGATGCACCACTGCAGCAAGGCTTTTTTCGTATACTGCGTGTTGGTTTTATCTTAACCCTTGGTCTGACGGCAGGGCGTTACAATCAAACTGTGGTCAGCTTTTTAAGTGAAACACCACAATTACTCGCTTCGATAGTATCCAATTCTCATAGTCAAAATGCGGCTAGCTTATTGGATCAGCTTTTCAGCCAAATCTTTGCCCTTGCTGATAACTCATGGAAACAAGGCGGGGTAATGAATGGCAATTTCGGCATGTACTTTCTCGCCATAGCGGTTTTATTGATTGGCAGCAGCTTAACCTTAATCGTGGCGTTCTTTATCTTACTCAGCAAAGTGATGGTTAGTGTGTTGCTGGCTATCGGCCCTGCTTTTTTTGTCTTACTGCTGTTTCAAGCGACACAACGATTTTTTGAAAGCTGGCTTGGCATGGTGATTAACTTCGGTTTTATTTTGTTACTTGGCGTGGCATCAGGCCAGTTAATGACTTCAGTAGCAGCCAGTTATCTGCATCAAATTGCCAGTAATCATTCCACCGTTTCAACCTTGAGTGACACATCAATGCTGTGCATTGTGCTCGGTCTGTGCATCTTGGTGATGAAACAAATCCCTGCAATGTCGGCAGCATTAGGTGGTGGCGTTGCCATTGCCGCTAATGGTGCTATTGCGCACAGCCTTCATGCTTTAAGACCCACAACCCTGCGCCACCAATACCGTAACTTACGCCGTGATATCAACTATGCAGGACATGCACTGCGTCAACCGCTAAAGCCCGTAGGCATTGGTTATCACGCCTATCAACAACGCTTTGGTGGTAATTCAATTTCTGGGAGGACGACACCATGAATCGCTCTGTCATCAACCACCTAATCAGTATCAGTCTGGTTCTATGTTTAACGCATTGTGCCAGTGCTCCTAAACTGATGCACTGCAAAGATGATGGTAAAGGCTTAAAGCCAATTAATACACAAGCAGTAAAGCTGGACTCGACAAAAAAGAATAATAAGGAAAATCATGACTGAAATGCTGCCTGATAGCTTAAACCGTCCTGTTTCCGATAAGCAATTTACCAAGATGTACTTTGCAGAGGTCAATCAGTGGGATGTTGAATTGAGCAGTCGCATTAAACAATCTGAACTTAGAGCATGGCGTTGCTGTGCTTTACTGACCTTTATTGCGGTGCTTCAGGGCGTAGCTTTGTTATGTTTATTGCCGCTTAAATCCATTGAGCCGTTTGTTATCCGAGTTGATAACAATACCGGCCTAGTGGATGTGGTTTCCACTTTAACAGGCAGCGGCAAAGTAAAACCGCAGGCGCAAGAGGTGATGGATAAGTATTGGCTGACGCAATACGTAAATCATCGTGAAAGCTATCAATGGGAAACCAGAGCTTATGACCGCAATCTGATTGGCGTGATGTCCAGTGAAACGGTGCAACAAGATTATGCGGCGTATACCGATCCAACAACTAACCGAAATGCGCCAATCAATCGTTATCAGCAACAAGCTCAAGTAAGAGTTTATATTCAGGCGATTAGCTTTATCGGTAATGAAATCGTAAAAGGTGAGCCCCGAAAAACCGCATTGATCCGCTACAGCAAACAAGTAAAACGCCTTGGTGAATCTCACTCTCCAACTCACTGGATCGCCACCGTCACCTTTGCCTACCGCAATTCACCCATGAAGTTAGAAGATCGCCGTATCAATCCGCTAGGTTTTCAGGTGCTCAGCTATCGTAATGATCAGGCAACAGGAGGCGATTAGATGCCAGTATGTAACTTGCCAATCCCGTCACTCCTGCGAAAGCAGGAGTCTAGTGCCTTTTTTCTGGTTAAAAGTGTTAAAAGCCGCTGGATATCTGTGTTCTCAGGTATGACGTTCATATTTGTATCAACTTTCTGTTTTGCCCTAGAAACCCCGCACTACGGCAAACTCGACAAACGAGTGCGCCATATCAATTATCAAGCTGAGCAAGTAGTGAAACTGGTTGGGCATTATGGCTTTGCAACCGATATTGCCTTTGCTCAAGGGGAAACCATTAAACAAATTGCGGTAGGAGACAGCGAGGCTTGGTCAGTCACGCCAGTAGCCAACCATATCTTTATCAAACCCAAAGCAGAAAAAGCCATTACTAATATGACGGTGTTGACCAGCCAACGAATTTACAACTTTGAGCTATCAGCCCATTGGTCACAACACGGCGCTCATCCGCATCCTAACGATATGATGTTTGCTATTGATTTCCGCTACCCAGCATTAGCTCAACAGCATAAGCAGCAAGCTAAACTGAAACATCAGCTTAATAGCGAGTCAGTGCCGCAAGTCGTTAATCAAAACTACTTCTACAAAGGCAATCGAAATATTGTGCCAATTCAAGCCTTTGATGATGGCCGTTTTAGCTACTTAACCTTTAATCGCAAACAAGATTTACCTGCCATCTACATTATCAATGCTGATAACAGCGAAAGCTTAGTAAATACCCATGTTGATCCTAATTATCCAGATACCGTGATTGTTGAACGAGTAGTGCGGCAAATAGTGCTTCGCCAAGGCAATACTCTTGCTTGTGTTTTCAACCAAAGTTTTCAGCAACAAGAGCCAGCTCAATATCAAACCAGCAATATTCCTCATGTGAACAGAAAAATAAAAGGAGGGATGCATGAGTGATCAGCCATCTTTCAATGAAGCCGAGTTCGTGAACCCAGAAGCCGCACCAGAATTAAATGCTGGGCAAGTTCGACAAACCTTGTCTAAGCCATTAATGGCCACGTTGAGTATCATTATCATTGTATTACTGGTGTGGATTAATGGTGGTTTTAGTTCCTCAAAAGCATCAGCAGAACAGCAAAGTAGTAATAAAAGCATTGGCAACCATTTAGGTAATCCACCTGATTTACCTAAAAAAGGTGAGCATAAAAACGGTCACACCAAACCAGATAATTCAAAGCCGGAAATATTACACACAGGATTAGCAGGCTTAGTCTCTACTCCAGTAACACCAGTAACGCCAACAACTCCCACTTATGCTTCCGCATCTCAGCGCCAACATTGGACGCCCAAACAACGTAAACAGTTCGATAAGATTTTAGTGGTAAATCAGGCTGAGCAGGGCATTACTCAACAGCAAGAAATTGATACCGCAAATACTGATAATACCCCTCAACCATTACAAGCCAAGCTGCAAGTGACCAAGCTTAACGGCACAGTAGCCAGCCGTGTTATTGATCCCAACTTATTCATCACCAAAGGCGCATTTTTAGATTGTGTGCTTGAAACCGCCATTAGTTCTGATGTGCCGGGAATGACCCGTTGCCAACTCAGTCGAGACATTTATTCCGCCAATGGCAAGGTGCTATTACTGGAAAAAGGCAGTCATATAGTTGGTCAATATCAAGGTGGATTACAGCAAGGTGGATTACAGCAAGGCATCGCTCGGATTTTCGTGGTGTGGCAGCGCATTGAAACGCCAAACGGCGTGCTTATCGACCTCGATTCACCGGGAACCGACACGTTAGGTCGTAGCGGTCATAGTGGCTTTATTGATGGTCATTTTAAACAACGCTTTGGCAGTGCCATATTACTGAGTTTAATTGGTGATGCTGGCAGTTATGCCGCCAACAAAGCGAACAGTGGAACCAATAATCAAATTCAATTCGGCAACACAATTGGTAGCAGTAAAGACTTAGCCGCCATTGCTCTGCAAGACTCGATTCGTATTAAACCCACCTTACTAAAAAATCAGGGTGAACACATTAACGTGTTTGTTGCTCGTGATTTAGATTTTAGGAGTGTCTATGAATTGCAGCTTAGCCATTAATCAACCACAGCAATCTGGGCATGAAGTCAGCCGTTCAATTGCACTGCTGGCACACTTGAAACTATTGCAATCATATTTGTTGAAAGATGATGTAACCGAAGTCGTGGTTAATCAACCTTATGAAATACAAACTGAGTCTAAACATGGCTGGAGCTGCTTTCAAGAGCGCAAACTTGATTTTAGTTATTGCCAACGACTCGCTAAATTGATCGCCACTTATTCAGGGCAAAAGCTCGATACTTCGCATCCGATTTTATCGGCAACACTACCAACAGGAGAACGGGTACAAATTGCGATACCACCAGTGACCTTAACCAATCGAGTCAGTATTACCATTCGTAAGCCATCAGTAGTGAACTTCAGTTTGAATGATTATGAGCGGCAAGGATATTTTCAGCCTTGCTCTGCAGCGCCAAAAAATAACGATGAGAATCGACTACAGCAACTCAAAACCCAAGGGAAGATCAATGAATTTCTAACCTTAGCGGTACAAATGAGAAAAAACATCATCATTTCAGGTTCAACAGGCTCAGGCAAAACCACGTTCTTTCGCTCATTACTGCAATTAGTACCAAACCAAGAGCGATTGCTCTCGATTGAAAATGTCGATGAGCTGCAACTGTATCGCACTCATTCCAATACCGTCAGTTTGTTTTATTCCGCAGGCAATCAGGGCATATCAGCGGTAACGCAAAAACAGCTATTAGAAGCAAGCTTGCGGATGAAGCCTGATCGTGTGTTTGTCGCAGAACTTATTCGTGGTGACGAAGCCTTCTATTACCTACGCAATATCAATTCAGGGCATCCGGGGAGCATGACCACGATGCACGCTGGCAGCCCAAAATTGGCCTTAGAGCAGTTAGTGTTACTGCTCAAAGAATCCAACGCAGGTTCGTCATTATCTCGAACCGACATCAAACAGCTGTTGAATTTGTGTGTTGATGTGATTGTGCAATTGCAAAACAAGGATGGCAGACGATTCGTGAGTGAGGTGTATTACCGTGGCTGATATCTATCTTTTCGTCATTCCCGCATGTTGTAAGCGGGAATCCAGCGCCTTTGATTGATTCGAGAAAAGTCACTGGACACCAGCCTACGCTGGTGCGACGAACAAATGCCGTCATGCCAGCATGTTTTAGGCTGGCATCCAGCGCCTTAGATTTTTTGGCAAAAGTCGCTGGGCACCCACCTTCGTGAGTGCTACGAGAAAACATAAAGAGGTAAGCAATGACCAAACCACTGAGCATTAAACTGTACCTAATTATTACCAGCTTAAGCATGATCATTAGCCTATGGCTTAGTGGTGCAATTTATCTTTATTTCGCACATTTAAATTATCGAAGTGCAACGCCGCTAACGGTTATTCAATACGGCTATTTTTATGGCCACGATAAACGCACTCAGTTTTGGCTAACCTTATCACTCATTCTTGGCTTTATGCCGTTTGGTTTACCGATTGCACTTAAGTTCAGACCAAAAAAGCCAGCACTTTATGGTGAATCAAGATTTGCCAATCAAAAAGAAATGAAGCAAGCAGGGCTGTTAAGTCCAAACGGTATTGTGGTTGGCAAACAAAGCAATCTATTAAATCAGCGTTATCTTCAATTTGCAGGTCAGCAGCATGTGTTGATGTCCGCACCTACTCGCAGCGGTAAAGGTGTAGGCGTGGTAATTCCTAATCTACTCAGCTGGCAAGACTCAGTGGTAGTGCTAGATATCAAACAAGAAAACTGGAACATCACCGCTAACTTTAGGCAGACTTATGGTCAGCAATGTTTCCTTCTAAACCTTGCACCACGAGATTACTGCAGCCATCGTTGGAATCCGCTGTATTACATATCAGTCGATCCAAACTTTCGCATCAACGATATTCAGAAAATCGGTCAGATGTTATTTCCCAACATCGATAACGAATCTCCAATTTGGCAAGCTTCAGCTCGCTCATTATGGTTGGGGTTAGTCTTATATTTGCTAGAAACACCACCTTTACCCGTAACCATGGGCGAAGTGCTGCGCCAACTCAATAATGGCGATAGCTATTTGATTGAGCTCATCAACCAGCGGATGCAAACCAGTCAGCCATTATCAAACCAATGCCATACCGCATTAAAAGAATATCTTGAAACGCCAGAGCGCACTCGTGGCTCAATTCGTAAAAGTTTTAGTTCAGCATTAGAGTTGTTTTATAACCCTGTTATCGATGCGGTAACTGCGTACAATGACTTTGACTTACGCCAGCTACGCAGCAAAAAAATCTCCATTTACGTTGGAGTAACGCCAGATGATCTGCAGCGGTTATCACCACTGATCAACTTGTTTTTTCAGCAGCTGATTGATCTTAATACTCGTGAATTGCCTGAGCAAAATCCACTGCTCAAACATCAAGTTTTATTGTTGATGGATGAATTTGCTGCCATTGGTAAGTTGGGCATTTTAAGTCGTGGGATCAGCTACATTGCAGGTTATGGTTTACGACTGCTGACCATCATTCAATCTCCTTCACAGCTCAGAGAAACCTATGGCCATGATGCTGCAGAAACCTTAATTGAAAACCATGCGCTACAAATTATCTTTGCGCCTAAAAACTCCAAAGTGGCGAGAGAACTGTCTGAAACCTTGGGCATCAATACCATCAAGCAACGCAGCCGCAGTCGTCAATTAACGGGCAAAGGTGGTCGCAGTGAAAACATCAGCGATCACAGCCGAGCTTTAATGCTGCCACAAGAAATAATGCGCTTAGGTGCAAATAATGCCATTTTGTTGCTTGAAAACTGCCCACCCGTTAAGTGCCAAAAGATCCGCTGGTATCAAGATAAAGCGTTTATTCCAAGGGGTAACACGCAAGCTAACCGCAGCCCAAATGTGCCAAAAGTCACTGTTAAAGCAACCAAAGCCTCGGTTACACCCATTGCTGTATCTAAACCCTCTGTGGACGCTGCAACTACAGAACAACAAACCGCTTCAGCAATGCAAGAGAGAACGACAACCAAGCAAGAGATCCCAACCATCAAAACCGAAGTCGAAGAAAGCCAAATCAACGCCATGGTGGATGACTACATCGAACTTTATCAATCAGATAAAAGCAATTGAAATATTTTTCGTCACTCCAGCGAAGGCTGGAGTCCAGTGCCTTTTGAAGATAAACAAAGGAGACAGCTAAATGAAACCTGAAACCTTGCTAGAACAAAATACCTATTTAGCCATTCCTTATGACAAACGCATTGAGGCGATGAAGTTTATCGGCAAACTTGCCAATGGCGAAAATGTGCTGGGGTTCGATAAAGATCAGAACTTATGGTTTGCCAAAGCCGGAACGCCACTGACCAAAGTTGAACCTTGGCTACCAAGACCTGAGCTGTTTGGTGCTCCAACACATCAAGATCCAATTACTGAATTTTCACAAGTATTGGCCAGCTCTGGTTTTGTGTTACATGAGCCACCAATATTTGATGGACAAAAGCACAGAGTTGCTACTCAAGATGACAAACGAGGCCAAAAAAGCGGTGTGTATTGTGGATATGGTGATGCTCACCCTGCAGGTTGGTATCAAGATCACCGCAATCATAGTGAACCACAAAAATGGCGAGCCAGTTTTACCCACAGTGATCCGCTCGCCAAACTGCATATCAAAGCTCAACAAGCCAATAACCGAACCCTCAGAGAAATCACTGAGTCCAAACGCTATCAACATCATGCGAACCGTTGTTATCAAGCATTTCAGTTGATGCCGCAGGCTAAAGTTGAACACCCGTATTTAGTCAAAAAAGATGTGCAAGCTTTCCCAGATGTAATGCAAGACAAAAAAGGGCGCTTAGTGATCCCGCTTATGGATGAAAACCATAAAATTCATTCGCTGCAGCGTATTAGCCCTAACGGTTTTAAATGTCTAAAAAAAGGCGCACAAAAAGCAGGGCACTTCTTTGTGGTGGGTTACAAACCGCTTAAAAATGGTGAGCCAATTTTATATGCCGAAGGTTATGCCACAGCCGCAAGTATTGCTGAAGCTACAGGTCGCAGTGTTGTGATGACGGTCGATGCAGGCAATATGCCTAAAGTGGCACAGACATTACATGCTCACTATCCCAACAGTCAGCATTTGTTTCTGGCCGATGATGATCGCAATAACAAAAGCAATAAAGGCTTAGAAATGGCGCAAAAAGCGGCCAATATCACTTGTGGGCGTTGGCTAGCACCATACTTCATACAAGATCAAATAGAAGTCGGAATGACCGACTTTAACGATTTACATATCAGCAGCGGCTTAGCTGTGGTGAAAACACAAATCGAAGGTTTCATCGAGCGCAGCTGGCCGCATCTGCACAAACTCAAATCTCAAGGGGCAAGCAGTATTGAGATTATCGAACAAGCCGCACTCCAAGCTGAAAAGCTTAAACCAGCCAATAAAACCTTAAGCGAAAAATTAACTCCTTTAACGGACATAACCAAACCACTCATTAAAAACGATAGCAGCAATACGGGAGGTGAAACGCATCAAAACCAAAAAGCCAAGTTCCCAGATTCCATCGCAAAACATTACATTGCACTTGAAAATAAATACTACTTTCAAAATCGCCCAAAGTGTCTCGCTTTTATCGATAAAGGCAGCAAGCTGCAAACCAAACTGGCCAATGCTCAACTGGTTAATGATTTGATTGATATCGCCAAACAACGGCAATGGCAAGACATCAAAATCTCAGGCAGCAAAGCCTTTAAAAGCCAAGCGTGGCTACAAGCATCACTTCATGGAATTCGAGTGCGTGGTTATCGGCCAGATAAAACGGAAGTTCAGCAACTAATGACCATGCAAGCTAAAGCAGCGAAACAAAAAACTATCCAACCAAATGCAAATATTCAGGAGGTGCAATCACCTGTAAATACCATCGAAGCGACTCACTTAGATTCAAGCAACACAACGCTTCAGAAGGCACAAACGTTTTGTAAAGACTTGCCGCCTGAAGCACAACAGCAGTTTTTAGATAAGGTCAAACAACGACTAGACAGCCTGTTTCAAAAGCCGCAGATGAATATTCCTAACTCATCACCTTCAAATCACAGAGAAATAAAGGAGCCAGAGCATGAACAAGCCCTTGAACACTGACTTAACCGCAAAAGCTGAACAGATCTGGGAAGACCGATTATTCAAACTCAACATTCCCGGTGTCATTTGTGAATTTACCGAAGCCGAAGCTGAAGAACTTGGCGCATTTGAAGAAGATGCACTAACAGAAACTGATGCATTGGATGCCTCAGAAGAAGTCATTAACCATTCAAATGATGAGGATTAAACTATGCCAGCAAAGAAAACCAATAAAGTGCCTTATCACGAACAAATCGCCAATAAACTGATTGAGCAACTAAAAGCTGGAACAGCACCGTGGCAAAAGCCATGGCAAGCAGGAATACCACAACTGCCGCATAATCCAATTAGCGGTACACGCTATCGAGGTTCAAACGCAATCTGGCTAGCTATGCAGTGTAGAGATGATCCAAGATGGATGACTTACAAACAAGCTAGTTCCATTGGTGCTCAAGTTCAGCGAGGACAACATGGCACCATAGTTCAATACTGGAAGTTGTACGATAAAATTGATAAAACCGATAGCAACGGCAACAAAATACTCGACGCTAAAGGTAAGCCGTTAAAAGTGACAGTAAAACTCGACCGCCCAAGAGTCTTCACTGCCGCAGTATTCAATGCTGAGCAAATCGACGGTTTACCAGAACCTGAAGTCAAACAACTACCAGAATGGCAGCGCCATGAACGAGCAGAGAAAATCATGCAAAACTCAGGCGTAACCATACAGCATGAACAATATGATAACGCTTACTATTGCCCAGCAACAGACAGCATTCACTTACCCGCAAAATCTCAATTCAACTCCAGAGACTCCTATTTTTCAACAGTGCTCCACGAAATTTGCCATTCGAGTGGCGCACCAAATCGCCTTAACCGAGATATGACAGGCAGATTCGGCGATGAATCCTACGCCAAAGAAGAATTACGGGCAGAAATTGGCTCACTTATGCTTGGTGACGAACTCCAAGTTGGTCATGAGTTTGGCCAACATGCCGCCTACGTCGACCATTGGGTCAAAGTGCTGCAAGATAATCCCAAAGAAATTTTACGGGCTTCAAGGGATGCGGAGAAAATACAGGAATATGTGTTGGGGTTGGAGAATGAAAAAGCTCAAATTACAACGAACAATCAAACTATGAAGTATCATAACGTGATCGAACAAGTAACTAAACAGAAAGAAGAAGAGCTGGATTGATTTTCTATAGTGTAGTGATTTAAATAAGTGGAAAAGCAGCTTATTTTGTCTGTTATTATACGAGCTCTTTGTAGCATAATACGTTCAAAATTATTTACTTTTGAATTAATATGAAATTTCTTTCAGATCCACTTCTAAAACCTTTTAAAGATTTTGATTTTAATACTTTTCCAAAAGAAGCGATTGAGTCACTAATTGAAAATCAACAACAAAGTCAGACACTTTTATTAGACGCATATACAGACTTCATTACCACGCCAGATGACTATTCGGCTCATTCTGGTAATTATTTGCATGTGATTTCTTTTGTGATGTTGGCTTATTTTAAAGAAAAGAACGCATGGTTTGGTTGCCGCAAAGTAATAGAGGCGCTAAGTATTGGTAGAGAATACGATAACGGTTTTGTGGATATTTTTGATTGTATCAGAGTAACACAATTTGGAAGAATGATAGGCGTTCTTGGAAAGGAGCATACAGAAGAACTTATTGAGTTACTTTTAAATGAAGATATAGAACCATTTGTGCGTGCTTCGGTTAGCTTTGCACTTCAATCGTGTTATTTAGAAGGAGATTTAGAACAGAACAAGTACATTCAGGTATTAGATAAATTGTTTGATTCATATGCAAATTCGAATATAGAAGATGATGAACAAGAGTTTGTTTGGAGTAGCTTACTGCAGGTTTGTAGTACAGCTAACAATATGGATTTAATGGAAAAACATTATCATCAAGTGCCTACAAATTTAAAGCAATACGATAAATTAGGTGAAATAATCGAGTCAGTACCTGAAGATTATGAGTTCTTACCTTTAAATCAACAAGAAAGAGAGTTTTTGTGCGAAGAGTTTGGATATTTCAATGACCCTCTTCAAGATTTTAAAGAGTGGCAATTACCTTTCGAACCCTATACTGAAGAAGAATTATTTGAGGCGATGAAGTCAGCTTTTGCTAGCATGCAAGAAGCATCAAATACTCCGATAACGGATATGCCAAACTTTCCTTCTTCTCCTATTATTAGAGAGTCACCTAAGGTTGGGCGTAATGACCCTTGCCCTTGTGGTAGTGGAAAAAAATTTAAAAAATGTTGTGGTAAAAACTAACTTTCACCTAAAGATTAAAATGAAGTTGTTTAATGCGTTTGTGAGTATCTCAATAGCGCATTAAGCAAGGTTTATGCTTTTTACATTGGAGTTAGCTAGAGCATACAGGTTTGTAATCAATTACAGCCATTAATTCACAAAATCTAGTCAGGCTTTTGTAACCTAATTGACTCAACACAGAAAATTCTAAACCCCATTAAACATTAAATCTCCATCATGTGATCAAATTCAAATTTTTGATGGCGACACACAATTTAGAATGCAAAGAAATGCAGCCTTATGCTAACTGCCTATTTTTAAATCACTTCTACTCACTTTAAACCGAACGGTATGTTCAGTTATAAAGATAACTGTGTAAAATGATTTAGATATTTTTTGGATTACGCAAATGCTAAACAATAAAAATGCAAATACAGTTGTGGTACTTGATTTCGAAACCACAGGGTTATCGCCAAATATGGGTGACCGTGGTATCGAAATTGGTGCTGTATTGGTTGAAAACGGCAAAATAACTGATCGTTTTCAAAAGTTGATGAATCCAAATTTTCGTATCAATTCATTTATTGAGGATTATACAGGTATCACCAATGCAATGGTGAAAGGTGCACAGTCTTGTTCAAAGGTGATGAAGGAGTTTGCAGAGTGAAATATGCTGGTACTTTTGCTTGTACTATGCTGCTCGCTCGCAGGCTTTATCCACTTTCTTATAATCATAAGCTTGGCACTTTGGTTGAGTATAAAAGTCTGCCGACTGATGGTGTTTTTCACCGAGCATTGGCCGATGCTGAAATGACTGCATATTTATGGCTAGCGATGCTGGATGATTTACAAAATCAATATGAGTTGGAAAATGTACCATTTTCATTTATGAAATCATTGTCTAAAAGAAAGGCTGATGACGTGCCTGCCTATCTAGAAAAACAAAAGAAAAAATATAGCAATAAGGAAACCGCTTAATGGTTGAATACTACAACCGAAATGCTCAGGAATTTTTTGACGGTACTATTAGCGTTAATATGTTGCCATTATATGAAAAGTTTACTCCATTGCTTCCTGAAGCTGGCTCAATTATTGACGCTGGTTGTGGCTCAGGTCGGGATAGTAAATTTTTTGCTGAGCAAGGATTCCATGTGACCGCTTTTGATGCGAGTGCAAGTTTAGTTGAGCTTGCCAAGGTGCATACCAAGCTACCTGTTATTCACTCTACATTCCTTAATTTTGAAGCGAAGGAAAAAAGTGTTGATGGTATTTGGGCTTGCGCATCTTTGCTGCATGTACCACAAGCTGAGCTAAATCAGACTTTCATTCATCTTGCTAAATTTTTAAAAGAAGGCGGCTTATTCTATTGCTCATTTAAGTATGGTGACAACGAAATTGAACGTGATGGGAGATGTTTTACCAATGTTGATGAAGTCTCACTACCTCGTTATCTTGAAATTTCGAATTTAGATATAAAAGAACATTGGATCACATCTGATCTTCGCCCCGGTCGTGAAAATGAAAAATGGCTGAATGCAATCTTAGTCAAAAGTGCATAGCAGATGTTCTCAAGGTAATAATAAGCAGTAAAGGATTTTAGGTGTGCCTGAACAAACTTTAGTAAAAACGGAACTTGAAAATGTATTAACGGTTGGTGGAAATAATGACCATCTTTTAGAGAAGATACGTTACGCCATTAACCACGCTACTGAGATTGATATTGCGGTATCTTTTATAAAACAATCTGGTTTAAAGTTAATTTTACCCGCCATTCAAGAAGCCATTGAGCGCCAGCAAACATCAAAATCACCTTTAAAGCTTCGTATCATAACTTCAGATTATCTTGATATTACTTGCCCAATCGCTTTGCGAGAGTTAATAGCACTAGAAGGCACTGGTGTAGAACTTAAAATATATACCGAAAAGAACCGCAGTTTTCATATGAAATCCTACATCTTTGTACGGACAAATGAAGCTGGCAGTTTTTATCATGGCGCTGCATTTATTGGTTCTAACAATATCAGTGAAAGTGCTCTTACTTTTGGACATGAATGGTGTTTACGTTATGATTATAAATCCCCTGATGACTCCTTTGAAGCACTGCAATTCAAGCGTATTCGTAAAGAGTTTGATAATATTTTTGATCATCAGCACTCAACAACGCTAACAGATGGATGGATTAATCAATACATAAAGCGTCGTAAGAAACCGAGCTTGCAAATGGTCGGTGCTGATTGGATTGATGATGAAGAATATCTACCTAACTCAGCACAAGAAGAAGCGCTTCAAGCTTTGTCCGAAACTCGTTTATTAGATTATGTTTCTGGTTTGGTAGTTCTTGCAACAGGAATGGGTAAAACTTGGCTAGCCGCATTTGACGCTAAACAAATGCAAGCGAAACGGGTGCTATTTGTTGCACACAGAGAAGAAATTTTATCGCAAGCATTGAATACCTTCGCCAAGCTTTGGCCTGAAAAAACGTCTGGTTTTTACAATTCGCAAAATAAAAATATCGATAAAGGTATGCTGTTTGCGTCAGTTCAGACGTTAGGCAAACAATCTCATTTGAAGAAATTCAAACAAGATCATTTTGATTACATCGTGGTGGACGAATTTCATCATGCTAGTGCCAAAACCTATCGCAATATCATTAGTCATTTTGCGCCTAAATTCCTATTAGGCTTAACAGCAACTCCAGAGCGAACCGATCAAGCTGATATTCTATCGTTGTGTTCTGACAATCTAGTGTTTGAACGAACACTTATTGATGGCATTAACTCAAAATTGTTAGTGCCATTTCATTATTACGGGATTTGGGATGAGTGTGTCGATTACCAAGCTATCCCGTGGCGCAATGGTAAGTTTGATCCTAAAGCTTTAGATGCTGAGTTTGCGACCAAGAAACGTGCAAATCATATTTTTAAACACTGGCACCAAAAGCAACAAAGCAGAACTTTAGCATTTTGCGTGTCGAAGAATCATGCCGATTACATGGCCGATGAATTTAACTCACACTTTAATTCTCAGGATTACAAGGCTGTGTCCGTTCATAGCGAATCGAAAGTCAAACGTAACGAAGCATTAACCATGCTCGATAAGGGTGAGCTAAATGTGATCTTTTCGGTCGATTTGTTTAATGAAGGAACTGATTTACCATCCATCGACACAGTAATGATGTTAAGACCAACAGAGTCGAATATCATTTTCTTGCAGCAATTAGGGCGCGGTCTAAGATTATTTGAATCGAAAAAGCAGTTAGTTGTTTTGGATTTCATTGGTAACCATCAGTCTTTTGGCAAAGATATCGAAAAACTGGTTTCAGGTTCATCAAAAGATGATGGTGATAGGGGTGGACGACCAACTTTGCCTGATGGCTGTCATATTAATTACGACCCTGAGTTAGTCGATTTTTGGAGTTCGTTAGAACGAACGTTTACTAAATCTAATGATGAGTTTTTAGAGTTGATGACAAAGCTTAGCCATCGACCAACGGCTGCTGAGTTTTATCGAGCAGGTTATGATTTAAACAAGACAGTAAAACAGCATGGCAGTTGGTTTAATTTGGTGGCGAAGCAAACGAAAGATGCCAAGTTAGCAGACTTATTGATAAAACATAATGATTTTCTGCTTCATGCCGTTCAGCAAACCAGAATGACTAAATCATTTAAGGGTATTTTGCTAAAAGCATTTATACAGTTAGATGGCTTTAGAACTCCACCATCATTAGAAAATTTAGCTATCAAGAGTCATCAAGTATTATCTTCATACCCAGAAATAAAAGCACTAGATCTTTCTGAAAAAGAAGCAAAGTTATTCGGGAGTGATAAGAAATGGTTGGCTTATTGGAATAAGAACCCAGTTAATTTTTCTTGTAAAGCTGATAAGAAAACAAACATATCTTGGTTCAGAATCGATAATGATAAGTTGATAGCTAATTTTGATGTTAGCGCAGAAGATGTTGAACTATTGTCCGACTGCGTATATGAACTAGTTGAGTTTCAGCTATCTCGTTATGTTGATACAAAGAACAAAGCCAAAGTAAATCCTACAGTCCAACAGGGTCAAACAAGTATAGATAAACAAGCAATTACGAATGAAGCTGTTTCAGATAATGTGATTGAACTACCTTACTATCCCGATTTAAAAATTGCCTGCGGTCACTTTAAAACTGGAACCGATGAGAATGAAGAATTTAAGGCAGTTGATTTATACAATGTCGACCCGCAAAAGCATTTTTTAGCTCGGGCTTCAGGTAACTCTATGAATGGCGGCAAAAATCCTATTGAGGATGATGATTTATTATTGTTAGAAAAAATCACTCCGGTAAATGCTGGATCGATCACTGGTGTTACTGTAGCCATTGAGCGACAAAGTTATGCTGGCGATAATGAATATTTACTCCGAGTGGTTGAAAAACGCAATGGTCAGTATTGGTTAAGAGCAAATAATCCTGACTATAAAACCATACCCGCAACGGATGATATGGTAACTTTTGCACGTTTTAAGCAAGTGCTGTAATAAAAATTCATATTCTTAAATTGCTTTTTATTTGTTCAGTTGTCTGGCGGCTATCTAGTAAACATATTGAGGTTTGATAAGATAAATTTCAACGTGTTATGGATAGCACCAAGTACAAATGGAGTGTATTTTGAAGTTTATTTTTGTTGATGCTGAAAATGTAGGGTTAAACGCTGTTGCTGAGGTTAAAGCTTCGCTTTCGGACAAGGTTTATGTGTTTTCAAAGAACACGCAAATCATCGAGCTTTGTGAGCGTAAGCTATTTCAAGTGTTTTCTAGTTATCCAACAGGGGCTAATCAAGCCGACTTTTACATTATTGGGAATCTTGTTGGCGTACTGGCATCGTTAAATGATGAGCAAAAGAAACAATGTCAGTTTGTTTTATTTAGCCAAGATAATTCATTAATTATGGCGTTTAAGTTTCAATGTCACTTACATAGAGTTGCTTGTGCCATACCTTTATCTTCAAAAAGCCAAGCATTGGTGGAAACTAAATCAGAACTTTCAGTTCATCAGCGGATTTTGCAGCAGCTTCAGCATCCAAAATCAACCGAAGATGTTAGAAAGAAACTGAGCATGCCCAAACCAGATTTTACTTGTGCATTGAATGAGCTTATTAAAGATAAAAAGATCAAGCGGGTACCTGATAACCAGAAGAAGTGGATGAAGGTAGGATAATCCATTAAATTCAGCTAAAGGTAGAGAGCATTAGATATCTTATCGATCTATTTGGTTGTCTATCGTCATACCAGCGTAGGCTGGTATCCAGTGTCTTTTTTGTTCGAGGTAAAGGCGCTAGACTACCGACATACAAAACTGTCGTTACTTCGTTTCCAGTCTACGCTGGAGTGACGGCAAAGTTAGCTGAACGTTGTTAATAATTAGAATCCATTTTTAGCTTCTTGGTTAACATAGCCATTTTATTTTCATAGAATCTGGTTTTTGAAGAAGTTCTCGATAGGTAAGAAGATGTCAAAAAATCGTGATTTGTACCGTCGTATCATGGCGATGGAAAGTCGACATTTTAATATGTGCTTCTACTGCGGCTGTATAGCTACCGAGTATGATTTCGTTCCTCCCTTCAAGTTGACAGATTTTTATATTAGAACAGGCGAGGAGGCAGATTTTTATGAAGTGCCTGCTTGCAATGAATGTCATACGATTCTAAAAGAAGATAAGTCTGGTTTGTTAGGTCAACGAGTCGATTTTGTAAAATCAAAATTGGCTAAGAAATACGAAAAGGCACTTCGAGTTTATCACTTGTGGCATCACGATGAACTTGAAAGTTTTGATCATAACTTTCAAAAAAGCCTAAATGCTGGCATTGAGCTTGGCACTGAGACCTACGAACGTATAAAGTTTAGAGGATTCGAATTTGAAGTTGACGGCCAAAAACGCCATTCAAATTTTGTCGAAGAAGTGAAGTTAACTGTATTTGGTGAGCCTTTTGATCATTTCCGTGATGCCCTCGACTATGCAAGTAAGTCTTACCGTGTACCAAAAGCAAAACTCAAAGACTTATTCGCCAAACATCAGAATAGCTTTGATAAGGCAATAACAGCTTTTCAAAAAGAGTTTGAAGAAAAACAGCTTGAAAAGAAATGTCGTGAATTTGCCAAAGCGCACAAGCAAAATCCAAATTTTGTTATTCGTACTGTAAAACTATTTTTAAAGATGGAAGAGAGTTTTACAGTCGAAAAAGCACTTGAGAAGATTTATAACACTTATATCGCTCCTGAAGCGCAAATTCAGCAAACTTTGACAAAAGGGAACTCAATGACCGTCAAATATTCAGATTTAGAAAGTGCATTCGATTTTGTTTCATTTGGTTCTTACTCTGACAATGAGGCTTATCTCAGCATCAAAACGGGTAAGATTTATTGGGTTTCAGATAATATTGATGAGGAAGATGAGCCACTCCCTGATGATTTGTATCAGTCCGATGAGTATATTCAAATACCTAATAAGCATGATTTAGATCTCGGTAAAAAATTGGTTTTCGATTTTGTTCATCAATTTTTAGCGAGTGATTTTGAAACAGTATCACAGTACTTCAGAAAGCAGGGCGCCTACGGTCGTTTTAAGTTGCTGTTAGAGCGTAGAGAAAAACTTGATGAATGGTACAAATTCGAAGAGCAAGAGAATAAGAAAACTTTGCTAGAGTGGGCTAAAGAAAGTGGAGTTACAGTAACTGAGTAGTTTTATATTCCGTACGGTTAAGGCATAATCCGCATCTCGATGTTCAGTCGCAATGACTGAGTTGTAACTATATGGATGTAAAATGAAAAAACGTATTCTTGCCTTATCGGTATTGGCCTCTATCACTTCTTTTGTTTCTCAAGCTCAGGACTCAAGTTCAGCATTTAGCTACGATACCGTTAGCTTAGGTTATAAGACTTTAAAGATTGATGATATGGATGGCAATTTTAAGGGCTTATCGCTTAAAGCCAGTAAGTCATTTGGTGGTTCAGGTGTGTTCGCTTTAGGCGAATATTTTACTGTTGAACATTCGGATTCAGTGACTCTAGATGATGGAAAGGTTGAATTAGAAAGTGATGTTAAACAGTATGAGCTTGGCTTAGGCTATAAATATTCAATGACCGATAAATCAGATTTATTTGTTGAGTTAGCCTTTGGTAATTCTGAAATAAAGGGCGAAGAAAGATTCACAGATAATTTAGATCATAACTTTAACTTTGTATCTGAGTTGAAAGCTGATGATGATTTTTATCGTTTGGGCGTTGGCGGTCGTTCTCAAATTTATGATCAGTTTGAAGTGTTTGCTAAAGTCGATGCAATCAAATATTCAGACGGTAATTCTACCGAAATTGGCTGGACTGTTGGCGGTCGTTACAACATTACTAAGCAATTTGATGCTGAAGTCTCAGTGTTCAATTATGAAGATCTAACAAGCTGGTTTGTTGCTGGCGTGTATCGTTTTTAAACGAGGCATAAACTAACGTTCAATGCTTGTGTCATTAGCATCGCTTTCATGAGCGAGTGTTGAGACTTGTTTATCTCTAAATTTTATCTTTTTAAAACTAGGCGTAGCCTCTGCTGCTATTCCTAAACTTTCTAGTTCATTTGCAAATTGTTCTCGCCATATTTGTGGCAAGCCTTTTCTTACGTGCAGTCGTTTACCGTCAAATCCTAAATTCTTAACTGTTAAATGAACGTGTGGGCTGTCGGTGTCAGTGTGTAGAGCAAACACATATTGATGGTTTTCGGCAAAAGTCTTTTTAGCAAATGAGCGAACAGCCTGTTTTACAGTTTTAGGCTCAGTTCCGAACGGCATGGATAGGACAAGGTGGGTGTTGTGGCGAGTTTTGAATCTTTGCTGAATGTCTGTGTTGCTCCAATCTTTAGCGAGTTGATGGATGTTAGGTTGGTTTTGGTAAATCAAACCTGTTTCATCTTCTAGTTCAAGTTTTCCATTACGGCTGATGTAGTCGAAATGATTCATGGTATGGGCGCTGTTGTAGCCAAAACCGCTAACTTTAACCATAACTTCTGGTGGCTTTTTTGTATAACTACTGCTTCCTCGAATACGGTTGGACTTGGTTTTGACATCATTGTTGAGTAGATCAGAGATGGAGTCGTTAACTATTTTGCTCATAATCCAGCTCCCATCTTTTACAGTTTTTATGGATCAAGTCATTAACCAGTGTTTGGTGTGCGGTAAATTTGTTATCCAGCATTTCAATCATTTCACGAGTGACTTTATCACTGTGGCGATAGTCGATGTTTAACACTCTGGCGATTTGATTCAGGTTACGGCCAATAGCGGCTAAGTGACGGTTGGATTCTCTGAGTACTTTTATCTCGTCATCTGTTAATACGGGCTGACGATTTAGGTTTGCCATAATGGAAGCTCGAACCCAAGTGCTTTGGTTTAGGTAGCCTTCGGCAATTGCTTGCTGTGTGAGTTTATCCAACGTGTAACGGGTTAGGCGAACAGAGACTCGTTCAGTTTTAACTTCGTTAAAGTGATTGTCATTGCCAGTAGCTGGTGTGACTTTGTTAAGCATCATTCGCAATGCATCAGATTGACTTAAACCACAGTCATTACAAAGCTGTTTTAGGTTAGATTTTTCAATGTCTGTGAGACGTATTTCAACTCTGGCCATATAAAGCCCCTTGCTAAAAAATATCTACTACTCACAGCACAAGGTTGATTTTTGCACAATGGCGAACAGGATAAAAGCGGATTTTAGTGAGTTCGGGATTTGTCACCGCATATTCTGGTAAATGTCACCGATGTTTACGGAAAACGTCACCAGTTTGCGAATCCTGCATTAGTCAATTAAAGCTGTTTCTGAGATTTAAGGTGCCTGATATTAACAAAAGTTTAGAAAAGCGGTTTTCACCAGATTTAGTAAACTAAGTACCTATCGAGAAGGGCTTTGAAGTTTAAGTTCAGGTACTTAGACTGCAGTAAACTTAACCATTACATCGGAAAATCAAGCTCGCTATCGGTTGATTCGACTATGCTTCTCTTTGCTTCATTCAAAATTGCAGTTAGAGTTGAGAGCATGTAGGTTTTGAACTTATCTGTAGCTAAGGTTGCTTCAAAAATATCTAGTGGTAAAAAACGCTTCATTTCATCTGATAAAGGAGCACCAAAAACAATCTGTTCAAGAGAAGCAATTCGATTATCGAGCATATCGATAAAACCGTCGAGCTTATAGTCTTCAATTTTTTTACTTACTAAGTTTTTATCTACTTTTGCTCCCTTACGATGAAGAAAGACGAGATCCCACACATCTCTATGCCTCACATACTTCTGTGTTGCAGGTAAAGAGATGATTTTATCTGCCATTACTTCATTTAGACTTTCGGTGAAAATAAGTGTCGATGAGTAGCCGTCAGGCAAAAAATCGTAGTTGCTATTTAGAGGTAACGGCTCCTTTGTGTATGCGGGAATGTTTGCAACTTCAAGTTTCACCCTCTGTTTTGGAAGGTGTTTCTGTGTTGGCGATGTTACAACAGAAATTTGCCATTTATCGATATTTAGCTCAGCGTATTTAGGATCTTGTTTTAATGAACTAGGCTCTTTAACGCTCACCTCTAACCCATACCGATTGCCGATATATTTTTCGATAACGTGTTTGATGTCAGCAAGCATCTTGCTATTGAAGTTTTTACCTCCAGCAAAGTTTAAGTCCTCACTATATCTATTGGAGTCTCTACATAAGCGCAGGGATGTACCTCCTTGAAATACTAATTTATCGAGTAGCTTGGCTTCGTCTAATGCAAATAAGATATCGTAATGAAGGAGCTCCTTTTCAACGACAGGGCGCATATTTTTGATTTTGCCTTGTGACATTGCTAACTCTACCAGCGCATCAAAATCTTCTTTGGATTTAGTCATCAGCCATTGCCTCCATATCTACTAAGTGGATGTTTCGACCTACACGTTTTAAATCTCTGAGTGCAGCCATCTTTGAGGCAACTCGAAGAGGGCTGTCAGTTGCGATTACTTGGTTCAAAATATTTTTGATCGTTCTTTTGGTGTGAGTGAACTCAATTACACCATAATTTGTTTTGTAAATACCTTTGACGCCGGTTGTCATTAGAGTAAGCCTGTCTACTGGGATTTGAGAGATTACACCATATGATGATAATGCAGACTCTAGACTAATGTAGTTATAGGCTCCTCTTCTAAGTGCAGTGGCAATATATTCAATGGTCTTCGAGGAATGCTTATTTCTTGAAAAACCATATACGTAGACCCCCCTAGCAACACGCTCTAATAACCCTGTTTTAGCAAAACGTGCGAGGCTATCGTTCAGCGAGCGAATAGAGTCTTCGTGGAATATCTTTGCTAAGTCCCGATGTAAAAATACATAGTGACCTTTCGAGTCGAGGTCGTTAAGTCGACTGATTGCTAATTCTTGCCTCATAGATTAAGTCATTACTTATTACGGTTATTGGCAGTATAAGTCATAACTTAAATAATACAATAAGTAGTGTCCAATTACAGTTAAAGGTTGTATAAGTGGTTACTTAAGTTGAGAGTTGAGTTCCAATTAGAGTTAACCTTTTAAATCTATTGCACCAATATTATTCAGATTTAAACTTGGACTTAACCCAACTTATAATTCGGTTTTTAGAACAAACTTTACGCTTACTGCTCTGCTGAATTTGCTGCTGAATTGAATCTTTAGTAAGAGTAATAATCGTATTTGCGGATTCACGTTTTGCGGAAATACTGGTTTCGGATGGGTTCGGCTTGCAAGTGCATGTTGGGTGTTTACAACTGCTGGTTCCATCATCATTGGCCATGTTTAGTCGTACAGTTTGACCGCCGCAAACTTCACAGTGGATTTTTATCAAAGGTTCCGTTTTATTCATCCCAACATCCTGTTGTTTTTATGGCTTTGTATGAGAGTTTGATCATAAAGCACATTTAACCGTACAACAATCAAGTTTATACTGAGTGGTGTTCTATTGAGCTGGTATGGGGGGAAAGTAGTTTTTAGCTAAGTAAAATCCAAAAGTTCCCTCAACCATTCAAAAATTAATCTTTCGCTACTCCTCCCGTATTTCCTAGGTTTGTTAGGCAATTCATTGTTTTTAAATTGAATATAGCCTGAACGAATAGTTGATTAGTTTGACGCTTAAAAAAACAGCTGCGATGTTATTTACAAATAATTACCAGTAGTTGAACCAGAAAGAATGACTTTTGGAGAGCGTTTAGATTACACATTGCGGACACTGCATATTAATCAGTCTGAACTCAGTAGGCGCTCAGGTGTAGCGCAGCAGACCATTAATTACATCATTCAAAGAAAACTTCATAAGTCTAAGTTCGCTTATCAACTTGCTGATGCTTTAAACGTAAACCCTACATGGCTAGTACATGGTTTTGGCCGATTTGAATCCAGTTTTTCGAGAGACACACCCATCATCAGAAGTTACGTCGACCTACAAACATTTCTCAGGCAAGGGCAGTTACCCAACCACAATAAATATCTCATTGTTGAACAAGATCTTGGCGAGTCATGTTTTGCATTTCAGACCGACTTAACCGAAGTCATTATTTGCACTAATCAAGACACTTTTGGCGCTAAAGAATTTTTAAAAATAGAACCCTTACAAATCGAAATAGTAATAAACCCAGGCAGTAACACTTACCCAATTTATGAGATAAGGAGGCGGTGTAATGAGTTTTAAACATTTTAAGGAATCTATTGATTATGCGCTAAGCAGCTTGAGTGCTCAGTCTACCTATATTTTCATTGAACAGCTGGTATTTATGGATGGTAAATTTTGGTTGAAGTTTCGGCTTGGTAGTAGCTTAAAAGTTCATGCTGAGCCGATTGAAGTGCTCGACAAGCTATATGATTCATCGTCATTCAACGCCATTCAATATGCTAAATTTCAGCGATACAAAGGCATTAACCAAGTCTATCACGAATTCATTAAGCGCCAATGTCCTGAAGCTAAATCAAGCTACATTTCTTATGTGTTAAGAGAGGTGCAAAATGACGCCTAGTTCTGATGTAAAACTCATACTTAAACGCTCTTATATAAACTACTTACTGATTGGTTTATTGATCACATCATCCATTGCATCACATTTGATGGCGAATCGTTTGCTGGATATCTTTGGCTTTCCGGTGATACCCGCTACCTTCACTTATATGTTGGTATTTTCATTATCCGATATGTTGGCTGCTTTGAATCCTCGTCGATTTGTGGTGTGTGTGCTGGTGGGTGAAGCTCTGGCAAACTTATATTGGGTGGGATTTGCAACGGGTGTCAATGCATCGCCTGCGCCAGAGTTTTTTCAGCTAAGCCAGTCTTATCAAGATGTGTTTGGCAGTGTGCCACAATTGTTTTTAGCGAATCTTGGCGGTGGTTTGATCATCAGCATCTTAGATATTTTCTTGTTTTCACACTGGTATCGAGTGAAAAAGCATTCCTTTTTTAGAGCCTCTTTATTTTCAACGGTTGTGAGCATCAGTGCTTACACCTATTTCACTGACTACTTTGGGTTCAAAGGCAGTTATCCGCACCATGTGCTTACATTGGCGCATGTGAATACCATTACCAATATGATGTTTGTTTTGGTGTATTCCATTATTAGCGCCTACTTAATGAAACACATCATTAAGTACATCAAAAGCAGCAATATTGGAGAATATCAGCATGATTCAGTTTGAAGGTTTTAGCCACATTAATATCGTTGTCGATGATATGGACGCAGCACTAGCCTTTTATCAAAACCTATTCGGTGCCGTTCCACAGCAAGCTTTTCCACATTTTAAGAATGTAGGCTTTGCAAAATCAGCTGGATTTATGGAGCAGCCTGAAGATGTTGATGTTTCTATCACATTCTTAGAGATCCCAAATACTGGCGTGTTTTTGGAATTAATGGAATATCACAACCCACAAGGCATGGAAAATCTCGATGAAAAATACAGTAATGATTTAGGAAATGTCGGTCACATTGCATTGAAGGTAAAAAATATTGAGCAGGCTTTTGAGTTTGTAAAAGCGCAAAAAAGTGTGCAATTGATCTCTGATGATGAAGGTTATCAGCCGTTTAAAATCGATAATATTAATAAGGATGAGTTTTACTTCTTTGATAAAAGCAAAGAACAAGATGACGCTGAAAAACAAGCCGTGTGTGATGTGGTTTCAAATATTCGGTATTTCTATTTCGTGGATCAATATGGCGTGCAGTGGGAACTTGAGCAAGGGCATAGTGATATAGGCTCGTAATCACTGTTTTGATTATCAATAATTAATTTGACTAATAATACAAAAACGCTTGTATTTAAGGGGAATAAAAATCCCTCAGAGACAAGTTAATGGAAACCACATTAGGCGAACGACTAGAGCGTGCACTGATTGAAGTGCAAATGACCCAAAGCCAGCTTGCACAAAAGGCTGGTGTAACTCAACAAGCCATCAGTTACATCATAAAACATAAGGTTGATGAGACTAAGATGGCACCAAAACTCGCAGAGGCGCTCGGTGTTAACCCAAGTTGGTTGATACTAGGAATAGGGCGGTTATACAAAGATTTTGGTACAGAGCTGCCAATTATTAGTAGCTTTGTATTGCTACAAAAATTTTTGAGAGATGGTGTTACACCGCCGGGAACACCAACGGTTTTGACTGAAGCTGATTTAAGTCCATCAGCATTCGCATATCAAACCGAATTACATAAGGTAGCGCTTTGTGATTTAAGTGATGACTTTAATGCAACGGAGTTTTTGCATGTTCAAGGGGCGCAATTGGAAGTGGTCACTGAGCCGATGACAAACGCTTATCCGATTTATGAGTGGAGAGTACGTAGTGTCGAGTTTTAGTCCGTTAAGGCAAGTTAAAGATTGGTTTCTCTTTCACAAAGGTAATGGCGGTGTGAGTAAGCTGCATATTGAGTTTTTGCGATTGCAGTATTTCGACGATCAATTCTGGGTGGAGTATAAATTCAATACTTCATCTAAAACCTACAACGAACCGCTAGGCATTGTTGCTGAAATGATGAAGTCCTATCAAGTTACTAAAAAACAGTATGAAACGTTTCAACATTACCTCTCACTCAATAGCCTATACTGCGGCGTGTTTCAGTTCTTGCCTAATCGTTTAAAACAGAAGTATGTGGATTATGCTCTGAGCGATTGAGTGAGTTGTTGAGTTGGAAGTTGGCAATTAGCAGTTACTTTCTTTTTGGCCGTTGCGTAGTGAATGGTTAATGCTTTGATGGGTAATTATTCTAGCCATTCTTCCATAATCACCTTAGCTTCGTCATGCATAGATATATTGTTATCACCAATTTCCCGCTCACCTCGTGCTATTCCTTCTAAGATAGCAAGACGATTTTGCATAAATTCAAAATGATCAACATCGACTAAGTAAGCTGATGGTTTTCCATGTTCAGAGATTAAGACTAGCTCTTTCGTCATTCGAAGTTCAGCTAATATTTTTTCAGCTTGCCTGTTCAAAGTGGTAGCTAATACAGTTTTCATTGGGCTCTATGATTTAATTGATACCGATAATTTACTGCCACTGTAATCAGGAGGAAGAGCAAGTCAACTTTGATAGAAACTTGAAAAACTTTGTTGTACTTGCTTTAAGAAAAGCCTGTTATCTCTAAACATCTCACCTTGTTAGCAATAAATCCAATCAATCATTAAACAAGTTTAATCAATATTAATTTGATTGATTTGTTATTTGTCGGCATAAACAGAAATAAATACAACATATTTTGTATATTTGTATTTGTTTGCATCGTTTTACATTTTTAATCGGCGTAAACACAGAGCTGTCATGGACATAATTACAGGGACGAACTCTTATGGTTTTTAAAGTTGGAGTGCGTTATGAAAACTGGAACTAAGCTTGAACAAACTTGGTATACCCAACGTGAACTTTCTGAATACTTAGGAATTTGTGAATCCACCCTGTGGCGTTGGCGTAAAGATAAGCGTTTTCCTCAGCCTCATATGAGAGTTAGACGCAACGGTAAATTGCGTGGTGGGCGTTATCATATCAAAATGGTTGAGGCTTTTATGCGCCACAAACTGTAGGGCTTGCATTATGCGCTCCCAACTACAGCAAGAAATTCTTAGGCGTTTGTTATCAGACTTTGATTTCAAAAAACAAAATTCTGATTTTTTACAACAAGGTATTTGCCCTAATTGTTCAGAGCGTGAACTCTATACCAGCAAACAAAACCCTTGGATTATCCGTTGTGGACGCTTAAATAAGTGCGCCTATGAAGCTCATATCAAAGAACTCTATACTGATTTGTTTTCTTGTTGGAGTGATAGATTCAAAACTGAGATCGTTCAAACAACTGGACAGGTGATTAACCCAAACGCTGCTGCAGAAGCATATATGGAGTTAGCCAGAGGGTTTGATAATTCGAAACTAAAATCTTGGTATCAACAAGGTGCTTATTATTGCAATGACAAAAAAATTGGTACAGCTACAGTTAAGTTTGTTTTGAGTAATGGCAGCACATGGGAGCGGTTCATTGATAAACCTGAACGCTTTGGCAACATGAAAGCTTATTTTTCAGGTAAATACCAAGGCCATTGGTGGCAACCTCCTGATTTTAGTGTGGATAAATCACATGGTGAGTTGTGGCTTACAGAAGGCATTTTTGATGCGATAGCATTACTCCAAGTCGGAATAAACGCAGTCAGTGTGATGAGTTGCAACAATTTTCCATACAAAGAATTATCTATGTTAGTTGAGCGTGCTAAGTCTAAGCCTGCACTTATTTTTGCGTTCGATAGAGGTAAAGCAGGTGAGTCATTTGCCAAAAAGTTCGTTAATAAAGCTCGTGCCCTTGGTTGGAAGGCTAGTGCTGCACTGCCTCCTGAACAAAGTCTTAAACTTGACTGGAATGATTTACTCCAGAGGAACCGTTTAACCAGAGAGCACATAAAAGAATACCGTTATTATGGTCAACTATTGCTTGCTAAGACTGCAATAGAAAAAGGGGCGCTTGTTTATCAAAAAACGGCTCAGTTGTCTTTCCCGTTTGAATTTGAGCAGGTTATATATTGGTTTGCTCTTGATATAAAGAAGTTAGAAAAAGAGATTGGTGCTGACGTTGGTGGTGGAAATGATCACCTGCAGCAGGTGAGAACAATTGCTGAGGCAAGCAATGTTCAAGAGTTGATGAAGTGTCATCCTCAACCGTTATACTTCCAAGAAAATAAGCTGACCAATGAAAGCTGGTACTACTTAAAAATAGACTTTCCTCACAACAATTCAGCGGTTAAAAATACCTTTACAGGTAAACAATTAGGCTCAGCTTCTGAGTTCAAAAATCGTTTGCTTTCTGTTGCACCGGGCGCAATTTTTGAAGGTAAAACCTATCAGCTCAATCGATTTCTTGCGCCTAAAATTTTCAACATTAAACGTGTTAATACCATTGACTATGTAGGGTATGTCAAGGAGCAGCAATGTTATGTATTCAATAAAGTAGCGGTAACAAATGGCAGCATATATCACTTAAATGATGAAGATTTTTTCGATATTGAAAAACTCAGTATTAAGACTATTCAAAGGTTGGAGTTAACAATGGAAATTGATGAAAAACAATATGACCAGCAGTGGCTGGAATATCTTTGGCAAGCTTTTGGTGAAAAAGGCATTGTGGCACTAGCGTTCTGGTTTGGTAGTTTATTTGTACAGCAAATACGTGATAAACAAAAAAGTTACCCGTTTTTAGAAATTGTTGGTGAACCGGGAACGGGTAAGTCTACGTTACTAGAGTTTTTGTGGAAGCTATTTGGACGGCGAGATTATGAAGGCTTTGATCCCAGCAAATCGACATTAAGCGGTCGAACTCGAAATTTTGCTCAGTTGAGCAATTTACCTGTGGTATTAATTGAGGGAGATCGGGGCGATGGCAAAGATGCTAAACAGAAACGGTTTGATTGGGATGAATTAAAAACGGCTTACAATGGCAGAAGTATTAGAACGAAAGGGCTAAAAAATGCGGGTAACGATACCTGTGAACCACCGTTTCGCGGCAGCATTGTGATAGCTCAAAATGCTGATGTACAAGCTTCAGATGCAATTTTACAGCGGATTGTTCACCTCAAAACGGATAGAAAGCACCACAATGCGCAATCAAAGTCAGCAGCGGATTGGCTTGGCAAAGTGCCTACTGAACAAGTCAGTGGCTTTATGGTGAAATCGTTATTAAAAGAGCAATGTATTGTAGAAACTATTCTTAATCGAACTAAAGTTTATGAGCAACAACTTGCCGATGAGGCTGATGTTTGTCATATCCGTGTGATATTAAATCACGCCCAAATTTGTTCTTTAGTGGATGCTTTGTCAATTGTCGCATCTTTATCAGATGAACAAAGAACATTAACTAAGCAGCACATTTTTTCGATGGCTAAAGAACGTCAGCAAGCCATCAATTCTGATCATCCTTATGTTCAAGAATTTTGGGACGTTTACGATTTTATCGAAAGTGAAGGAATACATACCTTAAATCATGCGAGAGATTCAAATTTAATCGCCATTAATTTTAATCATTTTATCGAACTGGCAACTGAACGTAAGCAAAGAGTGCCACCACTTCTTGAATTAAAACGATTATTAAAGGCTGGTGTTACGCATAAGTTCTTAGGACAAAAATCAGTAAATAGTGCGGTAAATGCTGAATACAACAAAAATTCGATGACAAATCATAAGCCTTTGTCAGTTAAGTGTTGGGTGTTTGCTAAATAACTTTTTATTATGCTAGCTGTATGTATAGAGCGGTAGAGCAGAATAACTAAATTCATTGATTAATCCATTGGAGTCAGTAAAGTACTGTCATCAACTCCACACTGCAATTTCCAAATGAAGTTAATTGACTCATTGATCATGGCTAATGCTGATAGCCTTAAAGTTCGTTATAAAAAATATTTCTCAAAAAGTCCTTCTATGACCCGTAAAGCTGATATTGCTGTAGAGCTAGAAAAAGGGTTAATGGCACCAATGGTTTTAAAAAACTATTGGGAGAATATGCCAGAGCTTGAAAAGATCCTTATACAGGAAGTCATATACAACTTTCAGGGCATGATTGATGCAATACGTTTTAAGGCAAAATATGGCGCATTTCCCGGTAAGCCTCCAAGCAAGTCATTATACGGTTATGAAAAAGAAATTAATGCCTATCAGGTGTTTTTCTACCCACAAGAGCGATATGGGCAGAGCTTAATTCACCAAACTTTGATTGAACAATTAAAGCAGTTTGTTCCTGCACCCAAAGCAGAAAAAATAGCGACTGTCGATTTTTCAGAGCCATTAGAAGAACATTATACAATGCATAATCGAGAGCAGAGTGCTTTCTCTGATCTCAATACGATGCTGACATCACTGAATAATAAAGAGCTTAAAGTCAGTGACAAGACTGGAGTACCTACCGCTGGTGCTTTAAAAAAACTGTCTGCTAAATTGTCAGAATACTACTCTGCTTCGGATCTGGATGAAGTAAAAGGAGAGGAACATATTCTTGCATATGGCTGGATAAGATTACTTGCTAATAGTCGCTTTGCCAAAGCTCAAGCCTCGTTAATTCCTTCAAAACAACAAGCGAAATCCACAGCGGAAACGATAAAATCAATTTGGGATGATTGGTGTTATAAAAGTAAAGATGAAGAATTTAATCGAATTGATGTAATCAAAGGTCAAAAAGGCAAAGCGAAAAGATATTTTTCTGATGCTGTAGATCGTCGACTCAACGTGATTGAAGCTTTACTTGAATGTGAAGTAAATCAGTGGGTTTCATTTGATGAATTTTCCAGATTTATTTTGGCGACTGGCAGAGATATTCAAGTTACCGATGCGCCAGAGCATTTATATATTTACGATGCGCATTATGGCGGTTTGTATAATGGTGGCTGGGATATTATCGAAGAAAGTTACTTAAAGTGTTTACTTGTCGAATATATGGCAACACTGGGGGTAATCGATGTAGTCATGTACGATTTATCTCAAATATCAGACAGCAATGATGATTATTGGGGAACGGTTGATTTGGACTGCTTGCATCGTTATCAAGGTCTAAGGTATTTCAAACTGACAGAGCTTGGTGCTTATGTACTTGGTAAAATGCCATCTTATGACGGCAGTAATATTCCACAGAGTAAAACTTCATTAACCGTTAAAAGAAGGGGAAAGATCACTTGTAATAGTGCACTTGAGCCTTGGGAAGTTCAATTTTTATCTCTTTATGCCAAGCAAATTGATGATGATGTTTGGCAGCTAGAGCGGAAAAATATCGTGCAAGCATTGCAAGCTGGTAGTGATATAAAAGAGCTGACAGAGTTTTTGCTAGAACGAGAGTCACAACCTTTTTTACCTGAAGATTGTGAACAATTATTTCAACAGCTCGCAAAAAACATCGATGGTGTAAAACTTCAGTCAGAAGCCATTATTTTTAAGTGTAAAAATAAAGAGATCTTTGAATTGATAACTAAAGACAAAGCGCTTTCGAAGTTATGTCAGCCATTTGAAGCTTTACAGCTCATTATTCCTAAAAACAAAGAGTCGACCTTTAAATCAAAATTGAATGAGATTGGAGTAGGGTATTTGTGATCTAATCACTTGATTGACTTGGCTGTTGCGAGTAATGCTGAGTTTATCATAACTCAAAATACCAAAGCTCCTCTCTCTGGGGATTTGAAGTTCAATTTTAAGGTGAGAACACCTGAAGAATTTTTGAAAGAGGTTGTTTAAATATGGCAACAATTACATACCGTACGACAGATGAGAAACGTGACAAGCTCTCAGCCCTAGCATCAGAGCAAAACTTAAGTGTTAATAAAGTAATCGATGAACTTGTGACGATAGCCTTGGCAGAAAGAGATGCATTTTTACGCTTCAGCCTAAGAGCTCAAAAAGGCGATGCTGAGCAAGCTCTAAATATTTTAAGATCTAAAGCGATAGATTAGGTTCTGCTGTATTAAAATTTCATGAATCAAATATTTTTCAGTTGTCCTTATGTATTAAAGTGCTAAAATAAGGTCTAAATTTAGCCCTCATTTTGGTGCGTATATGAGACAAGTATTAGCTGACTGTTCCGCAAGTATTTCTGAATTGAAAAAAAATCCAACTGCTTTATTAAATGAAGCAGATGGTTCAGCAATTGCTATTTTGAATCACAATAAACCTGCAGCTTACTTAGTTCCAGCAGAGACGTATGAGTTTTTGATGGATATGTTAGATGATTACGAGTTATCAAAGCTCGTTGATGAACGTAGAGTTGATCTTTCTGACGCTGTGGAAGTCAATATTGATGACTTATAAATTAAAGTTTTTACCTGCAGCACAAAAAGAATGGAATAAACTTGCGGTACCCATTCAAAGCCAGTTTAAGAAAAAACTTAAAGAGCGCCTAGAAAACCCACATGTGCCATCTTCTAAATTAAAAGGTTACGAATCAGTTTATAAAATTAAACTGAGAACTGCAGGGTACAGGCTTGCTTACGAAGTCATTGATGAAGATATCATCGTTTACGTGTTAGCAGTTGGAAAGCGTGACAAAGAAGCTGTATATAAAAAATTGGCATCACGATTGGTTTGATCATTTTCTCTAAAATAAGCCTGATTATTTGCTAGACATTTTCGACTTGTGTACCTATATGTGTACCTAATATTTTAAAAAATTAAACTCAACAACATAAGTTGTTGAGTTTAAATGATAATTTTAAAATGGGTTTCATATCACATGGATATGGAGTCGATTGAATCACTGAACAATGCGCTTGAGATGTATGAAGGTACATTGCTGTTTGTGTGTCATGACCGTGCATTCGTTTCATCACTCGCCAACCGAGTTTTGGAAATGACGTCAAAAGGTGTAACTGACTTTAAAGGTTCTTATGATGAGTTCCTTACCAGTAAAGGTATTGAAGGCTAATTAGTTGTTCTTTGAGTGTGTTCTCCAATCGGACACACTCTTCTTTTAATTTCTTATTTCATTCTTTCCACCAACAATTATCCCATATCACTCCCAGCAATTTTTCAAAGGCTGCACTGTTAAACGTTTTGATATGTCGTTCTACTAAGTCTTTCAGATTGAATTACTAACTCTCTTTTTTTAAATTAACATCCATTTGTGGGAATGGAATACTGATTTCTGCTTTATCAAATTCTAGCTTTATCGTTTCAAGTAATTCATAGCGAACATTCCAGTAATCGTCTGCATTAACCCAAGGTCTGACAACAAAATTTATACTTGAATCAGCAAGTTCTGATACTGCCACTTTGAATTCAGGCTCCTGTAAAATTCTATTATCAGCATTGATGATTTGAATGAGTAAGTCTTTAGCTTCAAGTAAGTCACTGTCATAGCTAATCCCAATCACTAAATCAACTCTTCGAGTGACTTCTTTTGAGTAGTTCACGATAGGAGAGCCCCAAATTTGTGAGTTGGGGATAAGCACAATCTTATTATCAGGAGTATTGAGCTCTGTATAAAACAATTCAATTTTTCTGATGGTGCCAGCTTTACCTGCAGCCTCAATGTAGTGACCAGCTTTAAAAGGGCGTAATACCGAGATTAAAACGCCAGAAGCTAAATTTGATAAAGAGCTTTTAAGTGCTAACGCAATGGCTAAACCAGAGGCACCGATTACTGTAATAAAAGTCGATGTTTGCACGCCCAAGTTAGACAGAGCGCTAATAAAACTTAAAACGATGATACCTGCGAAAACAATGTCAGCTAAAAAAATACTGATAGCGGCATCTATTTTCTTTTTTTCATTGTATTTAATGACTTTTTTCTTAAGATATTTAGCCAGTTTGTATCCTACAAATAAAATAATAAAAGCAATAAGAATTTTTGCGGATAAATCCCAAAGGGTCTCTGAATTGGCATCTAGCCATGTTAGTAGCGTTTCCATGTTTACCTCAGTAAGTTGTTTCTTTGTCGAAACTATCAATGACCATTATTACAAGACAATTAAATTTATGAGATCTCGTAATCATGAACTTCTTCTTTTACACCGCATAAGTCTAGGATTCTTTTCTGTGTATTTTGAGTCACTATCACACCTTCATCTATCGCTTCTTGTGCGTGGCCGAAGTCTAACATACCAATGTCGTTGACTCTGGGCGATAGCAAAATATCAGGTGGATCGTCAGCCATGCGGCTATGCGTGATTCGGTCCTGCATGATATTAATTGAAGCGGTAATGACATCCAGTAACCCAGGATGCTCATCTTTGTTTTTAGTTAAACTGGGTGTCAGCCAATTTTTTACAATTTCAATTTTTCCGAGGTCGCGCTTTTCATCTTTATCAGCCGTTTTTTGTTCTGGAGTTTCAAAGAGTGCATGGCGCCCTACAAGTTGTGTATTTAAATCGACAGCAATGACGACATCGGCACCAAAAGCTCGGCAGAGCGATACAGGTGCAGGGTTCACGAGACCTCCATCTAGCAACCATCGGCCTTCATGAAGTACAGGATTAAATAAGCTAGGGAATGTACACGAAGCTCTTATTGCTTCCAAAACTGAGCCCTTTTTAAGTCACACTACTTGCCCTGTGCCAAACTCTGTCGCCACGGCACCATAATGACAAGGTAAATCTTCAATGGCAGAGCAAATGCCAGCTTTCATTATTTTTCCGTGGTTACAGCAAACATAACCCTAAGGTATCACAACAACCTCACTATTTTAAGGTAAGGTGATAACAGTGATTTTTGAAAATGAGTACTTTACATTTCTTTATATTTTATTAAGTTAAAGCATCATTTGGATATAAAGTGTAAGTAAATGGAATTCAAACATACTCATACTGCACTCTGCCATTGTGGCGAAGTTAACTTGTCGCTTTACTTACCCAATGGTTTAGAAGAGCTTCGCCGATGCAACTGTTCTATGTGCAGCAGAAGAGGGGCGATTGTTGCTTCTGTTCCACTGGCTAATTTAAAAATCACAGCAGGCGATGAGTACTTCACCTTGTATCATTTCAATACTCATACAGCTCAGCTCTTTTTTGCTCTATCTAAATGTGGTTTTTATACGCACCATCAACGCCGACCTAATCCTCATTTGTTTGGTATTAATGTAGCTTGCATTAAGGGCGTTAATCCATATGAGTTAGGTGAAATACCTATTGTCGACGGTATCAATCACCCTAGAGATACAACTTCATAAACTTTATTGGGCGGGTGAAAACAGGTTGAATCCGCCATGGCTAGTAGAGCATAAGTATTAGGGAGCGATAATGATAAGTAATGTTTTACTGGGTACCGATGATTTAGCCAAAGCAGAGCGTTTCTATAATGAATTATTGACCCACTTTGAGGCGCAATTGTGCCAAAGGACAGACCGAGCAATACTTTGGAAAGCCAAGGAATTTCCTGTAGGTATTGCGGTTTGCATTCCTCATAATGGAAAAGCCGCTTCGAGTGGTAACGGCAATATGATTGGATTAAAAGCTGACTCTCGAAGCATGGTCGATGAGATTTATGCAACTGCGTTAGCGTTAGGAGGCACTTGTGATGGAAAACCCAGCGAAAGAAAGCAAGGTGTGTATGCAGCGTATTTTCGTGATTTGGATAAGCACAAGTTTGGGGTTTTTTATTTAGGATAGATTTTAAATTTTTTGAACTCAAGCTGATAAAGTGCCTTATAACTCTAAGCAAAGTTTATCTATTTCAATAAAATAAAAGCTCATTACCTTTAGTGAGTCATTATGAAAACGCCTCAATCACAAAGCGAAGTTAATTATCAACAAAGAAGAGCAAAAGATTCTTTAATTGCAAAAGTCTCCATAAGCTTCATATGCTTATGTTGTGCATTGGCGGCATCATTTCTATTTTTCGATTTTGAACCCTTGTTTATCTCAAACAGAATTGCATTTTTCTCTAGTGGTCTTTTATTGTTTCCTTTCGTCTTTGCCTTGAACAACCTAGCTTACAGTATCTTTGGTAAACGATTCGGTGTAAGCGTCCTTATTAGATGTGGCATTTTGATTTTTTTAGGGCTCACAGTAAGTGGGTTTAGTTTTATCAACTCTTATGACGACCATAAATACATCGATAGGGAGTTGGTTTGGGGATTGATTATTATTACTCTAATAGTTGTGTCCATTGCCGTATTTATCAATTTTAAATTGTTCGCTCTTATGAAGGGAAAGGTCGCTGGTTTTTGCAGTTATTTTCTTTCTTGTTTTGTGGCCGAATGTTTCGTCAGCTTTGTTTGTATCCCATTGATGATGTACATAATAAAATTGAATTCCAGTGAATTACTTTCTATTGCGGTCATTATGTTTTACAAAGTTTTTGCTAGCATTGTCATTTGTTTTGTCGTAAATAAAATCTCTACTTCAATTCGGGAAAAAACTTCAAGTATTTACATTTTCTATGACTTTATTTAGCTTGTATTTCAAATGAAAAAACCGTTGCGATACAAGAATGAATTTAGCTCTATTTGATTTCGATGGCACCATAACCACAGCTGATACGTTTACTGAGTTTATTAAACAAACTACCCCTAAAAGGCGAAAAATTATTGGGAAGTTAGCTTTGGCTCCCATAATAGTAGGGTATAAACTCGGTCTCATCCCTGCACATAAAGCTCGACCAAAAGTCGCTCATTTTGTATTTAAAGGTCGAAACGAAACAGAGGTGTTTGAAGAAGGAAAAAGGTTTGCTGATCATTATATTTCGACAGTACTTCGCCAAGAAGCTATAGAGCGAATCCAATGGCACAAAGACAACGCTGATAGGATAGTTGTCGTTTCAGCGTCCATTAACCCCTACCTAACTCACTGGTGTGAGCAACACGATTTAGAATTATTATGTTCAAAACTTGAAGTAAAAAACGGAATCTTAACAGGTAATTACTTCGGTGCGGATTGCAGTCGTCATGAAAAGGTCAATAGAATTAATGCGCTGCTCAATGTAAGCGACTTCAATACGATATACGCTTATGGTGATACAGACGAAGACAATGAGATGTTGGCTATTGCTGATGAAAAATTTTTTCAATGGCGCAAAATTAACTGAAAATTTTAGACATTCTTGATCAGGTACATCATTGATATTGTTAAGTGATTTCCAATTTATATGCTATACATATAATGTATGGCTGCTCTCAGATTGCGCTACCAAACCCTTGAGTTTAATAACACAGATATTCATCTGTGTACTTTACGTGATAGAAATCAATTTCATGATCCAGATGGAGAAGCTGATAAACTCGGCATTTCTTCAGCTTCATGGCCTCTTTTTGGCATTGTTTGGCCTTCAAGTATCGTATTGGCTGATTTTATGCAAGATTACGAAATAAAAAATAAACGGATTTTGGAAATAGGTTGTGGAATAGGGCTTACCAGCCTTTTATTAAATAAGCGTAAAGCAGATATAACCGCTTCAGATTATCATCCAGCCGTTTCGGAGTTTTTAGATCGTAATATCAAACTTAATGGCTTGAATACTCTCAAGTATTATCGAGCAGACTGGACGGACAATCATCATGAATTCGGTAAGTTCGACGTGATCATTGGCAGTGATGTACTCTACGATGAATTTTCAATTGAAGCATTAGCTCAATTTATTAATAAGCATACTGAAGCCAACAGTGAAGTTATTCTTGTTGATCCGAGAAGAGGGCACAAAGGTAAGTTAATCAAGCATATGCATAATCATGGTTTTGATTGTACTTCAGAGGATTTTCATTCTGATGATGCTTCTTTTGAGTCCGTTAGAGGTCACTTGTTAAAGTTTAAACGTTAATATAACTCTAAATATGGGTATATATCATCAACCACTCTCGATATACTTCATTAACCTATTTAATTCATTTTCATCACCTGTGCTCTTAAAGCAACCTAAAAGGCCAACATGATTATTGCAGAATCAAAAAGACTGGAGTTGAGAGAGTTTTCAAAAAATGATGTTAATGGCTTCTTTGAATTAAATAATGATCCTATTGTTCTGAAATACACTGGTGATAGCCCGTTTAGCGACAAGTTCGAAGTAATGCGATTTATTGATAATTACCAACACTATGATGAAAATGGGTTTGGTCGCTGGTCTGTATATTTAAAAGAAAACGATCAATATATCGGTTTTTGTGGTCTTAGGAAGTGTCACATAACAGAAGACGTGGATATCGGCTTTAGGATTAAACGAGCATTCTGGGGGCAGGGTTATGCGTCAGAAGCTGCAGATTTGTGTTTACGATTAGGGTTTAAGAGGTTTGCTTTAAACGATATCGTTGCAAGAGCTATGGAAGATAATCAAGCATCCCATGCTTTAATAAAAAAACTTGGGATGACTTTTGAATCTTGTTACCAAGAAAGCGGAAACAAGTGGCTTAAATACAGTATTAATCAACAACACTATCTAAAAAAGTGTAAGTAGCCTTCAATGACAAAAAGATTAATAAGATCGTTAAAAAAAGCACCTGCAATAGGAATAACTAAGAATGCTTTTTTTGATATGCCATGATGAGAAACGACAGAGTTCATAATGGTTACCGCGGTAGGTGTAGAGCCTAAACCAAAGCCGCACTGTCCGCCTAAAATAACAGCGGCATCGTAATCTGACCCCATGACTTTAAATGTTATCCAGTAAGCAAAAATGGCCATTATTACTGTTTGGACTGCTAAAATAATCAACAGTGGCAGAGCAAGATTAAAAACTTTCCACAGTTGAAGGTTAACTAAAGCCATTGACAGAAATAGAGATAAACTGATTTCTGCGACGAAATCCATTGAGTGTTCAGAGAATCGATATTTGGGTTTCAGTTCCAAAAGGCTGGTAATGATTATGCCGCTAAATAAAGCAAAAACAAACTTAGGTAAATTCAACCAGTCAATATCTAATGCTTCAACAGCATCTTTTAAGTAAGTTGCGCTGATAACACACAAGAAGAGTAAGAATACTGAATAAAGTGTACTTGTTGGGCTTACTTCGTTTTTGGATGTTTCAATATCATCTTCTAGCTCCAAATCTTTGGGTTGGAGATTAAAGCTGGATATTCTTTTATGAGCAAGAGGACCACCAATGAGTCCTCCTGCAACTAAACCAAAAGTAGCCGCAGCTAACCCCAATTCTAACGTATCGATACCATATCGATCTTGAAATACATCAGCCCAAGCTACTGCTGTACCATGACCACCAGATAGCGTGATTGAACCTGCCACCAAACCGTATATTGGATCGAGGTTAAGTAATTTGGCTAAACCTACTCCCACACCATCTTGCAAAATAAGAAATACAGTCGTTAAGAGCAGAAATAGACCGATACTTTTTCCGCCAGATAATATTTTGTGAAAATTAGCATTAAGTCCTACAGAAGCAAAAAACATCAACATAAATGTCTCTTGTAATGGAACATCCATACTGATATTGAAATTAAAAAAATGAAGAATAGTGATGATACTTGCAGCGACAATACCACCTGTAATTGCCGAGGGAATATTGTATTTATCTAAAAATGAGACTTTGGAGTTTAATGTTTGACCGACAATCAAGCAAAGTAAAACGACAGCAAAAGAGTAAATTGGATTTACGACAAAATTATGTGGCATAAAGTCCCCATTATTGATCCTCGCTAAAATTGTATTACTTTAGCGGGAGCCTGTAATTTGTTTGAAGGCTCTATCAATGGTTGGGTAGTTAAACTCAAACCCAGTATCAATGAGCCTTTGTGGTATTACAAATTGTCCTTCAGTGAGTAACTTGCTCATCTCTCCCATAGCAAGGTTTAACACAAGGCTCGGCATCGGTAAGATTGCCGGTCGTTTTAGGTGTTTCGCTAGCGCCTTGCTGAAAGCAAGATTGCTGACAGGGTTTGGGGCTGTAGCATTAAAACATCCCTTAAACGTTGACTCTGAGATTAAGTACTGAATAACCCTGATTAAATCACGAAGGTGTATCCAACTCATACCTTGTTTGCCACTAGCAATTGGTCCCCCCAAGCCGAGCTTAAACGGAGGTAGCATTTTTGATAGGGCCCCCCCGTTTGCATCCAATACAATTCCAATTCGAATGATACAAACTCGGGTTGATTCAGACTGTGATAAAAGGGCTAACCTTTCCCACTCTTGGCATAACTGATGAGTGAATTCATTATTAGGCCGAGCAGATTCGTCTACCGGAGACGAAGATTGAGTGCCGTAATATCCTATTGCAGAAGCGCTAATAAAACAAGCTGGTGGCTTTTCACTTTTGGAAATCAATTGACTTAGCTTTGATGTTATCTCCCATCTGCTTTGACAAAGTTGTTGTTTTTGTTGCTCCGTCCAACGTTTGCCTAAGATCGGTTCTCCAGCAAGATTAATGACTACGTCGAAGTGATCGAGATGATTAAATTCATCGAGTGTGTTAATGATTCTTGGTATTTCGCCCAAAACGTCAATCGCTTTTTTAGTATCTCTACTCAAAACTGTAATTTTATGCTGAGTACTTAACAGAGGGACGAGTTGTCGTCCTATAAAGCCAGTGCCACCGGTGATGAGTATTTTCATTGCTTTAATCCTACAATAATTTAAAGCCAAAAGTAAATTCCTTATTTTTTAAGCAAATTATAGTTGGCTTTTTATTTTGCATACTGAAAAAGAGCAAGATAAGATCATCAAGCAAATTAATTCAGGGAAGTGTCTATGCCACGGTTTGATCAAAATACTACTGCAGTTAAGAGTTTTATCATTCTTGCATGTTTAGTTATTGTGCTTGCAGGAATAAAAGCTGCAAGTTCGATTGTTGTACCTTTTGTGTTATCAATTTTTATTGCAGTTATCTGTAATCCTGCAATTAAATTGATGTCAAGATATCGGGTTCCAAAATGGCTCTCTGTTATCGTGCTGGTTGTGTTTATTGTCATGATGGGAATGTGGCTTACAAGCATTGTCGGAAGTTCAGTTAATGAATTTTCAGATCAATTACCTCAATACCGAGAGCAGCTTGTTCAGCAATTTACCTGGGTAATAGATAGACTTCAAAGTTTTAATATTCAAATATCCAAGCAACAAGTACTTAACTACTTTGATCCTGGAGTAGCATTGTCGATGACAACAAATATGCTCTCAGGTGTTGGGAATGTTATGGCGAATGTGTTTTTAATCATATTGACTGTCGTCTTTATGCTATTTGAAGCTGATTCATTCCCCACAAAGTTGCACTTTGCTCTTGATGATCCTGAAATGCGCATCAAACAGATTGATCGCTTTTTACAGTCAGTGAATCAATATATGGTGATTAAGACCTTAGTGAGTTTGGCAACGGGTCTGGTCGTGGGTATCGGCCTTTCAATCATTGGCGTGGATTACGCATTATTGTGGGGTGTAGTTGCATTTCTATTTAATTATATACCTAACATTGGGTCTATTATCGCCGCCATTCCTGCGGTTTCGTTGGCATTAATTCAACTTGGCCCAACAGCGGCTGGTGGTACTGCAGCGCTTTATTTGGCGACCAATATGGTCATGGGTAACATCATCGAACCTAGATTTATGGGGAAAGGACTTGGTTTATCGACTTTAGTCGTCTTCTTATCTTTAATTTTTTGGGGTTGGTTGTTGGGCTCTGTTGGTATGTTGTTATCGGTTCCTTTGACAATGATCGTCAAAATAGGCCTTGAATCGAGCGAAAGCGGTAATTGGCTTGCTTATTTATTGGCTGATGATGTTGATGATAAAGTGACAACTGAAGTAGTAGAAGATAAATCGGAATAACAAAATGTTTTGCCGATGACTGGAGTTGGGCATTGCTTCAATAGTCGAGCATTGCGCAAAGCGTAACATAATGCTCTTTAGCGGCTAGATGTACTTGTTTTTTGAGCACAATAGAGTAATGAGCATGAGTAACAAAAAACGTTAGAATATTTACTGGCAGCTACCTATAATGCCTGCATTTTTTCGCAATTAGACTTTTCCTAAAATGCAGGCTTTTCTCAATGTTGTTTCTGGTATGGGGTTAACCCAAGATGCCATTAGACTTTTCCATGGTCGTGGCGGCGCTTATCCACAATGTGAACATTTATGTTTGGACTGGTTTTCTCCTGTCCTACTTCTTACGAGTTTTAAAACGCTAACAGATGAAGATTTAAATATTGCTGTTTCTGCAATAAAAGATAGGTGGCAAACACTCAGTAATGAACCATTAAATCTTGTATTTCAATATCGCTCCGGTTTGGGAACAAAGACTGAAGTTATTGAAGGTGAAGTTCCAGAAAAGCATATGGTTACTGAGCATGGCGCTCAATATCTTATTCATCTGCTTAAAGGGCAGAACCACGGTTTATTCCTTGATATGTCGAACGGTAGAAACTGGGTAAAACAAAATGCCCAAGGCAAGAAAGTATTAAATCTGTTTGCTTATACCTGTGGTTTTTCCGTGGTCGCATTATTGGGTCACGCTGAAAAAGTGGTCAACATTGACATGAGCAAAGGAGCATTATCAATCGGTAAGCAAAACCACCATTTAAATGGTCTAGAGGGGAATGCAAGCTTCCTTGGACACGATATTTTTAAATCGTGGGGTAAACTGAAAAAGAATGGACCTTACGATATGATCATTGCTGATCCTCCAAGTAATCAAAAAGGCTCATTTATCGCAACAAAAGATTATTCTCGATTATTGAAGAGATTACCGGAATTGATGACAAATAATTGTGAGTTACTGTTATGTTTGAACGCTCCTGAATTAGATGAAAGTTACTTAAAAGAGCAAGTAAATGAAATGGTCCCTCAGCTCGAATTTATCGCTCGTTTAGACAATCCAGATGCATTCATTGATGTCGATAGCGATAGAGCTTTGAAAGTACTTCATTACAAAAATTCTGAAAGACTTTCTGTTTGAGTTACATCTTTAAGGCTGAAACCTTTGTTTGCTTGATTGGTTTGAAATTCAAAACAAACATTTCTGAAAGTTTTATGTAACTATCGAGGGCTTTTTTGGTAACATGCATCCCGCACGATACGGTGCAATAAGGTTATGTTTCTATCAAGACAATTCATTTTGAAGAAGACATACCTCTGTTACCCTACAAAACTGTTACCAAAAAAGTTGGAGTTAGTTATGGACCTACATGATTATGAAAGTGCTTATTATCAAGTTAAAGATGACGTAATTGACTCTCTACCAATTGAAGTTGATGATGAAGTAGCTTTTGACTAGCCTTTTTAGCGATATGTTTGAAAAATAAAAAGAACAATCGAAAAAACATAAAAAAAACCACCGACTTTCTTCGGTGGTTTTTTTATGTCTATTGTTTTTGTGGGTAGGGATGATAAACATGAGTATAGAGTATTTGTTCAATCGCTTTTAAAGTTCATAGAATTTATTTTCTATATAAATTATCAATATAAATATATAAAAAAGTTATCTCATTTTGATTAATTATTCTAAATTTAATAAGTTTAGTTAATTCAATGTGATGCGTATAATATTTCTTTGACCTCTGATTAATGGAGTTTTTGCTTTATTTATATATCTTTCTGGTCTAATTTCTTTTACGTTTAAAACTATTATTGTGCATGTATAAATGTGAGCTTAGTCAGAAGGTTGAGAGGGAAAGTGTGTTATTTATAATAGGCTTTAACTAAATTTATTTTATATCAGCTTCGAGGTTAATATATTTATATTTTATAAATCTAGAGAAAAATGAATTAAAAGTGCCAATAAATCGGTCGTTATAAATAAATAAAAGTTCCTTATCAAGGATTCTAGTAAAGTTGAGTTTATGACAAGGTTAAATTGTGATTAGTTATTGAATAATCATCCAATAAATTAGATTTTTGTTGAAATATTGATTTATTAAAATAATTCGCATTGTAGTGTTGTTTCGATTGATGAGGTATCAATATCAATCGCATGGGGAGTAAGCGCATGAAAAGAGTCAAAATTAGTAAAAGAAAAATCAGACATTTTGCCGATAAAGTATTTGGCAAAACGAGTAATACGGCGATTGGTATTCAGCAGCAAGAAATTGAAGATGCCCGTCTTGGGGTAGTTTATTTTTTAGGCAATTTGGAGGTCGAGAAAGCCGCATCCTTCAATACTGATTTATTTGGAACCTTTGTCAGTGGCGTTACTCCCTTAAGTGATATTAAAGATGGCTGTCAGTACCTTCTTAACTTTACCCAAGCAGGAAGAAAGCTTAAAAGTGGGATCGGCGCTAAAGCCGAATTATTTAAAGAATCTAAGGTCGGCAAAGCAGTCTCATCAGGCCTTGGAAAGGTAAGCGAGCAAATTGATAAGTTTAAACAAATGATTGCCGAGTTTTTTCAGAAGATGCTTGATAAAATTCGACTTACCTACGGAGACGCACTGCACGGACTTGAGTGGGTTACTGAAATGGGGACTTGGCTAGTTTCAGAATTTGCAGGGTCATTGGCGGATGTTGTTCCTGGTCTCGGCTATGTGAATAATTTTGTCGATCTTTATGACGGTCTTCGTGGTGGTATTCTGAAATCAAAAGAATTTATTGAGCAATTATGGTCCGGTCATGGCGTTGAATTACTGGGTGGCCATCCTTCTGTTATTGCTAAAGCGCTTTCTAGACATTCAGGCATTGGTGCAGCAAAAGCGGTGGGTGGCTTAGCAATTACCACCACTACAATTGGTTTGAAAGCGGTGGGAGATGCGACTTCTGGAACTGGGACAATTATCGGGCTTGTTACAGGTATTTTGACTCGAATTGCCAGTATGATTGATTACATTATTCAGCGTTCGAGATTAGGCAAAGTACTGAAGAAAGCTAAAGAGGCATGGTTGAACCGAACCAGCCCAGGCAGTTTAGTGCAAGATCATAAACAATTTTCAGAATGGTTTCAGACATCAGTGATCACAACGCCGATTATCGCATCATTAGCTGTTGGTTCTGGTTTTGTTGCTCATCCATATCGTTTTGCTAAATTATTGGTTGCTGAAGATCAGGCTATCAGTGATTCGGAATTCACCAAGTGTATGAAGCACATTAAAGTGTTGCAGAAAGTCGCTGCCAATCACATCTCAGAATACAAAGATAGCTACGGTGTTGAGTTTAAAAGTGATCAGCCTGTAATAACTGGGCGTCTAGCACAACTTGATGCAGGAGCAAGTCGAGGGTTTATTGAACATGAAGAGATTCATACGACAATGAGCTATGACGAACATAAGCAACTCATTGCAGATAATCCAACTGCAACTCATGATGCAGCTGATCAATTTATACACGAACAAGAAAACTTACAGGATATTTATGTACAAAGTGTTCAGCATTTGTACACAGTCTAAAAAGCTAGCCTAAAACAATAGAGGTACGAACTGAACATCGTATCTTTATTGATTATAAATGACCTCAGAAATATTTTTTATGTGGCGTTTTGAGTATAAGCTTAAGACAGGTAAGTTAAATAAAGCTCCGGTTAGCACAATAACTGCAATTAATTCGATGAGAGTGAAACCGTTTTTATTCATCGTTGATTACTAATCTTAAATTCAGGCATAGAAAAAGTGCAGGTATTGAATACCCACACCTTTTATAAAGGGATGGCTACTAAGCTACAACAAGTACTTTACAAGTATTCGTGCCGCCTACTGTTTCCATTGCATCACCTTTAGTCATAAGCACCATATCACCTGAGTTTAGGTAACCTGTTGCTTTAAGCTCTTCGACAGCATTTTTAGCTAGTTGATCAGCTGCATATTTGGTTGAGTCGAACTCAATTGGCATTACGCCACGGTAAAGTGCCATTTTTGCAAGAGATGGTTGATGACGAGATAAACCGAAAATAGGCAGTGCAGAACTAATGCGAGACATAAGCTTAGCTGTTTCACCTGACTCAGTTAGTGCAATAATCGCTTTTATGCCCTTCAAATGGTTCGCAGCGTACATTGTAGAAAGTGCTATTGTTTCTTCAATGGTTGTGAACTCTTGATCTAAACGGTGTTTAGAAGCACGAATGCTAGGATGTTCTTCAGCACCTACACAGACATTACCCATTGCAATAACAGTTTCTTCAGGGAAGTCTCCAGCAGCAGTTTCTGCAGAAAGCATTACAGCGTCAGTGCCATCTAAAACAGCGTTTGCAACGTCCATAACTTCAGCACGAGTAGGCATTGGGCTTGTGATCATCGTTTCCATCATTTGAGTTGCAGTAATAACTACTTTATTCAATTGACGAGAACGAAGGATAAGTTTCTTTTGAACCGCTACAAGTGCAGCATCACCAATTTCAACACCTAAGTCACCACGAGCAACCATAACAACATCAGATGCTTTAATGACATCATCCATTGCTTCATCTGTAGCAACAGCTTCAGCGCGTTCAACTTTTGCCACGATCATTGGTTCGTGACCAGCTTCTTTCGCTAAGCTACGAGCATAATCAAGATCAGCACCAGTACGCGGGAAAGAAACGGCTAAGTAATCAACTTTGATTGCAGCTGCGGTAATAATGTCAGCTTTATCTTTATCAGTAAGTGCAGCAGCAGAAAGACCACCACCTTGTTTGTTAATGCCTTTGTTGTTTGAAAGAGGACCAGCAACTGTCACTGTAGTGTGAACTTTACGGCCTTCAACTTTTTCAACACGCAGCTGAACACGACCATCATCAAGCATTAAAATATCGCCGATGCTTACATCTTCAGGAAGTTGCTTGTAGTCGATACCAACTTGGTTTTCGTCGCCAAGACCTTTTTCAAGTTCAGCATCTAAGATAAATGATTTACCTAAGTCTAATTGAACCTTCTTATTGTCTTTAAATGTAGATACACGGATTTTTGGGCCTTGTAAATCACCTAATATAGCAACTTGCTTACCTAATTCTTTCGCGATACTTCTTACTTGGTTAGCACGTTCTAAGTGATCTTCTGGCGAGCCGTGAGAAAAGTTTAAACGGACAACATTAGCGCCTTTGTTAATGATTTTGCGAAGGTTATCATCGCGATCAGTCGCTGGGCCAAGAGTAGTAACGATCTTAGTTCTGCGGAACATGGGATACTCCGATTTGTATTTATTTATGAATTCTTAAACTAAAGCTAGTTTACCAAAGAAAAAAACAATATGTAGGAAAGTTACACCAAAATGAGATGTAAGAAACAGTAATTTTTGTGATGAACAGCTAATTTTTGAGAGGAAGTTGGCGAGATGCCTAAAATGATCTCGCCGATGACAAATAGATAACCAGTTACAAAATGGTATCTTTTGTAGTTCTTGATTCTTTTAAAACTTCTTTTACACGTTGTAAATTCTCACGGAAACGAGGACCACGTCGCAACATAAAACCAGTGGCAAGCACATCGATAATAACTAATTGAGCTAAGCGAGAAGCCATTGGCAAGAAAACATCAGTATCCTCAGGTACTTCCATCGTTACAGCTAAAGTACATTCTTCAGAAAGTGGAGAATTTCGAGCTGTGATACCAATAACTGCAGCGCCATTTTCACGGGCTAGTTTAGCTATTTCAATTAGAGACTTTGTTCGGCCTGTGTGGGAGATCAAAACCACAACATCGCCTTCATTACAGTTAATACAACTCATGCGTTGCATTAACACATCATCAAAACACATAACCGGTACATTAAAACGGAAGAACTTGTTTTGTGCATCGTGTGCTACGGACGACGAAGCTCCTAAGCCAAAAAAAGATATTGTTTTAGCTTGAGTCAGCATATCAACAGCTTTATTTACGGCACCAATATCAAGGCTTTGACGAGCAGTATCTAAGGAAGCCATTGAAGATTCAAAGATTTTTGTTGTGTAAGAATCTGGTGAGTCATCTTCTTCAACATGACGGCTCACATAAGGTGTACCATTTGCAAGACTTTGGGCAAGATGTAATTTAAAATCTGGGAAGCCCTTGGTATCCAACCTACGGCAGAAGCGATTGACGGTTGGTTCGCTAACGTCAGCCATCTTGGCAAGGGTGGCAATACTTGAATGAATTGCAGTCTGTGGAGAGGCAAGAATGACTTCAGCTACTTTTCGCTCAGATTTACTGAAGTGTGCGAGGCTTTTTTGAACCTTTTCTAGAGTGTTCATAGGCGTGTGTCCGCTCTAATTAATGATTGTAATTTTATTTTTGGTTTTGTACCCGATTGATCACATGTCGTATTGATTCAAATCAGGATGCAGGGTGTCACTTTTTACGTCAATTTTGAAAAGTTTACTCAATCTACAGTAAGTTAACTACAAAAAGAATAGCAGATTTGTACTGTAACTGGCTACAACATAAAAATGACTAATTTGCATTTTACAGGTGCATTTAACAAATTCTGTTGTTATATTACAACAAAATCTTATGATCTTAATCGGATAATCAACGAAAGGTCACAGATAAGACATATTAATTAGTTATATTAATAAGTCTGAACCCTACAATAGGAGCGTCATTCGCAATGGGCAAAAAAGCATCAGAAGCTAAAGCATGTGATTTTGTTTTATTCGGTACTAAGGGTGATTTGGCAAGACGAAAACTACTGCCATCTTTATATCAGCTAGATAAAGCCGAATTGCTTTCCTCTGAAACTCGCATTATTGGTGTTGCTAAAGATAATTTTACTCAGCAACAATTCCACGAGCTGGTAACCACAGCGTTAAATACCTTTGTTAAAGAAGAATTGTGTGATGAAACGTTAAAACGTTTTGTTGAACGTTGCCATTACATCGGCACCAATTTCACAGACGTTAAAGGCTATGCTCAATTCCATGACATTCTAGAACCAGAAAAACGAGTCATGGTGAATTATTTTGCAACGCCGACAGCTATCTTTGGTGACATTTGTCGTTGTCTTAAAGAGCAGAACTTAATAACCCCCACAATGCGAGTCGTGCTAGAAAAGCCAATTGGTCATGATTTAGAATCCTCGCAAGTCATCAATAACCAAGTTTCTGCTTACTTCGATGAATCTCAGGTTTATCGTATTGACCATTACCTAGGTAAAGAAACTGTTCAGAACCTTATTGCGCTCCGTTTCGCTAACTCATTATTCGCTTCCAAATGGGATAACCGTACGATTGATCATGTGCAAATCACCGTTGCGGAAGAAGTTGGAATTGAAGGGCGCTGGGGCTATTTTGATAAAGCGGGTCAAATGCGAGATATGATCCAGAATCACTTGCTACAAGTTTTGACTTTAGTTGCAATGGATCCTCCCGTTAACCTTGATGCTGATAGTATTCGTGATGAAAAAGTAAAAGTACTTAAATCACTGCGTCGAATTAACGAGAATAACGTTTTTGAAAATACCGTTCGAGGCCAGTACAGCAATGGTTTCTTAAATGGTAAGGCTGTTCCTGGTTACCTTGAAGAAGAGGGGGCTAATACAGCTTCTAATACTGAAACCTTTGTAGCACTGCGAGTTGATATTGATAACTGGCGTTGGGCAGGTGTACCTTTCTATCTAAGAAGTGGTAAACGCATGCCATTTAAGAGCTCAGAGATCGTTGTATATTTCAAAAACCCACCACATAACTTGTATCGCTCAAGCTACCGTAACTTACCACCGAATAAACTGACGATTCGTCTGCAACCACATGAAGGTGTTGAGATTCAGATGATGAATAAGGTGCCAGGGCTTGAGCAAAAGCAACGTTTGCAAACAACAAAATTAGATTTAAGTTTTTCAGATACTTTTAAAAACGATCGTATCGCTGATGCTTATGAACGTCTGCTACTTGAAGCCATGTTAGGAAATCAGGCTTTATTCGTACGCCGTGATGAGGTGGAACAAGCATGGAGCTGGGTAGACGGAATTATTGATGCTTGGGAAGACAGTGGTGAAAAACCAAAGCCATATCCAGCAGGTTCGTGGGGCCCGGTAGCATCGGTAGCCTTGATCAGCAAAGACGGTCGTTCATGGGACGAGTAGAGCGTATACAATGAAAGAAGCAGTGTTTAAATCATTTGATGATGCTGGCCAGCTAGCAGAAAAGTTGGCAGATAAAGTTGCAACATTATTACAAGAAGCTATTGATTCACGTGGTAAGGCAAGTTTGGTTGTTTCTGGCGGTTCAACGCCAGTGCAATTATTCAAACTGTTAAATAGAAAAAACATCGATTGGTCTGACGTTTATATCACCCTTGCTGATGAACGTTGGGTTGATGTGGATTCGGATGCATCAAATGAAGCTTTAGTAAAAGCGCATTTATTACAAAATAAAGCCGCATCCGCTAAATTCACAGGATTGAAAAACATGTTTTCAACAGCTGCGGAAGGTGTGCAAATGGCCAACGATAGGCTTCAGCATTTCCCTGATCGGTTCGATGTAGTTATTTTAGGTATGGGCAATGATGGCCATACTTGTTCGTGGTTCCCATGTGCAGAAAAAGCCGAATTAGAACACGCATTAACGACGTCTGACGACATCGCTGCTGTGACACCAACTTCCGCACCACATGAGCGTATTACGTTTACACAATCAAGAATTTTATCCAGCCGACAAATCTTTTTGCACTTGGTTGGTGAGTCAAAGCTGACGGTTTACCGCCAAGCATTAGAGAATAATGACATTTACACAATGCCGATACGTGCGGTTTTAAGTCAACACAAAACCCCTGTAGACGTGTATTGGAGTGCCTAAGGAGGCAAAATGCATTCAGTAGTTCAGTCTGTTACCGATAGGATTATCGAGCGAAGCAAAGCAACACGTGCTCAATACCTTGCGGCGTTGAAGGATGCAAAAACACAAGGTGTGCATCGCAGTTCATTAAGCTGTGGCAATCTTGCTCATGGTTTTGCTGCCTGTAATCCGGATGATAAAAGTGCCTTAAGGCACTTTAATAAAGCAAATATCGGTATTGTAACGGCGTTTAACGACATGTTATCCGCACATCAACCATACGAACATTACCCTGAAATGTTAAAAAAGGCATGTCAGGAAATTGGGAGTGTGGCGCAAGTTGCAGGTGGTGTACCTGCTATGTGTGATGGTGTGACTCAAGGTCAGCCAGGTATGGAACTCAGTTTGTTGAGCCGCGAGATCATCGCAATGGCTTCTGCTGTCGGCTTATCTCATAACATGTTCGATGGTGCTTTATTACTTGGGATTTGTGACAAAATTGTTCCTGGTTTATTGATTGGTGCATTGAGCTTTGGTCACTTGCCAATGTTATTTGTACCTGCAGGGCCAATGAAGTCAGGCATACCAAATAAAGAAAAAGCGCGAGTTAGACAAAAGTTTGCGCAAGGGCTTATTGGTCGAGAAGAGCTACTGGAAGCTGAGTCCGCCTCTTATCATAGTGCAGGTACTTGTACTTTTTATGGTACTGCAAACTCAAACCAATTGATGCTCGAAGTTATGGGGCTGCAATTACCTGGTTCTTCATTTGTGAATCCTGATGATCCTTTACGTGAAGCACTAAATAAAAAAGCGGCGCAACAGGTTTGTCGTTTAACTGAAAACAGTGGGCAATACACACCGATTGGTGAAGTGGTCAATGAGAAGTCAATTGTAAACGGTATTGTTGCCTTGCTGGCAACTGGTGGGTCAACGAACTTAACCATGCATATTGTAGCGGCGGCTCGTGCTGCGGGCATCATCGTTAACTGGGATGATTTCTCAGAGCTTTCTGACGTAGTGCCTTTGCTTGCTCGTGTGTACCCAAATGGTCACGCAGATATTAATCATTTTCATGCTGCAGGTGGTATGGCGTATTTAGTTCGTGAACTACTTGATAATGGCTTATTGCATGAAGATGTTGCAACCATTGCTGGTAATGGTTTACGCACTTACACCAAAGAACCAAGAATCATCGATGGTGAATTAACTTGGGTTGACGGACCTGCTGAAAGCCTAGACAAAGAAGTATTAACTTCAGTTGCTGATGCTTTCCAAGCCAATGGCGGCTTAAAATTGATGAAGGGCAACTTAGGTCGTGCCGTAATCAAAGTGTCAGCCGTTCCTGAGAAAAACCGAACTGTCGAAGCCCCTGCGGTTGTGATTGACGATCAAAATAAGCTTCAAAAAATATTCGATGAAGGCGGTTTGGATCGTGATTGCGTAGTCGTTGTTAAAGGGCAAGGACCTAAAGCTAACGGTATGCCTGAACTTCACAAGTTGACGCCTCTCTTAGGTTCTTTACAAGATAAAGGCTTTAAAGTTGCATTAGTCACTGATGGCCGTATGTCTGGCGCTTCAGGCAAAGTCCCTGCTGCAATCCACTTAACACCAGAAGCTATTGATGGTGGCCTAATTGGTAAAATTGAAGACGGTGATTTAGTTCGTGTTGATGCGATTACTGGTGAGCTAAGCCTGTTGGTTGATGAAACAATTTTGACCAATCGTGAAGCAGAAAAAATTGACCTACAACGTTCACGCTATGGAATGGGGCGTGAGCTATTTGGTGCCTTGAGAGCAAATTTAAGTAGCCCAGAAACAGGTGCTCGCTCTACACAGGCTATTGATGAACATTACTAAGGAATCGAGAATGATTAAACAAAATAATTGGTCAATTCAACCTGCAGAAGTATTTGCCTGCAGCCCAGTTGTTCCTGTTATGGTTATCAATAAAATTGAGCACGCTGTCCCTTTGGCCAAAGCGCTTGTAGCTGGAGGAATCAAAGTCCTTGAAGTAACGCTTCGTACAGAGTGTGCCTTAGCTGCAATTGCAAAAATTAAAGCTGAAGTACCTGATGCAATGGTTGGTGCCGGAACGGTATTAAATGAAGAGCAGTTAGCGCATGCGGTCAATGCGGGTTCTGAATTTATCATTACTCCTGGTGCAACAACTCATTTATTAGAAGTAGCGATGAAAGGCAATGTTCCATTAATTCCTGGTGTTGCTAGCATTTCTGAAGTGATGAAGGGAATGGATTTAGGGTACACGCACTTTAAATTTTTCCCAGCTGAAGCATCGGGTGGCGTAAAAGCACTTAAAGCATTTTCTGGTCCGCTTTCTAATATTCGCTTTTGTCCAACTGGCGGAATTACACCTGATTCGTATAAAGACTATTTAGCATTACCCAATGTTGAATGTATTGGTGGTAGCTGGATTGCCCCAACAGATGCAATGGAATCAGGTGATTGGGAACGTATCACCCAGCTATGTAAAGAAGCACTTGCCGATTTATAAAAGTTACTGATATTACCAAATAAGAAGCCACTGATACCACAGTGGCTTTATTGTTTTAATAGGCATCGAGAAGTTTAAAAATTTGCCTGCGCTGTTCTGGTGGGAAAGCGTAATAGCTAAATGATGTTTCACCATAGATTTTGTTCTTAATTTCGACTCTGTGCGGTAGGAAGCGAGTAATTCGATAACCTTGATAGTCGGCTTGGTTAATGTGTGTTTCATATTGATCGTCTTTGAATATTATTTTTTCATCAGTGATTTCTAATGAATGCGATCCAGCATTAAACTTAAAATAGATATAAGTAAATGTAAAAATTGTGATGAGAGCTGAAACGATGAGGCCTTGTATAAGGCCAATATCGAATGAAAATACCTTTTTTAAAAAGAATGCAAAAGCTAAGAAATAAATTATGTAAATAGTCGGTTCTGAAAAAATCCATTTCAAGAGTTTAAATGTACGGCATCTGATTTACGCAAAATTCAGAGCCGTACCCCAAAAGCAAGATTTCTTAGATTTTGCATCAATTTCACTACAAAACAGCCAAAACTCACCATCTTTTTCGAGCAAAAAGAAAATGGCTAACCACTTTCTCAAGTTCCAGGCACACGCAGCCATTAGAAGGTTTATTGAGTCGCCAATACTG
>NZ_JAFEUN010000040.1 GCF_016900895.1 Parashewanella hymeniacidonis
ATACTTGATGAAAATCATTTTTGACAAGTTAGATATCGACCCGAGTAACGAAAAAGTATCTCAAGTCATCAGTGAACTTGAAGAGTTCGGGGTTATTGCAGCATAAAACTGTCCGCAGTATTGGGTTATCAACAATTATCAAATCACCTTGAATATTCACGATGTTCTTAAGGCCATTTAAGTTCTGAATATCTTTACCAGCGATCTTCAACCCACCAAGAATTTCGCTACATCCTTTAAAACTACTTTCGAAAGTATCGACTTGTTTTTGGGTTGTAAGTTCATGTACAACACATTGATTGGACTTTATTGGCGAGAAGTTAGATTCTGGTGTACTTGCAAAAGCATTATGAATCATCCCTGAAAACAATCCGATAACAATAAAAGACGTTTTCATAATTCCAAATTAAATGATTAATCAAAACAACATTATCCGCTCATATTATAAACAGCGCAAAGGTCAATAACGCATTACTTGTAATATTTTGAAATAATACAACGAAATTATTTTACCTTTACTTTAAAAACTGATACTTAACACAAAACAGTGCAAACATTCTAAACATCTTAGAGGTACCTAATGACAACTAAACACTCACTTCAAAAAGATAAGATAAAGATCTTGCTGCTTGAGGGAGTTCACCAGTCCGCTGTTGAATCATTAGAAAATGCTGGCTACGACAATATCGAATATCATAAATCATCACTTACTGGTGAAGCATTAGAGTCTGCTATCAAAGATGCGCACTTTGTCGGCCTACGTTCCAGAACTCAGTTGACTGAAGAAATGATTAATCATGCCGAAAAATTGATCGCAATCGGTTGTTTTTGTATTGGCACAAATCAGGTTGATCTTAATGCCGCAGCCAAACGAGGTATTCCGGTTTTCAACGCACCGTTTTCAAATACTCGAAGTGTCGCTGAATTAGTATTAGGTGAAATCATTATGCTCATGCGTGGTATCCCTGAAAAAAATGCTAAAGCACATCGCGGTGAATGGTTTAAAAGCGCCTCAGGCAGCCATGAAGTTCGCGGCAAAGTGCTCGGTATTGTTGGTTATGGTCATATTGGTACGCAATTAGGAATTCTTGCGGAAACCCTCGGTATGCAAGTTAAGTTTTATGATATCGAAGATAAACTACCGCTCGGTAATGCTAAGCAAATCAAGAGTCTGAAAAAACTTCTTTCAACATCAGATATCGTGAGCTTGCATGTACCTGAAACAAAGAATACTAAAAATATGATAGGCGCTGAAGAGCTCTCTGTAATGAAGCCTGAAAGTAAGCTTATCAATGCATCAAGAGGAACCGTTGTTGAAATTGAAGCGTTAGCGAATGCCATTAAACAGGGGAAAATTTCAGGCGCTGCTATTGATGTATTTCCTACTGAGCCTAAATCTAACAATGATGAGTTTGTGAGTGAACTCAGAAATCTTGATCAAGTATTACTTACCCCGCACGTAGGCGGCAGCACCATCGAAGCTCAAGAGAATATAGGGTTTGAAGTGGCTGGCAAGCTTGCTAAGTATTCCGATAACGGCTCGACACTTTCAGCAGTTAATTTCCCTGAGGTTTCTCTGCCATCACATCAAGGTCATTCTAGGCTATTGCATATCCACACCAACAAACCTGGTGTACTAATTCAAATCAACCAAGCTTTCGCAGAGCAACATATCAACATTTCTGCACAGCATTTACAGACTAAAAGAGACATTGGTTATGTTGTGATGGAGGTCGAAACCAGTAAGGCCGATCAAGCTATAGAAGAGCTGAAGAATATTGAAGGAACAATTCGTACCCGAGTGCTTTATTGAGAGCGTTCAAAGCTTAGCGTCGATACATCGAGTTAATGAAGAATCATTAACTCGCAAAGACAGAAATACATCACAATATCAAGATATGAAAGAGCTTGATATCTTCTCTGATAATACTAAGCATGAGCACAAACAAGGTTTATACCCATGATTCCTGAAGATTTCAGCGAGAATGCACAACTTGTTAATCAAGGCGACGGTGTGCGGCAATAGTGAACTATTGTTAGCAACGGCAACGAAGAGTAACAAGCTGTGCAACTCGCACTGCGTGGACTTCTCAGCGCCAATTCTTCTTTGTTACATTAGCTCGAAAGAATCCCGATATTCCTTCGCTAATGCGCCTCAAAGAATTGGCGCTGAAAAAGTCCTGAAACATGCATCTTCAAGTATCATGGGTATAGTAAACAATTCTTCGAAGAAGTTATCCACGCAAATTCTGTTTTACCAGATAAATCGGCAGTCACATAGAGAAGCGAGGCATTCGAGCGTCACTTCACTGAATTCCGCAAAAAAGACTCTGGTGACATTTCAAAAGATCAAGCAAAATTTAATCGTTACATGCATGAAAATGGCGCATTTAAATTCGAAGTAAAAGCAATAGGTCTTAATCTATTCCATAGAGAACCACAAGCAGAAACTGAGCATGTTGAGCCGTGGGTCGCAGTAGCTGCTTTTTACGCCATATTTTCAGGAAAATCATTATTGGGCTAGTACCAAATTTGGAAAAGAACGTACTCAATTATGCAATACCTCAAGTTTGTTATATCATAGCCGCCAAATTTATTGGTCCTTTTTTAACACTTAGCTTGAGGTGTCCTATTTTACGCCGCATCAGTCAGTTTTGTAAGCAGCTTTTTAATGAATCCCCTGCTACAGAGAATCATCAAAACTCAGAAAACTCGTCCGGATTAACTCTCGAAGTTGTATTGCGAGACAAACATAATATTTCTCGCCGTCAAATCAGTGAGAATGCTTTAAAAGTTTTATATCGTCTGCATAAATCAGGTTTCAAAGCCTATCTTGTAGGTGGTGGCGTGCGTGATATTCTTTTAGGTTTAAAGCCAAAAGATTTCGATGTTGTAACCAACGCTAAACCTGAAGAAATTAAACGTTTATTTAGAAACTGTCGCTTAGTTGGTCGCAGATTTCGTTTAGCGCATATTGTCTTTGGACGCGATGTTATTGAAGTCGCAACCTTCCGCGGACACCACAACGCAGACAAAAATGCCAATATATCTAAATCAAACTCTGAAGGTCGTCTTCTTCGCGACAACGTTTACGGTACGATAGACGAAGATGCAGAACGTCGTGACTTCACCGTAAACGCACTTTATTACGACATCAGTGACTTTTCAATTCGCAGTTATGGTGGCGGATTAAAAGACTTGAATAACGGTATAATCCGCATGATTGGCGACCCAGAAACTCGCTATCGTGAAGATCCAGTGCGAATGATTCGAGCGGTTCGTTTTGCATCCAAGCTCAACATGAGTATTGATAAAGAAACTTCACGCCCAATCAAAGCATTAGCACCACTTTTGCAAGATATTCCTGCAGCCAGAATGTTCGAAGAAGTACTTAAAATGTTCTTCAGCGGTAAAGCTATTGATAACTATCATTTGATGCAGCAGTATGGTTTATTTGAGCCATTATTTCCTCAAATTACAAAGTCGATGCAAGATGATAACGACGACTACTTGAAGAAAATGGTTGAGCAAACACTTCACAATACTGATGCTCGTATTCGCCAAGAAAAATCCGTGACACCTGCTTTCTTCTATGCGGCAATGTTGTGGTACCCGTTACAACAAAAAGCGCAGGATATTGTACTTGAAAGCGGACTTTCACTTTACGACGCTTTTGTCACGGCCATGGCTGATGTAATGGAAGAGCAATGTCGTACTATTGGTATTCCGCGTCGATTTAGCACCATTACTAAAGATATTTGGCAATTACAGCTCCGCCTCGAAAAAAACCAAGGCATGCGAGCATTTAAGCTTATCGAACATCCAAAATTTAGAGCTGCATACGACTTACTTCAGCTTCGAGGTACAATCGAATCAGATAACGTTACAACCGTTGCAAACTGGTGGAAATCATTTGTAAATGCCGATGAAGAAGAGCGTTTACACATTGCTCGCAAGGCAAATAGAAGCCAACCTAAGCGTAACGGCCAGCGTCGTAAACGCCGCACTAAGCCAAAAGCTAAACCGCAACAGAATGACTAAAGTATTTATTGCATTAGGTGCTAATCTGCGAGATCCCGTCTCGCAGTTAAATAGTGCGAGCATGGCGTTAGCGCAACGCGCTGCAGTAGATAGCTTAAACGTTTCACCTTACTATGCTTCAGTGCCAATGGGAGACGTTGAGCAACCCGACTATGTCAATGCCGTTGCCAGTTTTGAAACCAATCTTGACCCAATTGAGTTACTTGATGCTCTGCAAAATATAGAGAATCAACAAGGTCGAGTCAGGGAAGTGCGTTGGGGGCCTAGAACTTTAGATTTAGATATCCTGCTATATGGCAATCAAATTATACAGTCCGAGCGACTGATTGTCCCCCACTACGGCATGAAACAAAGAAGCTTTGTGTTAATCCCTCTACACAATATTGCACCAAATCTCACCTTGCCGTGTGGAACGACTGTGGCAAGTCTAATAAACGTTCAAATGAAAAGTGAATTACAACAGCTCGACATAGATCGTTGCAGCAACTGATTAATTCGCTTATAACTTGTTCTCCATTTCATTGGGTTAATATTGTTATGTCAAAAGTCACCACTTCGACTCTGTTTAAATTTAAGCAGGAAGGAAAAAAGTTTTCAGCACTTACCGCTTATGATTCAAGCTTTGCGAGTGCATTTGATCAAGAAGGCATTGATGTGCTCCTAGTTGGAGACTCATTGGGCATGGTGATTCAAGGCAAAAAAGATACGATTCCAGTATCTGTAGAAGATGTTGCTTACCATGTGCAATGTGTCAGTAATAGTGTTGAACGCACTCTGTTAATTGCTGATATGCCATTTATGAGTTACGCCACACCCGAGCAAACGATGGAAAACGCAGCGACGCTTATGCGAGCTGGTGCCAGCATGGTAAAGCTAGAAGGCGGACACTGGTTATTAGAAAGTATTTCCATGCTCACAGAACGCGGAATTCCAGTTTGTGCTCACTTAGGGTTAACGCCTCAATCAGTTAATGTTTTTGGCGGCTTTAAAATCCAAGGTCGTGATGAAGAGAACGCCAAACGTATTCTTGAAGAAGCAAAAGCCGTTGAAAAAGCAGGTGCTCAGCTATTAGTGCTTGAATGTATTCCTGCTAATTTAGCCAAAACCATTACTGAAGCCTTAACGATTCCAGTCATCGGCATTGGTGCAGGCAAAGATACTGACGGTCAGATACTTGTGATGCACGATATTTTAGGTATTAGTAGTAGCTACATTCCACGCTTCTCTAAAAACTATCTCGCACAAACTGGTGAAGTTCGTGAAGCAGTAAAAGCTTTTATCACTGAAGTTGCTGATGGCACCTTCCCTGCCGATGAGCACACCTTTAATTAAGGTGTGCAAGACCAAGCACATCATTTAATGTTTACAGAGTTATCACACATGAAAGTTACTTCTGAAATCGCAGCCATTCGTCAACAAGTCAGAGAATGGAGAGCTGCTGGAAAAACGGTTGCATTTGTCCCAACAATGGGCAACTTGCATAAAGGACACATCTCTTTAGTAACAGAAAGCTTAAAACACGCAGATCATGTTGTTGCGTCTATATTTGTCAATCCGATGCAATTTGCAGCCCATGAAGATTTAGACACTTACCCGAAAACATTATCTGCGGATCTGGAACAATTATCAGCGGCTGGCACCGAACTTGTTTTTACACCGACATCTGAGCAAATGTACCCCAATGGAGCAGAAAACCATACTAAGGTAACCGTTCCAGAAGATGCAATAGGCCTCTGTGGCGAAAGCTCAAGTAGACCCGGCTTCTTTACGGGTGTAGCAACAATTGTTTTGAAGCTATTCAATATTGTACAACCTGATATCGCTTGCTTTGGTCGAAAAGACTATCAGCAACTGATCATCATAAAAACCATGGTCGATGAATTGGCTTTGCCTATCCGCATTATCGGAGTCGATACTTATCGTGAGCAGAGTGGTTTAGCCATGAGTTCCCGTAATAATTACTTGAGTAAAGATGAGCGAGAGCAAGCTGCTGAAATAAAACAAATATTAGATGCCTCAATTGCTCGTGTTCAAGCAGGCGAAGCACACAAAGCTGTACTTGATGATGCAATAAAATCTATGGCGAAAGCTGGCTTCAACACCGATTACATCATTATCCGTAATGCCAATACGATGCAACCCGTCACACCTAGTGATGACGAGTTAGTCATCTTAGTCGCAGCTTTTCTTGGCACAACACGTTTAATTGATAATCAGTATTTTACCGTTTAATATTTGAACTCAGTATATACATTCTGTTAATCTAACCATTCATAAATAATGGATTTTTATGATTAATAGGATGTTTCACAATGAATAAGAGCAATTGGCTTTTATTATTAATCTTTCTTTCATCGCCCACTTTCGCCAGTTCATTTTATAAATGTACTAAAGGTGACAGGGTCGTCTATAGCCAATCCATTTGCCCTCAATCTTTCAAACAGAGTGAAATTGCTTACAATAATGGTGTCACTATTGAAAAAGATTCTGACCAAAAAGTAAAAAAAACAGATCCTCTAAAAATACTATTAACGAACACCACCATTCCCCATGATAAGTTAATACTGCTGATTTCAGGTGAGATTAAACGTATCAAACAAGAGATCAGGTATAACGATGTTATAAAGGCGAATGAACTTCAAAATTTAGCTCGAAATCGTTTTTGGCAAGAAACTGAAATTAATGATATTGAATATGAAAAAGACGTTGAAAAACTTAATAAACACTTCGATGAACTCAATAAAGTGAATAAGCAAACAATAGCTGCACTTGAATCAAGACGGCAACAACTTGAGAAATAATTCACGAAAAATCATTACATGTCACCCTTTTCACTTCCATTAAACCACTCTAGTAAACATTAAAATAACCTTATGTAATCAATAAATTAAAAGTCATAACCAATTAACTTAATTTAATGTAAATTGCATTGAACTTCTCAAATAACTTCATTAAAACTAGCTCCCAGAGTCAGTTTCGTTTTAACTTTTGACCCTACAGTCAACTAGGAATCGAGAAAGGCCAACAAACTAAGAACCAAAGGCTCATAATATAGAGGTAGTAGTATGATGTTAAAAAAAGTAATTTTTGCCACATTAATTGCCAGCGTTTCAGGCTCATGTTTAGCTAACTGGGTCGGTGATGTGAGTTATTTATCACTTTCTGATTCAAATAGAGTCATTAATGTTCATAGTCACAAAAATGATGTAACACTCGGCGTTTTAGCACTTTCTGCTGGGTATGAGATTCCACTTGCAGAAAACTTTTCCATCACACCCGAAGCACAGTACGGCTTTGGCATTAAAGATGACACCTTAAACATCGATGATAATGGCGCTACAGATAATGTCACCGTTGATGTCGATAAATATTACGGATTTAATTTAAGGGCTCAGTATAATTTTACACCACAGTTCTATGCTTATGTTCAACCTCAATACACAAAAATTAAAGTGGAAGCTAAGCATAAGTCTTCTGGCGCAAAAGACTATGGCAGTGAAACTAAGTTCGGCTATGGTGGCGGTGTAGGTTATCAAATTACTCCGCAATTAGGCGCTAACCTTGGATTTGTAAGATTCAACAGTCTAGATGTTGATGGCTGGCAATTAGGTATGAGATACAAGTTCTAATCAAGAGTGAAACAAAATAAAAAAGCACCATTGAGGTGCTTTTTTATTAACTGACAGTTTATGACCTAGTTATCTAACCTAACAGGCATTCCATTCCTTTTTTCAAGCATTCTCTTTAACGTCTCTGAATTCGTTTTTGCATTTGCAATAAAACGCTTCACATTACGATTAAAAGTCAGTGGCGCATCTTCATTAGAATCATACTGAGCTTGATTCTTGGATAGTGGTTCATGCACTTCTATATATCGATGACCATCAGGTTCAACAGCGACTTTAATTGGTTCATTGATGAATTGAACTCGAGTATGAACGGGGACTTCTTTAAATAACGCTTCAATATCATCATTACGTAAACGCACACAGCCATGACTGACACGTAATCCTATTCCGAAATTAGCATTCGTACCGTGTATTGCATAAAGGTTCCCTACATACAACGCAAACAAGCCCATTGGGTTATCTGGCCCCGCTGGCCACACTTTTGGTAGTGTTTCTCCATTAGCCGCATAATCAGCTCTTATTCTAGCTGTGGGCGTCCATGTTGGGTTTGCTCTCTTACGCCATATTTTTGTTGTCCAATTTTCTGGCGTATCGCGTCCAACCTCGCCAATGCCGATTGGGTACACTTCAACCGTCCCCTTTCCTTTTGGGTAATAGTACAAGCGCATTTCAGCCAAGTTAATAATGATGCCTTTTCGGGGCGCATCTGGCAAAAGTAGCTTATGCGGAATGATCAGTTTTGAGCCAGGTCTTGGTAGAAACGGATCAACACCAGGGTTTGCTTGCATTATATTCGTTAAGCCTAGCTGAAACTTGGCTGCGATATCTTCGAGTGCGAGTTTTCCTTGAGGAACAACATAAGTTTCGTTTTGACCAACGAGCCGACCGCCGTCTTTGGGTATCACATAAGTCAAAGCAAATGCTGACGGAGCTAAAAACATTAAAGGGAGAACTAAAGCAGTCAATCGATTCATAAAATACTTCATCAATCCATATATCTATTATCACTTGCTGCATAATAGGCTAATTTGTTGATGTTGCAAAATTTTGCATTTAGAGCCTTTTGAATATTTGCTACCATTACCAATAAATTAATATAAGTAACAACACGTTTAATGAAACCCAAAAAAATCACAGTCATCGTTGGTTCAAAGAATCCTATCAAAATTAATTCGGTTAAAATGGCATTATCCCAGTACTTTCAGTCATGTGAAATCATGACTGAAGGCATTGATGCTCCATCTTTGGTCGCTGACCAACCGATGACTGCAAACGAAACTCGTGAAGGCGCAGTCAATCGGGTAGTATTCTGTAAGCAACACCATCAAGCCAATTTTTATGCTGCTATTGAAGGTGGGGTTGAAAACACGTCTTACGGTAGCTTCACGTTTGCCTATATTGTTATCGATAATGGTCAATATCAAAGTATAAACCGAAGTGCTAGCCTCCCTTTACCAAATTCTGTATACCTCGCACTTGAAGCGGGAGAAGAGCTTGGTGATGTAATGGATAACTTGTTTAACGAAACGAACGTGAAGCAAAAAGGCGGAGCAATAGGTTTGTTAACTCACCAGCTTGCAACACGTGGCTCTACCTACGAACAAGCAGCACTGCTTTGTATGGCTCCTTTAGTGAATGAATCGCTCTATGGAAAATAACATCATAATTAGAGCATTAACCGCTGCCGATGATGAAATTATCGCAACTGTCATTCGCCAAGCGTCCCATGATTTTGGCTTAACCGCAGAAAAAGGCTACGGCGTCTCTGATCTAGTTTCGCAGCCATTGTCATCACTTTATCAACACAACATGAGTAATTATTGGGTCGTTGAACTTAATGGTGAAATTATCGGTGGAGCTGGTATTGCTCCCATCGAAAATCGCAAAAACATTCGAACTTGTGAACTTCAAAAAATGTATTTTTTGAACAAAGCGAGAGGATTGGGCATTGGAAAAAAACTATGTCAATTTTGTTTAGAGCAGGCCAAAAAACTTGGTTACCAGTTATGTTATTTAGAGACCACAGCAGTGTTGGCTCAAGCTTATCATTTATATAAATCCATAGGGTTTGAAGATATTCATTACCGATTAGGTAATAGTGGTCACGATGATTGTGAAATTATGATGATAAAACGATTGTAGGTGTCACTGCATATACACGTATTTGAGTTATTTTTTTTTATCAGAATAAACTGGAAAATATGTTAATTGTTCATGATTCTCTGTACAGAATGCTTTCAGTTCAGTGGTAGAACAAGAAAGCTTAAGCGCAACCTTCTTAATATCGTCCATAACTGTTGCTGGATTTTGGCTTACGAGCTTTATCAATTCAAAAGCTAAAAATGCAGAATACCGACTACAGTTATTCCTATCACGAATCGACTGTAAGCCGCAATATACAGTATCAAAGCCTCCCGAGTCTTGTTTTCCTCTTCGATTATTAAACACTTTAATACCACTAGAATGTGTAACGACTAATACAGTATGATCTTCTCTAGTGAATCCTCGCTCTATTATACCTAAAATATAAAAACCAAATGAATGTCGATTTGAGCTCATATGTTCATCGTATTTATCTAAAATAGCGGCTCTAATATTTTTTTGTTCATAGCCTTCAGCATTTGCTTCATTAATCAACAAAAATCTAGATTTAACTAAACACCTGTCTTGTTCAACTTTTGCGGATAACCAATCTATCATCGCTTTGGCTGAAATTTGAGACTGTAAATCAGAAACACTCACAGTGCCCTTTTGATTAAAAGCACTTGCCTCGACTTTTTCATTATACTCAACCGTTTTGCTAGTACCTATTTGCAAAATGGCATTACCACCTTCAAAAATCCCTGTCACTTCAACAAAGTTTTCATCATCGAATAGGGTTGGGTCACTTCTAGCACCATCATCATGCTCTGTTGTAATGCTATGAGTATGTGTTTCTTTTTTTATTTCGGTAGAAAAGTTTGTCTGCGCATGCTTTCTAAATAGATAGTCTTTAACGAGAGCGCTCGCTTGCTTAATCGATGATATAAATTTACTTTTCCTTAATATTTCAACTGTCTTAGAATCATTCTCTTCCATCGGATTTAAGAAACCAGAGAGTGTGTAGTTTATTGTGCTACTCTCAACCTCTACCTTAAGTTCATATTTCCTCGCCCAAACATCTGGGCAATTAACAGCATATATATTAATGTAAAAAATCTGTTCTTTTAGCTGCAACTCTTCTAGCTGTTTGAAGCCTTCAAAGATTGTTGTTTTATAATCATAAAACATTGCTACTTGGAGCATACTCCTCCCAACAAGGTAGTTCTGTTATTAACAACAATAATTTAAAGCCACTTAAAAGTCACAAAACAAAATAATACTTAATGTAAAGTTAATTAGTAGAGACTGAATTATAGAGATCATCTTAGCGATTCAATCACTATATTTAATTTGTTTATCATTAGATTAAAGAGTATAAAAAAGGAACAATTCGATAATTCTTGATTAGCTTTGATTAAATCACGACTTGCCAATTCCTCTTTAGAGGTCAGTAAACTTTGCATAGGTACAATGACGTGGGGTGAGCAGAACACACAAAGTGAAGCGTTTTCACAACTTGACTTAGCGCTCGAACACGGCATTAACTTTATTGATACGGCTGAACTCTACCCTGTTCCTCCCAAAGCTGAGACTCAAGGCTGTACCGAAGAGATTCTTGGAAACTACCTAAAAAGTTCAGGCAATCGTGACAAGTTCGTTTTAGCGACAAAAGTTGCTCCTCAAGGGCCTGCTATCGACTATATTCGGCCGAATATGGCACTAGACTGGAATAACATTCATCAAGCAGTTGATTCCTCTTTGGAACGACTACAAACGGATGCAATCGATCTTTATCAGATCCACTGGCCACAAAGAGACAACAATCGTTTTGGATCGCTCAACTATCAGGCTGGAACTCAACAGAACACAACACCAATTATTGAGACGCTAGAAGCACTTGCAGATGTCATTAAGCAGGGAAAAGTGAGATACATCGGTATTTCAAATGAAACTCCTTGGGGAATGATGAAATACCTCCAATTGGCAGAGAAGCATGATTTACCCAAAATCGTCAGTATCCAAAATCCATATAACTTATTAAATAGAAGCTATGAAGTAGGCTTGAGTGAGATATCACATCGTGAAAACATAGGTTTACTCGCTTATTCTCCATTAGCATTTGGCGTACTTACAGGAAAATATCAAACCAAACCATGGCCAAAGAGCTCAAGATTAGCCTTATTCGAACGTTTTGATCATCGCTACACATCGTCAGAGAATGCTAATAAAGCAGTCCAAGCTTACGTCGACTTAGCAAGAGAATTCAATTTAGCACCTGTACACTTGGCGCTAGCTTTTATAAATCAACAACAATTCGTTGCCAGCACCATAATTGGTGCAACCAACTTGACTCAGCTTAAAGAGAACATTGACAGTGCTGATGTTGTTTTGTCTGATGAGGTGATGAGTCGCCTAGAGGAAATTGGCAGTACATACCGAATCCCATGTCCATAAAAAAGTTACTGTTAAAACATCGCTAAACTTGCAAAAACTTTTATTTTGCAACAAGATCGGCCTCCGATTTTAGTGATACTGAAAAATGAACATGCCAAGCCAAACTCTAACACCTCTTGCAGAAAGCTTAAGGCCACAGTTCCCAACATTAAAAGTAGAGTTTGATGGTACGCCGTTATGCTATTTAGATACGGCTGCAACCAGCCAAAAGCCAGCTTCAGTCATCGGCGCTATCAACAACTATTACCAAACAAAGAACTCGAACGTTCATCGAGCTGCACATCAGTTATCTTCTCTAGCGACTATCGAGTACGAAGCCGTTAGGCAAAAAATCGCTGACCTAATTTCAGCTAATAAATCCGAAGAAGTTATTTTCACTCATGGCTGTACAGAGTCAATTAACATGGTTGCAGCAGGATTAGATCCCCAAATAAAGGAAGGCGATGTAATTTTGATCGATAGTGCCGCACATCACGCCAATATCGTTCCTTGGCAACAACTTGCTAATCGCACAGGTGCTGTTATAAAGCCTATACCTTTAACTGACAACTTTCAGTTTGACTTCAAAGCTTATCGATCACTTTTAGAGTGCGAGCCAAAGCTCGTTGCCATTACGCACGTAACCAATGCTTTAGGAACCCTCAACCCAGTTAGTGAAATAGTAAAGTTGGCCAAAGCTGCTGGCGCAATAACTCTCGTCGATGGCGCTCAAGCCATTGCTCATCTTGACATTAACGTTCAAGAAATTGATTGCGATTTTTATACGTTTTCTGGACATAAGATGTACGGACCAACTGGTGTCGGCATCCTTTATGGCAAATACGATGCGCTCGATGCATTGTTACCTTTGCTAACCGGCGGTGAAATGATAAAAACCGTCAGCTTCGAAGAAACTACATTTGGAAAGTTACCTAACAAGTTAGAAGCTGGCACCCCGCCAATTGCCGAAGTATTTGGTCTAGGTGCAGCCGTTGATTTTATCAAGCTTCACCTAACTCAAGCACACCAACAACAAGAACGTGTATTGCTGAACTACTTAACCGATAAGTTATCCGAGCTTACTGACATCGAAGTTTATGCTCAGTCAGAGCAAAATGTAGGTGTTGTAGCATTTAATGTTAAAGGCGAGCACCATCAAGATATCGGCATGCTATTAGATCAACAAGGCATTGCGATTCGCTGCGGCCATCACTGTGCGATGCCATTAATGGACTTAATGCACATTAAAGGTTGCTGCAGAGTTTCTGTTGGTATTTATTCCACTCAAGCTGATGTTGATACTTTTATTGATGCACTACAACAAGCTTTGGAGTTATTAGATTAATGCCAGAAGTATCGCCTAAAACTCAAGATTATCAGTACCAAGTCCCACAATTAGATGAAATTAAACAAGTCTTTTCAGCTGCTAAGAACTGGCAAGAAAAGTACCGTCAATTGATGATATTAGGTAAAAAAACACCAAGATTGGGCCAAGAATATAAGATTACAACAGCTCTGATTGATGGTTGTGAAAGCGATGCTTGGCTGTATCACCAAGTCATTGATGGCAAGCACTACTTTATTGCTGATAGCGATGCAAGAATTGTCAAAGGTTTGATAGTAATTTTACTTTCGGTGTTTCATCAGCAACAACAAAAGCCTGATGAAAGTATTCAAGAGTTATTTACAGAGTTAGGTTTATATACTCAATTAAGCCCATCTCGAACCAATGGTTTAACAGCATTATCCAAATCAATGGCTGCTGTTTTCTAATAAAAAACAGCAAGCCAAACCGTTTCAATATTTTCTTTAGTCCAAGCTACACGATGTTTTTGGTGAGCAGGAATATTGTAGTAATCCCCACTTACTAAGTGAATAATTGGACCACCTTCAAACTCTAACTTAGCTTCACCTTTGAGAATAATCACCCACTCATGTCGCTCTTGGTCATACCAAAATTTGTCAGGGCTTTTATGACCTTTAGAGATAATTCTTTCTATAGAAACATTGTCATTTTTAACAATTTCATCGAATATTTCCTCTGATAAATCATCAGGAATACCCTTAAATATATTTGTCATAGCGCCTCCAGCGAAGTAACTACTTTATTTTTAGAACGTTAAACCTAGAAACATCAATTAGGCACGTTCTCGATCAACATTCTATTTTCCAGATAGTTATTGCTCTTCAAAACATTCAACTGATGTTTCTAGGTTAAAGAATTCATACTTAAACGTAGCACTTTTCATTGAAACTTTGCGATATCTATACCCATGACACCTGAAGATGCTCGATTTCAGCGAGAATGCACAACTTGTTAATCAAGGCGACAGTGTGCGGCAATAGTGAGCTATTGTTATCACTGGCAACGAAGAGTAACAAGCTGTGCAATTTGCACTTCGTGGACTTCTCGGCGCCAATTCTTCTTTGTTACATTAGCTCGAAAGAATCCCGATATTCCTTCGCTAATGCGCCTCAAAGAATTGGCGCTGAAAAAGTCCTGAAACATGCATCTTCAGGTATCATGGGTATATATGCTCTCTTATTAAGATTTACTTCTCGGTTTTGCATTAGACCAAATTTGCTCTAAATCTGCCTTTAAACGAGTACTTCTAGGTGCAGACTTAGCTTTCAGAGCCTGAATTTCAGACTGTACTTCTTTCTGTTGATTTCTACTATCATTAACCGCCTGAGGTTTAGCATGTAATGAAGATACTTGTTCACCTCTTCTTGCAAGTTTGGAGGTTGGGGCTGTACTGCTTGTTTTACTCGAACTAAGTGGCATAGAGGAGCCTCCAGGCGCATGCTTTGGGCTTCTTGGAGCACTGTATCCTAAATTTTGCTCTAAGCTACTCTTTATCTTTTCTAGGACATGATAATTTCGGCCACCTAATACCTCATAATGTGGCATCACTCCATTCGTACCGTTTATCTCAAATTGTCCAATAGCTCCATAACATGGGTTATCCTTCGATGAAGATTGATTTTTTGTACATGTATTAACCAGAACACTATAAGTAGCTTCTGGGTTCTGTTTAGTAAAATCGCAAAATTGTTTTGCAGCCTCAGCAACATCTGAACAACGTTCTTTCCCTATCGCCCAACGCCCTCCTGAAACCCTTGTAAGCAAAGAATTAAAATGAGATTTTGGAGCGCTCTGAAAGCCCTGATCATTTTTTCTAAAGTAAAACTCTAGCTCTTGGCTACGCTGTGTATTTTTTTCAGAAATGGTTACTTTAAATTTTGTAAAGTGACTTGAGAACTCTCTTTCACCCTCCTGCACTTTTACTTCATGCTGCGAACTTTCAGTTAAAAAGTGAGTTCGAGGTTCGATACTTTGGTAAATTGCTTCAGCCATATTAATCACCGATATCTTAGATTTCGGCTTATTCTCACTTGAAAAATAATAACACTCAAGAAAAGTAATCAAATGTTCATTTTACTTAAAAAGCACTTCAACGAACTAAATGGGCATTCATTCTTTTAATTTCTATAACTTACATGAATAAATTGAGAGATTTTTATAGCTAAAATTAATTAAAATGAATTTACCGTTCACTTCATTATTTCGACTTACTGGTACTTAACTAACTCAGATCTGGTAAAAGATGCACAAAAAAGCGGAGCATTCGCTCCGCTTTCAAAATTAGGATATTCGCTTAAGTTTACTTAACGAATTCAACACCAATTTTGATGTCACCTTTTAGTGTGTCTAGCATCGCATCACGTGCATTTGATTCAAATTCGCTTACATCACCATAAGGAAGTACTTTTTCAACACCGTTTTTACCCAGAACTACAGGTTGTGCGAAAAATTCAGCATGCTCACTTCCACCGTCAACATAAGCACATTCAATAACATTTGCTTCGCCTTGAAGGCCACGAACTAGAGATAAGCCAAAACGACAAGCCGCTTGCCCCATTGACAGTGTAGCACTACCGCCACCAGCTTTAGCTTCTACTACTTCAGTACCCGCATTCTGAATGCGGTGAGTAAGTGATGCAACTTCTTCATCAGTAAAGCTCACACCTTCTACTTGAGAAAGTAGAGGAAGAATCGTTACACCACTGTGACCACCAATAACGTTGATGTTCACATCAGCAGGGCTTAAGCCTTTCGCTTCAGCGATGAAAGTTTCAGAACGAATAACATCAAGTGTAGTAACACCGAACAGACGGTTCTTATCGTATACGCCAGCAGCTTTTAATACTTCAGCAGCAATCGCAACAGTAGTGTTAACAGGGTTAGTGATGATACCAACCAATGCTTTTGGACATACTGCAGCAACTTTTTCAATCAAGTTACGAACGATACCAGCATTGATGTTAAATAGATCTGAGCGATCCATACCTGGCTTACGAGCAACACCAGCAGAGATAAGTACTACGTCTGCGCCTTCTAAAGCCGCAGATGGGTCTTCACCAGAAAACCCTTTAACTTCAACATCTGTTGGGATATGGCTTAGGTCAACGGCAACACCAGGTGTAACAGGAGCGATATCATATAATGATAATTTTGCACCCGCAGGTAATTGAGTTTTTAGTAATAGGGCAAGTGCCTGGCCGATACCACCAGCAGCACCAAGTACAGCAACTTTCATAGTTCTCTCCGTTGATTTATCGGTATTCTGTGACGTAGATCATAATTATGGCGCAACCTTACTGGAATGCGAGCAAAATATCAATCTCACAGCCTCTATACATTGCACTGAAAAAACTGAAAAATAGCAGCGGCGTAAACCTTAGTTTCCCCCAAAACCAAAAATGAATAATTATGCGCATCAAGTCATTTTATTTGACAAAAACACATCAGTTATGCAAAGATCTTTAAGTTTTTTGAATATAAAGATTGAAAATTTATTCAAGTATAAATGAAGTAACAGTTTAGATATTCCAACAAACTGTCGCAGATTGTTTAAGTTAAAAATCACTGAAAAATTATTATGACAAACAAGAACCAAGAAGAGCTCGTAAAAGTCTTTAAGGCTATTCTGAAAGAAGAACGATTTGGCTCTCAAAGTGAAATCGTTACTGCTCTACAATCCGAGGGGTTTAGTAACATTAACCAATCTAAGGTATCCCGTATGCTGAGCAAGTTTGGGGCAGTTCGTACCCGAAATGCAAAGCAAGAAATGGTTTACTGTTTACCAGCTGAGTTAGGGGTCCCAACAGCCGGTAGTCCACTAAAAAATCTAGTGTTAGATGTTGATCACAACTGTTCTATGATTGTTGTTCGCACCAGCCCAGGTGCTGCTCAACTTATCGCAAGATTGTTGGACTCAATAGGAAAGCCTGAAGGAATTTTAGGCACTATTGCAGGTGATGATACAATTTTCATCACCCCGTCAAACATTATTAACATTGACAGAACATTAGAAACGATAAAATCACTATTCAATTACACTGAATAGTTAATTGTCATCTAAATGTAAAAAAGAGTACGTATGGGGCGTACTCTTTTATTTTTTAGAGAATTGTGCTAGTTAATTATACTTTTTCTAGTAAAAAATCTAGAGACGGGGCAAAAAATGAAGATCCTGTTAAGGCTTGAGTATACTCCATTAGCTTATCAGTATGTCCATGTCCATCACCTTTAATCATACTTGTTAACATATCTTCAAAATGTGCTGGGGTTCTACAGACAGAAATAAACATTAAGCCTTGCTGCCTCAAAGATCCAAATGGCATGCTTTGCCTAAGAATCTCTTTAGGCTTCCCGTTTTCATCTTTTAAATTCACACGTTTAATATGGCTGGTTAACGGTTTATCTTCAGCGGCATACTCAATATCGTCTTGCTTGGTTCGAGCAATAATATCTTCTTGTTCTTTTTGTGGAAGTCGATGCCAGTGATTCAGCTTATGCTCGTATTTTTGTACGTGAACGTAACTCCCGCCTTGAAACTCTTCATCCTCTTCTTCAACCAAAGCAACTTGTTGACGTTGGCGACCTTTTGGGTTCTCTGTGCCATCAACAAACCCCGTTAGATCACGGCTGTCCATGTATCTGAATCCACGCTCTTCATCAACCAACTCAACAAGTCCTTCAAGCATCTGATGGATTTCATTAGCAACTAAGTGAAGTACATCATAACGGTCACAACGTATATGGAAGAAGAGGTCAAACTCAATAGCTGGAGCAACCAAGTCATTGTATTGGATTGATGGAAATGGTCTTAGTAGTTGCGGTCTAGAATCTGGATATAAGCTGTCCCAGTAATTCGCACCTACGGCCACAAAACCATTAAAAGCACTGTCTGCGTGCTGGTCGGTCTGCTCAAAAATATATTGTGCGACTGACGCTAAACAAGGGCGTAATAGAGGCTCAACATGATCACGAGCGTTATACATCAAATAAATACTGTGTAGATTCCCTTCAGCGCAAATCCCGAGTTGTTCCCTTGGCATTGATTCTATATCCATGTTTTTCTCCTGAGAGTAATTTCATATTAAACAATTATATGGATAAATTCACGACGATTTTAGCTTAATACGTCTATAAAACCACTGAAGATTTCTCTCAAGCTCAATCAAGATGAAATAAGGCATTAGAAGTACGACTAAAACAAATTTTGACAAATTAAATGGTAAGTATGTAGTAATAAAATTTAGTCTCATTTAAACCATTATTACTTTTTAATCGCTTTTACGTTGCTTCTGATGAAGCGTATTTTTTATGACCTGAAACAATACTTTCTAAGCGAGATAGGAATATACAATTTAAAGTGAAATAGCCATATGAAATAACTACATATCTTGAAACAGATTGTCATTGTTAATCATCGATTTTTGATATAGCTTAAAAAAGCATCAATTCATATAGGAAACATCATGAAACGAATCATTCTCGGTAGCTTAGCTGCTTCTGTTGTATTCGCATTAACTGCATGTGGAAGTGATAGATATGCTCCAACGCCCCCTCCTCCACCCAATCATAACGAGCAAGGCGCCAATTCCTTAAAATCAGGAATTGATTTTGCTAACTTCGACAAATCTGTCCGTCCGCAAGATAACTTTTATCGTTATGTAAATGGTACTTGGTTGAAGAATGCTAAGATCCCAGGTGATAGAACCAGTTCTGGTGCCTTCTATGATTTACGTGAAAAGTCTCAAGAAGATGTGAAACACATCATCGAACAGCTTGCTGACAAGCCAAATTTAAAAGCTGGTACTGATGAACAGAAGGTAGCAGACCTTTATCGTTCATTCATGGATGTTTCTAAATTAAACCAGCTCGGCGTTACTCCAATTCAACAACAGTTCTCTGATATCAAAAAACTCAGTAATAAATCACAACTTGCCGGATACTTTGCAAAAAGCCAGAGGCTAGGCAGCGGAACACCCATGGCTTTCTATGTAGACATCGATGCCAAGGATTCGACCCGTTATGCGCCGCACATATGGCAGTATGGCTTAAGCCTACCGGACAAGGACTACTACTTTAATAAAGAAAAACGTTTTGTAAAAATTCGTAAGGCATTCGTAGCGCACATAGCCAAGATGTTTAAACTTGCTGGTTTACCGAATGCTAAGCAAGCGGCTCAAACTGTTATGAAATTAGAAACCGAGATTGCCAAGCAACACTGGGATGTTGTTGATAGCCGTGACAGCACCAAAACTTACAATTTGTATCAAATAAAAGATCTTAAAAAATTAGCTCCGCAAATCGACTGGGCTTTGTACTTAAAAGACCTTGGCGTCAAAAATCAAAAAACCATCATCATCAATCAACCGAGCTTCATAACCGGGCTAGGTAAAGTGTTAGCTCAACATTCGATGTCAGATTGGCGTACTTACCTAACTTGGCAAACTCTAACCAGTGCGGCGAGTAATCTCTCACAGCCTCTGGATAAAGAAAACTTTGAATTTTTTGCTAAGACGCTTAATGGCCAGCAACAACAGCAACCTCGTTGGAAAAGAGGTGTGAGTACAGTAAATGGTGTACTTGGTGAGGTAGTAGGCAAAGTTTATGTTAAACGACACTTTACTCCTGCTGCAAAAGAGCGGATGGAACACCTTGTTGAGAACTTACGTGCCGCTTACAGCGACAGTATTTATGGTTTACCTTGGATGAGCGAACAAACCAAAGTCGCCGCTCAAGAGAAACTCAGCAAGTTTGTTCCTAAAATTGGTTATCCTGATAAATGGGAGAATTACGGTAAACTCACAATTAAAAATGGCGACTTAATTGGCAATATCGAACGTGCAGCCGAATTTCAGTTTAATAAAGACTTAGCCAAACTTGGCTCACCGATAGATAAATCAGAGTGGCAAATGACACCACAAACGGTGAACGCTTATTACAACCCAACCATGAATGAAATTGTTTTCCCTGCTGCCATTTTACAGCCTCCTTTCTTTAATATGGCGGCGGACGACGCAGTCAACTATGGTGGTATTGGTGCTGTTATAGGTCATGAAATGGGCCATGGTTTTGATGACCAAGGCGCTAAATTTGACGGTGAGGGTAACCTAAGAGATTGGTGGACACCTAATGACCTTGTGAAGTTTAATGAACGTACCGCTCAGTTAGTAAAACAATATAATGGCTATTACGTTTTCAAGGATTTGCCGATTAATGGTCAACTGACTTTAGGCGAAAACATTGGTGACTTATCAGGCTTAACTATTGCCTATAAAGCTTATCAAAAATCCTTGGATGGCAAGCCAGCACCTGTGATTGATGGTCTCACAGGAGATCAACGCTTCTTTATCGGCTTTACCCAAATTTGGCGAGGCAAAAAAACGGAAGCAGCTGCACGCAATCAAGTAGCCACTGATCCCCACTCTCCAGCAGAGTTTAGGGCTGTAGGCTCACTTTCAAATATGCCCGCATTTTACAAAACCTACGGTGTTAAGCCAGGTGATAAGATGTATATCGCACCAGATAAGCAGGTAAAAATCTGGTAAATACACTTAATTGATTCAAATCTAAAAAAGCCGCTGCCATTTCTTAGCGGCTTTTTCTATACTTGTCGAAAATCAAATTCTGATAACCCATAACATGAACGACATTATTGATCAGCTGCAAGACGCCAGCATCGAAACTGCATTCCCGCTAGTACTGCCAACTTTTGAACAATTAGTTGAGGTTGAAGAACAAATTTTAATTCCGCTTCCTGGTGCACTAAAGGAATATCTTTTAGAAGCCAGCGATGTCATTTTCGGTAACGTTGAGCCTGTCACCGCCGCAGATCCAAGCTCACATACTTTTTTACCTGAAGTTACCAGCTATGCTTGGTCAATTGGTTTACCCAGAGATCAAATTGCCATCTGCCAAGTTGGCGATAATTTCCATTGCATCGATCAACAAGGTGAAGTTCGTTATTGGCAAAATGGACGCTTTACAGAGCATTGGGAACACTTTTGGTTGTGGGCAGAAGAAGTGTGGTTGGCTATGTAGCCAACCGCTTTTATTACGATAATATCTAAATAATTGAGAACTTCACCGCAAAAAGCATCAATTTTCAGCCATAAATCACACTTCACATCACTTCTAATCTTAACAGGATAAAAATCAAACTTTGATCACACTTATTCTTATAAATCAGTAGATAAAACATTACATAAACTTATTTTAATAAGGTGATCACGAACACAATACCATTTAAGTTTTTTTTGTTCATAAAAATATCAACATGAAACTTGGTTAATAAATTCTAATTCATCATTAATTAATTACTTTCTTTCACCGTAATATGAAGTGGTCGGTGAAACATGAAAGGAGCAAAGTGATGGCCAGTCCAGTAACGAACAGCATTCCATTTAGTCCCTATGGAATTAAAGGTGAAAGTGACAGTTTTATCATGCCGAAAAAGTTTGAAATTAGCCCTGAGCTGGTTGATAAACTTTCACATGCTGAAACTGAAGAAGCGGCGCTTGAGTGTGTCCCCCTACTTCATTTGCAGGAAACGATAATCCAAGCTCCGATCAGTGATCGCAGTGATCCATTTATGGCATATCATTCACCAACCCGATGAAGCCAACATATCTGATGCACTCGATATGCTCACCCACTCAGCAGAGCTAGAAGCTCTAGGCAAAACCTCAACAGATTTTGAGCGTTTTCAATTCCAAGCAACAAAAACAGAAGGAAAGCTGGTCTTCAATGTTGAAATAAAAGGCAGTCCGTTAGAGAGGCAGTTGACGGTTAACCCTATGCCAACAGAATTAACTGAAATCGCTGAACAACCCATTTCAAATAAAAGCGAGTTCTTTACCAGCAATGCCCCCCCTCCACAGTAAAAAACTACTCGAAGATGTGTCTTTGAGCCTAAGTAACGATGGTAAGCTTGAGTTAAAAGGTAAATACCTAAACCCTTCTCAGCATGCTCGACTTTTGGGTGAAATCAGTAATTTAACGCCTAATCAGCAGAAGATTTTTATGGCCAATAAAAATCAAGAGTTACAAAAATGGATTACATTTAACTCAAATTTATGGGCGCATGTTGCGGATAAAAGTGAGCAGTTTATTAAAGATGCAGGTCATTTACTTGAAGTAGCCCCATCAGAGAGTGCTAGCGCGATGGAGCAAACATTACAAGTAATCAGGCTCATTAGAGACATTTCGAATGTTCAAGACCTTTACCAGCAGAGAATTTTAGGGGAAATTGTTACGCAGTCTTTTTCGAGGCCAAGACTCTCATCTCAGGTCAGTTGGGGATAGAGAAGCAAAAGGGAGCAGCGCATCTACTCCCAACGTTAAACGTTAAAAACCCATCACAATCATTTTTGATAAAAACTCATCACTTTCATTATCACCAATATCGGCATAATCGGTGACTTGGTAATGATTTCTGGAATTCACTTTGCTTTGTACCACTTTTGCATCAGTGATAAGTGACCTTAGCTGCCAAGACTTCACTTTTCCTTTCTGAGTGAGCTTAAAATGTTTGGGTAATTGATAATAATTCAACCATTCAATATCAACTCCCTGCTTTGAAACAATTTTCATAGTTTCATCACACGTAAACGCAGAAGTTTTGGAAGAAGAAAGTTCGAAGTCACTTAAGGCAATAACCGAATTAAGCTTATTCCACTTTCTGATATTAGCTTTAACGGTCTTATGGCTGAGTTGATATTCAATGCCTCGTTCAAAGCCATCGTAATATCGAGTTAATTGCACGCTCACTGATTTTTGTTTATTCGCAATGTACCAATATTCCGCTTTTTGTTTATGTGGGTACTCATATACCACTTTATTTTTGTGTCTCCAAATATTGACCGGATAGCTGGCCATTTCACCTTCGTTATTCGTTACGCTCACTTGGTACTTAGCACCGATAACTGCGCTATCAACCGAGCAGCTTTGAGCGTTTACATGAAGATGAACACTAAAAAATAAAACAAGAATAGAAATAAAATACTGAGTTTTTTTCATAATAAATCTGACGAAATAAAATTAAAAAACGCCCACATTCGGTGGGCGTTTAACCGTTCTAAAAGCATATATTTATAAAGTTACAGTTTGTTTTCAGCTTTTCCGACTAAGTCAGCGGCATGCTCCATAATATGGAAAATAATGCTTTGCTCATTAGTACCAGAAACAAGCTGAGATGAAGGCCCTTGTGCATACATTCCAACATCTTCACCTGCATGAGTTTCACTGCTTCTCGGAACGAGAGCTTCTTGATGGAAACCTGCAGCTTCAGTATTAACGTCCGATAAATCAATACGGCCTGCCATATGAATGTCTTGTTCGTAACCCGCATCAGCGTTCGTTTCAGTACCTAAGTTCATCACGCCACGACCATTGGCATAACCGAGCGTCGTATATGGCTTGTCATCCGATGCTAAAGCAGGCTCAGTTTTACCAACGGCTACTACTTTCCCTAAGATAGGATTACCACGCTTAGGGTAACCTGCAATCGTAAATACATGACTATGATCCGCTGTTACGATAATCAGTGTATCTTCAGGATTCGACATCGCCACAGCTTTAGCAACAGCATTACTGAACTCAATAGTATCTTCTAACGCATTAAATGCGTTACCAGCATGGTGACCATGGTCAATACGGCCTGACTCAACAACCAGCATATAACCTTTGTCATTTTTACTGAGCACTTGTAATGCTTTTTCTGTCATTTGCGTTAATGAAGGCTCACCGGCAATATCATTATGACGATCAGCTTCATACTGCATGTGACTTTCATTAAACAAACCAAAGATGCGCTCTGTCGTGGCAGGATTCAAGGCATCAAAGCCTGCTCTATCCATCACATAATTACCTGTTGGATACTGTGATTTCCACTCATTCACTAGATTACGACCATCGGTACGATCACCTTCAATATCGCTTCTTGCATCCGTTGAGTTTGCATTGGCATCTTTTGGTAAGAAATGACGACGTCCGCCGCCCATTACAACTTCAAGACCATTGATATTCAAACCTTGATATCGAGACTCTAAGTTCGTTTCGAAGTTGACCAACTGAGAAGCAATATCCTCACAACCAGCAGTAACAGCAGCTTCAGGCATATCCGAAACATCTTCCCAGTTACGATCGGCTGATTTTGCAAATGTTGCCGCAGGGGTTGCATGTGTGATTCGAGCTGTTGAAATAACACCTGTAGATAGTCCTGCAATTTCGGCTAACTCAATCGCAGTAACTAACTCATTACCTGCAACCGTAGAGCAATCACCGCGCTGAATATCTTCATCCACACCTAATACGCCCGCATCGGTTTTAACTCCTGACATCATCGCAGTCATGGTTCCGGCCGAATCTGGCGTCTGTGCATCCACGTTGTAGGTTTTCGCAAGACCTGCAAAAGGGAACTTATCAAAGCTCAAATCATTCTCTTCACCTTGCATGCCTTTCTTTTGACCTTCTAGAATACGAGCCGCCGTTACTGTAGAGACCCCCATTCCATCACCAACGAATAGAATCACATTCTTAGCTTCACCACGGGCATTCTTTGCGTTAGTGGCCATCATTTTGGCGTTTTCGACGGATTGTGCGCCTTGCACATACCAAGTATTACTTGTGTTATTGACGATTTCTGTTGGTGAAACGGACTCACGAACAGGCTTACACTCATGCGAAGTTCCCGTGATCTCGTCCGCATCAAGCTGTGCATTACCATTGGAGTCAAGGCCGCTATCCGTTCTTACACCACCATTGATACATACCGCATCACCGGCTTCTAAAACCGTTTGAGTAACAAAAGACGTTTTACCGTCGGCTCCGCTAGCACCATCGATACCGTCTTTGCCGTCATCACCATTACATGCCGCTAAAGCAATTGAAGTACTTAGAATTGCTAGTTTAGTCGTTAATTTCATTGTTCTTATCCTCGTTACTCGTTGTCTAACGACAATGCATTGTTGATGATGTGGTAAATAACACTTTGCTCAACGGTACCTTGCACAAGATGAGCACCAGGTCCTGTTGCATGTAAACTGATGTCCTCACCTGCGTGAGTTTCACTGCTTCTTGGTACGGTCGCTTCTTGATGGAAACCTGCTGCACCAGTATCAGTCAATGCTGTATCACTGCGTCCAGCATTAATGTCTTGACCATAGCCTGCGTCGGCATCAGTCTCGTCACCTAAATGCATGTGACCTCGGCCATTTGCGTAACCCACAGTGGTATATGGCTTGTCATCTGAGGCCAATTTCGGCTCAGTTTTTCCAATTTCAACGACATTGCCAAGGATCGGGTTACCACGCTTTGGGTAGCCTGCGATCGTAAATACGTGACTGTGATCGGCAGTAACTAGAATTAACGTTTCTTCTGGGTTGGTATTCTGATAAGCCGCTTCAACCGCTTTCGCAAATTCGACTGTGTCGTGCAGAGCGTTATAAGCGTTGCCTGCATGGTGACCATGATCAATTCGTCCAGATTCGACAACCAATAAGAATCCGTCTTCATCTTTTTTGAGTAATTCGACGGCTTTTGAAGTCATATCAGAGAGTGAAGGCTCACCTGCAATATCATTTCCACGATCGGCTTCGTATTGCATATGGCTTTCATTGAATAGGCCAAGTACCTGAGAGTCTGTCTCAGGGTTAATGGCATCAAACCCTGCTTGATCCATCACATAGCGACCTTGTGGATAGGCCTCTTGCCATTCTGTGACAAGGTTACGCTCATCGGTACGATCCCCTTCAATTTCACTTTTGGCGTCCGCAGAATTTGCTGCTGCGTCTTTAGGCAAGAAATGGCGACGACCGCCACCAAATGCTACTTCGATACCATTGACATCAACACCTGGGTAACGTGCTTCAAGGTTTTCTTCAAAGTTGATGAGTTGTGATGCGATATCTTCACAGCCACCAGCAACTGCGTCTTCTGACATGTCGGAAACGTCTTCCCAGTTGCGATCAGCTGATTTTGCATAGGTTGCGGCAGGAGTTGCATGAGTAATGCGTGCTGTTGAAATGATACCTGTTGCTAAACCTTTGATTTCAGCAAGCTCTAACGCTGATGCAACTTCATTTCCTGATACGGTGGAGCAATCACCTCTAGCAATATCTTCATCGACACCAATGACACCGACATCGGTTTTAAGACCAGAAATCATTGCTGTCATCGTGCCCGCTGAATCCGGCGTTTGTGCATCCACGTTATAAGTTTTAACTAGAGCGGTATATGGGAAGTTTTCAAAATATAAAGCACCTTCTTCCCCTGGTTGGCCATTCATTTGTCCTTGGTAAATACGAGTGGCTGTGAGTGTTGAAACCCCCATGCCATCACCAACAAATAAAATCACATTCTTAGCTTTATTTTGCGTTGTTAAATTGGTTTTGGTTTGAACTTTTTGATTTGCATCCGTAAACCATGCATTTTGCGTTTGATGACTTGGCAGTACTGTTGCGTTTGCTGCTACCGCCAAAGCTAGAGCAGAAGGAACTAAAGCCCATTTTGCATCCATGACATTACCTTTTGTGTTGTATTGATGTTTGAAGCAGTGATCTGCTTTTATATGCGCACCAGTAAAATAGAAGTCACGTGTTGCAGTTCTAAGACAGAAAAATGAGGCTTTAATTACATTCGTAAAAAGACGGTATATAATCCCGCCAATTTATTATTTATCGAGAAAATCATGTCTAAATTTGCTGCACTTAACGGAGTTGAAGCTCAAGCTTTACGACAATCTTTATCTTTAACTCAGCAACAACTTGCTGAGTTAACCAAGCAATCGCTTGAAGACGTTGTTGCATGGGAAGCCAATGAAAAACCAATGCCAACTCCAGTTGAAAAAAAGCTACTCGAAATTGACGACCTAATTGAAATGCAAGTGGTCAACACAAGTGATGGCATTGAAGCGCTATTTAAAAAAGAACCTAAACGACGTTTAGCCTTCGTGGTTTACCCTACACAGGCTATTTATACTCAGTACAATCCTGAATTTGTTAGCTCGTTACCATTAACAGAGCTCTATAACACGTCAGCTTGGCGAATAAAAAAAGAGTGCAAGCTGGTTTTGGACGTGGATGTCACATTAGTCCCATTAGATGTTGAAGCATATAAAGCCTACCGTGAACAGAACGAACTTAAAGAAAACCGCGAAAGCCGTGCAAAATGGGCTGCGACTCAATTGAAATAACGAACATACCAAAGCTTAAGGCAACTTCAAGTCTTAAGCTTTGAAGCTAGGTTTTAATTTTGCAAAGATGTTAAATTTAAACAGTATTCTGTATATTGTTTACTTATTATTCATTTGCCCTTGTGAAAATGCTAGCTGAGATACTTTCAACAGTTAAAGATAAAATTAGTCTAATAATAAATAAGTTAGGCCACTTTAAATTAGACTTGATTAAAAAATTAGCTCGATACAGTCGTCCTCAAAAGCTCTATGCTTTATCGGTATTAACGCTTCTTCTCTTTTCTGATTCTTTATGGATAAGCGTATTAATCGCCTTTTCTGCGCTAATCATGGAGTGTCTGCCGATTATTCATTTTATCTGGCGTTCACTAATAGGAAAGGCGATCATTTTGCTGTTCTACGCCGCCATCGCAAACTTTGCACTCGCAAATGCTTCTTCTGTCGTTAATCAAGTGACTGGAGTGTCCAGTGACTATTTCACTTATGGTCACAACTTTGCAATTTTACTTTATATTCCTACATGGATAGCGGCTATCACCGTTATTGGGTTATTATTTTTCCAGGTTATTTCAATGATTTACGTTTCAACCGTTATCCTAGTTTTAAAACCATTACATCTCGTTAAAAAGTTCAGTATTTCAAAATATCCTCATCCGGTATTGACCATGGCGATGAGAACAGCACTCACCTTAATCATCATGTTCTTCATTCAAGATCTCAGTGAAACCTCAATAGTTAAAGACACTAAGCTTGTTCAATTCCATACAGAGAGCCAACCAGTAACAAAAGTACCTGAAGCAAACACTCAAGCGCTTAAAACCGATGAAACATTGCAAAAGCAGCAGTTATTAAATGAAATCATTGCTGATATTAATGCTGATGACTCTGATAGTGACATAAAGTTTTTTATCGATGCGATCAAAACCATTCAGCGACAAGGGGAAACTGGCACAAGAAAAATTGAGCAACTGGTTGAGCATTTTATTTTTTATTTTGATTCAGATGAGAAAACTCGTTGTAAACTGGATGAACATAGTCATGGCGTCGTGCTCAATGACTATGAGGTACTTCAAATTACACCAGATGAAACGCAAGAGATTCTCTACCACTATAAAATAAGAACGTGTATCTCTCCTGCATTTCCTGAGTCTTATTATCGAGGTGGTTAACCGCCTCGATTTGTTCACTTTGTAATTGCTTTTTTTCCTTTTTCGATGGCACGATTAAACGAAGGGCGAGACATCATATTTGCCATATGCTTTTTTAATTTTGGTGGAATTTCTTGTTCGAAAACATCGGCCCACACAAGCGTTTGTGCCAACATAATATCTGCAACAGTAATATTTTCTCCAAATAAGTACTGAGTTTCAGGCATCATATTCTCAGCCAGCTGAGATGCTTTATTGAATTCCCATTTTGCTGTAACGAGTACTTCTGGCACTCTCACGGCTTCAGGCAACGCAAATTTATGTTTGCCCATTGTCCATAAAGGTTGCTCTAACTCGGTCGTAATAAAACTCATCCATTGATGATGTCTAGCAACGTCATTTACACCGCCTTTGGGTAAAAATTGCTTGTTTGCATATTTGTCGCACAGATAAAGGTTAATGGCGGCTGATTCTGTAAGTACGAAGTCACCATCGACAAGTACCGGGAATTTCCCGCTCGGATTAAGTGCTAAAAATGACTCTTTTTTGTTATCGCCCTTAGTGAAATTAATAAACTCAAAATTCCAATCAATACCTATTTCTTCCAGCAACCAAGATACTCTTAATGCTCTGCTTCTCGGTGTTCCATATAATGTGATCATCTTTTTCCCTTAAATGATAAAATAGTCATAACTGAACCTAACTTAACGAATCATTGTGCGTTTAGACAAATTTATTTGCGAAACAACCGAACTCACTCGTAGCCAAGCTAAAAAACTATTAAAAGCAGGTGAAGTCACTTGTAATGGAGCTGTTGTAAAGGATGCTTCATTTAAAGTTAGCCTCGACACTGAAGTTATGATTGACGACCAGCCCCTCGAATTGATTGGCGATCGCTATATTATGATGAATAAACCAATGGACACGATTTGCTCAACCATCGACGAGCATTACCCTTCTGTAATTTCTCTATTGGATGTGCCTAAAGCCGAAGAACTGCATATTGCAGGTCGTCTAGATGCTGATACCACAGGTCTAGTACTCATCACTAACGATGGTCAATGGTCTCACAAAATTACGTCACCTAAGAAGAAGTGCTGTAAGCGTTATGTAGCAGAACTCGCCGATCCTATTGAAGAATCTGCTATCCCTTTATTTGCTGAGGGTATCCAATTAAACGGTGAAGACGGTTTAACTCTGCCTGCTGAACTTGAAATCCTTAACGAACATATCGTGGTATTAACGATTTATGAAGGCAAGTATCATCAAGTTAAACGAATGTTCGCTGCCATAGGAAATAAAGTGATTGGTTTACACCGAGAAGCGATAGGACAAATTGAACTTGAAGAAGACATTGAACCGGGTGAATGGCGTTATTTAACGGAAGAAGAAATTAATTCTGTACACAACAGAACTTAGGGCCTGTTGATCTTTCAGGATTAAATTTTGTGCTATTTGAGCGTTTTTCTGTTCAAGGCGTGAGCATTGAAGCTTAGTCATCTAAGTGAGCTGATCACAACAAAGAACAGTGAACGCTCAAAAGCAACGAAAAAAGAGAGCGAAAATTGGTCGCTCTTTCAAAATAAAAGCTGCTGCGTTATCGCATGATTATTTGGAAACGAAGTAACGACAGTTTTATATATCGGTAATAACCATTGCCCTTCGAGCTGAGTCTAAATGCCTCTAAATATATTATTTTTGGCTCATATCGGGTTCAAGACTGCTAGGTAACCAATAGTTGAATGAGTGGCTCAAGCAGCCCTTTACCTCGTAGGCCAGCATTGTGTACAAACTAAAAAAAACCAAGATAAAGAGGGAGTTTTTCTTGTGATATTCCTCGATGTGGTCTTAACCATGGCCTAAGTAATGACCAGAAGCCTTCCATCGTATTAACATGCACTTCATAAAATCCATCACCGTCTTCATCTCTAGCGTACTCATGCTTACTGTGGCACACACTTTTATGTTCATAACCCCAGTCTTCAAGTGAATGGTAAATGCTGTACTCATCGGTGTAAATTAACGAGCCAATGGCGACTGTTTTTTCTATAAAAGGTTTAATCGTTGCTTTCTGAACATTTTTCAGCAAGTTAATAACGACTTCTCCACCACGTTGTATCATTCCAAACACTGGTGGTTTTTCAGAGGCCATCGTTCCTCGTCCAGGAGCACCTTTAAGTTTTCGTCTTCTACTTTTTCGCCCCAGATTTTTTTATGGCTTCAGGATTTCCTTTGTGACCAGCAACAAGGTACATTTCGTCAAATTCAACTTCGCCTTTCAATAATACTTCTGGTTTTCTCTTGATAACTCCTGAACGCAAAGTATTAACCATATTGTGAACATCGCTTTTATGTAAATTGAGCTCTTTAGCTATCTGATTATTTGAAAGATTTAGCCCCATAAAGTAAAGGCACGTTATCCATATTTTTAAAGGTTGATGATGACCAGCAAAGACAGTATTGGTTAGGTCATCAAAGTAACGTTGACATGTTTTACATTGATAATGCTGACAATCTTTTTGAGTAATATCATGACCATTCTTTTTAATGGTTTTAGAGTCACAGTGTGGACAAGTAACGCCTTCTTTCCACCTCAATTGACGAACCCTTTCGTAGCATTTCTTGTTGCTAATCAGGTTAACTATGCTGAAAATTTCCATTTTGAAAAGAATCTCAAAGGCAAACGCTCAAGCAAGTTTATCAGAGCAGTTTGAATTACGATATGAGCCAAGATTTTTTCATAAACCTGCTTTTTGTTGCTGATACCTAGGCTCCTACCTCAAAAGGCACAACGGTATTCTCAGCTGTATTAGTAACATGTGATTTATCGTAGTGAAAACAAAACCTAATGCTCCCCCAATCTAGTACTGAACTTGAAACTTTATACCCTAATGACGATTCACTTTTTAACTCCGCACTTTCGCTTGGAGCATGACATTCTATCACTTTATATTTAGGTTTTGACGATTCACTTTTTAACTCCGCACTTTCGCTTGGAGCACGACATTCTATCACTTTATATTTAGGTTTTGACGCAAAGGCCTGAGACCGTTCTTTTTCAAAATTATGAGTAAATGAAACCAACTCTTTTTGAAAGTCTGTAAAAACCCGATGAATCTTGATAGCCTCAAAATCAGTTAAGGGGGCTGCTTCACTATCTTCTTTTATCTGTGACCACTGCACATATGCTCTATCTTTTGCCTTAGTTCTATGTTCTGAAGGAAGATGTGCTTTATCTATACGAACGGCTTAGTATCTTGTTTTAACTCTGTCCTTCTCAACTTCTATGACTCTTGAGTCATTATCACTAAAGATCATTCCTTTGGTCAGATCTTCCAATTCATTGTATATACAATTTCCGCTTATCAAAAACTCTGACGCTTCTGGAGAAATAGATGACATATCGCTTCCTTCAAAAAATTAACTTTTAGCTGACGCTACCCAAATAACACGCAAGACCCTGAATAGTTTGAATTAAACAAAACGTATCAAAGAGCTATCTTCGTGAAATAAAATGAATATGTTTGAAACGATATTAAGAAAATTTGATTATTATTTTAAATATTTATTACACAAGTACTGGCTTGAGTGTCAATCCAAAAGCCATTCATAAAACATTATTTAAACCTAAAAAAAATCACCTGACTAAATTTTATAGAAATAATTATGCATTTGAAATATTCAATTGATATATAGTAGAGATAAGAAATTAAAAATAATCAGCACCCGACCGAGCAGGTGCCGCTGTTCATATCATCGAGTGCGAACTGTCAGTTCGCCAGAAATTGTACTCATTTTTACTGAGGCTGATGCTTTGCCTGTTGAGAAGCTTAAAGACTCTGCACGTGTATATTTTTGTTTTTTGGGCTTATCATGAGTTAAACGATTGCTAATGTCGCCACCCGGACCACCATCAAATTCAAAGCTAGCGCTTGGCTTTTTGGAAAAGCTTAATTCTATATCACCACTCACGCTTTCTGCTCTTACCCGTTCAATATCGCCCGGTAACTTAATCTGAGCATCTCCGCTAACAACTCTGACTTCAAGCTGCTTCACTTTACTAAACTGAGCTTCAAGCTCGCCAGAAATAAGTTCAGCCTCAATATCTTCTGCGTTACTCGTTGACACTAAATTGCCACTTACTAATGTATAGCGTACACGACCGTTACTATTCGTGTCTTTGATTGTTCCAGAAATTGCGGAGAATTTGATCTTGCCAGATAAGTTGGCTGCGTTGATATTTCCAGAGACCGAACTTAATGTCGAGGCACCATTGATTTGAGTTGCATTAACATTACCACTCACAGTTTCAACATCAATATCACCTTCCAGTTTACCGAGTTGGAAGTCAGTGCTAACACCATCAGCATCAAGGTTAACCTTTCTAGGCACCATGATAACGAGATTACTGCCCTTCGCATTGGAATCGTTTAATCTACGAGGCAATTTGTCTTTAATTCTTATCGAATCCTCATTGCGCTCAAAAAGAAGCCCTTCACTTTTTTCATCTAAGGTTCCTGTAACTTTAACTTGAGGCTTATTCCATGTTTCAATATCAATATTTCCTCTAATGATCTCAATATGCACCGTCGGCATTGTTGATACATCGAGAGTTTTGTTCACCTGCTCTGCTGCTAATGTACTCAATGGCAGCATACTTAGTGCGACCAAAGCCGAAATAAATCGTTTCATCATCCTCATCCTATATTGTTTTAATGGTTTCCATTTGTTGAATTTTTGAGTGTTGCTTTAGCAGTTCCAGCTCTCGTCCTTGAGTCCAAAGCCATAAATCCCATAACTGCTTATCACTTGGTTCACGTTTAAGTTCATTAATAATGGAAGTCTGAGCTTCTCTAAGCTTAAGCAGCCCTCCCTTAAAATCATTTTGTTGTGTTAAATTTACTGGCTTGAGTTGGCTTTGCTCAATCGCTTTAATTTGCGACAGATGCTGCTGATTTAACGTATCAATTAGTTTTTCTAACCTGTTTTCGCTTTGAAAAACTAACGACTCTGATTTTTCAAAATTAATTTGTTGAATTAAAGTAAGGCTCAGAAACCCAATTAGAATTGATGCCGCAACACCAAACTTAAGATTTAATAATTTTGATTTAGATTCATTAGATGTGATCACATCCAACCTTGATTCTAGCTGCTGCCATGAGCTTTTTGGTGTTGGATATTTCCTAGGCAGATCATCAATCAACTGATCGAGTTTTTTATCTGATTTTTGTTCAGCTTTAGTCATCAAAACATCTCCTTTAATAACCCACGAGCTCGATGATATTGCGCCTTACTGGTACCTGCAGCAATCTTTAATAAATTCGCAATTTCATCATGGCGATAGCCTTCCACAGCATGTAATACAAAGACAATTCGCGCCCTTTCAGGCAGTTTCATGATCAGTTGGTCCAGCTCGTCATATTCATCTTCTTTGACTGGTTCATTGACACTTTCAAAGCCCAAGAACCGTTGTGCCCATGACTTGTGCTTTTTGATTGTCGTTAAACTTTGATTGACCACCAACTTATGTAACCAAGTAGAGAATTGGCTATCGCCCCGAAAGCTTGGCAGTTTTTGCCATAAACGCACAAAACAGTCTTGAGTGATCTCTTCTGCAATACTTGGACTACTGCTCAGACGCAACGCCAGAGCATAGACTCGCTGATGATGTAACTCATAGAGCAATCGAAAAGCATTACGGTCACCAGCAGCAGCTTTAGCTATCCATTCACTTTCTTGAGTAATCGATTGATGATTTTCAACCAACGCCAGCAAAGTATCTTCCTTGTTTTTTTATTTTATTACTGGTTAGACTGCCTGAAATATGAAAAAGGTTTAAATGGAATTTAAAATTATTTAACCTGAGCTCGGGATAATGGAATCACTAACGCATTTAAAATTATCAATATTTTGCTATATCGATCAATAGTGTCTCTAGTTTTGTTCAGTTCAAGGCATGAGTGCGCTGCAATAGCCAGCTATTGCGAGCACTCAAAACGCAGAAATAGAGATGCTGGTGAGGTTTGCTTATCCCCAGTTCAGGTTATTCAGAAAGTTGAGCTTCAAAGGTAATGAAGCTCAGTTCAGAAGGGCTATTTTGAATATTGATACACCAGTTGAGCTGTCGCTAAATCACCAATGGCGCTGCCTACAGATTTAAATAAAGTGATTTCTTCATCCGTTTGGCGACCGTTATGCTCTCCTTTGCAAAGATCAGTTAACTCAGCTTTCACTTCATCCAGTGAAAACACACCTTCACTCACTGGCAATAACAGCTCTCCTGCTTCAGCAAAGCAATTAACTTTAGAGTCTACAAATACACTCGAACGATTAAGTAATTGACTGTCACATTCTCTGGCAGTTTTTAGGTGATTCCCAACTAAATCTACATGTGTTCCTTCAGATACCAGTGAGCTATCAAACAGGGGCTCTGGCGATCGAGTGGCACAACTGATGATATCGGCCCAGCCAACACTTTCGTTTAAATCAGCACAACGTGACACTTCTATATCGGGACGTTTGGCTTTAATTTCAGAAATGACCGCATCCATTTTTTCAGGGCTTCGCCCCCAAACTCTTATCTGGTTTATATCACGCACACAAGCATGGGCTAAAGCCATATACGATGCCAAATTTCCTGTTCCGCAAAGTAGTAATTTAGACGCACTCTCCCTTGCGAGTAACTGGCTTGCTAGACCTGACACTGCCGCCGTACGCCAATAGGTTGCTGATGTACCATCAACCACAGCTTGAGGTACACCCGTTTTACGATCAAAAATCATAATTTGGGCATAAATACTTTTTAATTTATCTGAGTGCTTAGGATTATCCGGCATATAAGTGAAGGCTTTGACAGCAATGGTTTCCTCACTCCAAGACGGTAAAACCGCAAATGCATCGTGGCTTTCACTATTAGGCTCAAGCTCAAATACTTGCCTTTGCGGCATACCAAATGGTTTTGAGAAGGTATTTTTTAAAGTACTGATTAACTCTTCAAATGAGAGGGTTTGCTGCACTCGGTTTTCGTCTAACAAAAGCATAAAAACAATCTCAATGTTAACTTTGTATACTTTATACCTCAATATATTGTTCTGAGACAAATAATTTTTATTGAGGCTTTTTTTCTTTTTGTTCTAACCTATGCCTAGCCAGCTTAATTTAAATGAGTGACGTCCATTTTCTCTCCGATGCTCTTTAAAAACGTCAACTAATTTTCCATATAATTTAGCATTGCCAAACCGCCAAGTTCTTTCACTGCTGACTTTGGTACTTTTTATTTGAAGAAGAAGTTGTCTTATTTTTAAAGTTTCCTCGGAGTTTTCATTGAATTGATACATATTAGTTCTAAGTAACTCTCTTACAATGCTCACCCTTCCATTTAATAGCGCAACGTATAATGGGTTTTCGGCTCTGCAATTCAGTGCATTTACCTCCTCATGCAAAGAACCTATTTCGTCAGCATTTGAAATCATTTCTTTGAGTAGAGGTTCAAACCCATTGGCACACGCTAGGTGAAATACCCGATTGCCGTCTGAGTCTTCGGCATTTAGATGAAGTCCCATACTCATAAATTCAAGCAACGAAATACCTTTACTTGCAAACAAAACTGCATGGTGGAACCAAGTACCACCGTTGGGTGTACCTGGATAAGAAGCTAATAACTGCCGAGTGAGTTTTTGTTTGTTTTGTTGATATAACCTAGTCTTAACTTCTGGTTTTAAAATAGATAATGGTGGCTCTCCACTGTTATTAAGCAAAACTAAAGACACATTTTTCTTTGAACATAATCTTTCAACTAAATATACATGCTTGTTATGTACAGCAAGGTGAAGTGGAGTATTCCCAGGGCAACCGCGTGAGTGTTTAAATTTTACTCACCTCTGTTAGGCCAGCCTTCAAAACTTTTTCAAGATAACCTGTTTTCATCCAAGCTCGCTTTCTTTTTGTCGGGATGCTGACTTTTGTTTTCTCTTTTCTCAACATATTTAAAGACGTTTGTCTTAATATTCCCCAGTTCTCGGCACTATTGTCCTTATATATCTGACATCTATCTTCATTCATACTAAGATCGAGTACCCAGTGCAGGCTATTTTCAACAGCCCAATGTGCTCGTACTGCCTCGGAAAACTGTTCTTCTGTAAGTTCTGCTGAGCTGATGTAATAACGATACTCTAAGCTTGGCTCTTTTCCTTTTTCTTGTCTGTATCCCATGCTGACACCAACCGTTTTCAGTTTTGGCCAATCAGGAAACTTTTTCGCAACTTCTTTTGCACATAATACCTTACAAGCCCTTGCTTCAAGCCGACTACGGTTCTTTTCTATAACTAAGTTCTCTGTTTGT
>NZ_JAFEUN010000041.1 GCF_016900895.1 Parashewanella hymeniacidonis
CAGGTTGGGAAACGATTTGGGAAGGTTGGGATACCCTTCAATCTTATGTCGTTGGATATAGGATGGCGAAAGAAATGCTAGCTGACGGAGAAATGCACTAAGATCTGATCAAGAGACAGCTTCTACTCATACGCCAATTTTAAAAATTCTTTAAGCTGCGATCTAAAAAAAGCTCTAAATGAAGTAGACCGGATAGCAGGCTCATATAATTTTCTCTCGTTATTTACTCATGAAAAGGATTTGCCATTTAAGTCTTCCGTGCAGAGTAACTACAATTCTGAAAATATTTTTCATCGGTATAATTTTGATATTAAACCTAAAATCACACCAGAGCATTTGTTTATATGGGGAAAATCAATTAGCTCGATTGAACCCAATAATATATTCAATGTATTAACGACTTACATGTCCCTTGTAATTTTTAGCAACAAAGTGAAGAAAGAAGATAATCTTTACCACTTTTTCTTTAATGGTATGAATTCAATAGCTTTAAAAGTTAATTTCGATATTAATACAGAAACTATCTTACAAGAAGTTCACGACCTGTTTCATTGGATTTTCGAGGATACTGGAGCGGTTGCGAAAATATCAATTATTCGCAATATATTTACAACCAATGGTTTTACTGAACTAGAACAAGCTTTTTCAAAAGAAACTATATACGCCATTCAATCTAACCACCAGCTTTATCAAGAAGACAATGTAAAACAATATTTCGAGATAAAAAATAAAGTCGTAGATTTTATCTTTAGTCTGAGCAATAAAATGTCTGAATCATATGATTCTTATTACAATTCTAATAAAGTTAACTTAGTCGCTATACTATCTTACATAGTGACTTTGGTAGTTATACGAGGGATGTCCAGAGATAATTTTGATTCATCAATAGACTTATTTTGCTACATTTCGTTAGCATTTTTTATTGTGGCAATAATCTATACAAGTTTAATCGAAAGTGAACTTACTAAAAAGGTCTCTTTTTTTCAAACACAAAAGGATGAGCTATATAGTCGCTATAAAAATATGCTCTGTGAAGTAGAGCTTAGACAATTATTTAACAGTCCAAGCTATGAGGATGCTAAATGTAAAAGTGAAGAAGCTAAGTTTCACATAATCGTATACATAATTTTGGCTACTTTTATTGTTATAGATATAATTATTATTTCTTTCAGACTCGCTATGCCAAACTGAATACACAGTAAATAAAGTCTTCCATTACCAGTGATGTTTCAATTAGCACAACTTAATTCTATCAAAGATAGCTTATTAACAAACTTTACTCTACCAATACCGTCCCACACACAACAATGCCTGCAAATGCAGGCATTGAAACTAAAGCGAACAACTAAAAGCAGAAAAACTTAAAAGCGATATAGCACGCCGAAGTTAATCACTGGATACCACTTATATTCTTTAATATCCTCTTCTAGCTTATCTTGTTCAATTTTAACATCCGCAAGTAATTGAGAGCAGATATCAGCATCTAAAGCACTACCACATGAAACATTTAACTCCGCCTCTGGTGTGCTTTGATAAAAAGCACCCAGTTCAGCCGTAAACGACCAACTAGAAGTACTTGTTGGCGCAGATGCCCAACCCAAACCAATGTACGGCGCAAACTTTTTGAACTCAACTTTACCGTCAGCACTGCCAACATCTTCAACACGATACACATCACCGTTGAATTCATATTCACCATCAATAGCACGCGCTGTTGCATTTACCTTACTGCCATTGTAATAAGCACCCGCACTCAGTCTGAAACCTGAATCACTCCATGGGTGATAATCAAAAACAGCAGAGGCCGTTCTTAGTTCTAACTCGGCATCGTAAGTAATATCGTTTTCAGTAAAGTCATCATCATACTGAAAGTTATTAATACCGACTCTAAAATTGAAGTTGTCAGACAAACCTTTGTAAAACTCAAGACCAATGCCCGTTGCACCAGCTTTTAAACCGACGCCGTTTGAATGATCCGCTGAGGAAGGTGCTGAAAAGACTAAAGCCGCTAAACAGGCTAATGGGAGAACTGCAGATTTCATTTTTGATGTCCTTAAAATCACTAAATCTTCATCCTAAAAGCGTCCATTTACTCTGGATAATTGAACGCACTCCCACAATTATATCAGCGGATGAAATAAAGTAAGATTAAATTTGAAGAATCAAGAGTTACGGGTAAAATGTGTTTCTTTTGAAACTCAGCGGGAATGTAAGTGACGCTTATTAAAGGCTGTTTGGCTTTTCTTTGTTATGTAATTAACACATTGTTATGGATGATCCCTATCCTCACGTTTGGCCTTTTAAAATTATTACCTTTTAGCGTAACAAAAAATCTTGGCGCTTCCATTCTTGATAACTGTGCTTCGGGTTGGATAAGTGTTAATGGGCTGATTGAGCGGCTCTACCATCCAACAAAAGTGCATGTTTCTGGCAATACTAATTTTAAGAGGCAAGATTGGTACATGGTAATCGCTAACCATCAGTCTTGGGTCGATATCTTAATATTGCAGCGTGTGCTTAATAATAAAATCCCCTTTTTAAAGTTTTTCCTGAAAAAAGAGCTGATGTACGTTCCCGTATTAGGTCTGGCATGGTGGGCGCTAGACTTTCCATTCATGCGTCGATATAGCCCAGCACAAATAAAAAAGAATCCGAAACTCAAAGGCAAAGATATTGAGATTACACGTAAAGCGTGTGAAAAGTTTAAACACAAACCAGTCAGTGTAATGAACTTTGTCGAAGGTACTCGTTTCACGCCAGCGAAACATCAAAAGCAACAGCCCCCTTTCCAGCATTTACTTCGCCCAAAAGCAGGCGGAATGGCATTTACGCTTGCTACTATGGGCGACTGCATGAACACACTTGTTGATGTGACGATTCATTACCCAGTAAAAACCCCGAGCTTTTGGGAGTACATCAGTGGTCAAGTTAACGACATATATGTTCACATCGAACAAGTCCCGCTCGGAGACGATATGAAGGGTGATTATGTTAATGACCGCAGATTTAAACAATCTTTCCAGCAATCTCTTACCACGCTATGGGAACAAAAAGATCGTAATTTTTCACAGTTAATGCGCAACTCAAAGGAAGGCTAGATTCTTTATGCTCAGTTTTTTACCTGCACCACTTTTATTTATTATCAGTGCCATTTTATTAGTTATAAACACTTGCCTTTGGGCTGGCCTCATTTCGATTGGCGGCATAATAAAAGCATTATTGCCAGTTAATGCCCTGAAAATCCAATTAACTAAAGTGATGAATGCTTTTATGTATGCTTGGGCATCATGCAACGGCTTGACTCTAAAGCTGACGTCTAACGTTGAATGGCAAATCGAAGGCTTAGAGAATGTCCATAAGGATTCTTGGTACCTCATTTTTAGCAATCACCTTAGTGGTTTCGATATTGCTGCTCAATCTTTTGTTCTAAGAAATCACGCTCCGATGCTTAAGTTTTTCTTAAAAAAAGAATTACTTTATGTGCCATTCATCGGATTAGGTTGTTGGGCTTTAGATATGCCGTTCATGAACCGAACAAGCCCTAAAAAGCTAAAGAAGAATCCAAAACTTCGAGGCAAAGATCTTGAGTCGACTCGAAAAGCTTGTCAGAAATTCAAACACCTTCCTACGTCTATCATGAATTACGCTGAAGGTAGTCGTTTTACTGAAGAGAAACGCCAACGCCAAAACTCACCATATAAGCATCTACTTCGTCCTAAAGCTGGCGGCATTGCTTTTGCACTTTCAGCGATGGGCGATCAATTCAGTAGCGTATTGAACATGACTTTAGTCTACCCTGACAATCCAGAGAACGTGCTTATGGATGCAATGTGTGGTCGTTTAAAACGTATTATCGTCAAAGTAGACGCATTACCAGTCCCTCAAGTCGATGCAGATGAATACTCTACAAACAGTGAATATAGAGTTGAATTTCAAAGATGGTTGAATGATATCTGGCAAGAAAAAGACAAAGATATTGAAGAATTCAAACAGCAATAAAACAAATCTACATTTCTAAATAAGAAGTTGCTGCTGCATTTTGAGTGGCAATTTCTTTACCCTTCTACGTGAAAATATTGTCGACAATTAAAACCAAAAAATCATATTTATGAGTAAATTCATTGTAAAACTTACCTTAACGTCAACTTATTGTTGACAATAAACAAAATCAACGCTAGTTTAAATAGCAATCAACTATTGCTTATTTTTACTACGCCATGACAGAAAAGTCGAAAACCCTTGTCGACCAAATATTGATTCAAATTCAAAACAGTATCATTACTGGCGAAATCCCAGCTGGCAGTAAAATCAACGAACAGTCCATAGCAAAGCAATACGGCATTAGCCGTGGCCCCACTCGTGAAGCATTACAAACTCTAGAGCGTCAACGTCTCGTAGTTCGAGCTCCTCATATTGGTGCTCGTGTTGCACAGCTAACAGTAAAAGAGCTGAACGAACTGTACCAATTACGCTCCGTATTAGAAGGTATGGCGTGTGAGCTAGCTTCGAATCGAATTTCTCAGACCGAAATGCAATCATTACAAGCCTTGCTTGAGCGACAAGAACAAGCGCTCGTCGATGGCGATCACGACTTTCAGCAACAAAGTGAAATCGACTTCCATTACCAAATTATTCAAGCCAGCGACAACCGTCACCTGCAAGAAACGTTAACGGGCAGTCTTTATCACTTGATCAGAATGTATCGCTTTCAAACCAGCGGTGATGAACGACCGACCAGTGCCATTGCAGAACACCGAAGAATTATTGATGCCATTGCCGATGGTGATGGTGAACTCGCCAATTTACTGATGCGTCGTCATATCGAGCGGGGCAGAAAAAATACCGAAATAAAACTGATTGAGCGGCAAAAACAACAAGCCGCCGCAGAGTCGTTGTTAACCATAAACAACCTTTGATCTCTGCCCTACAAAAGGAAATGAAACATGAAAAAAAGTGCAGGTTTACGTTTTAGAGAAGCAGTGGCAAATGCCAATCCATTACAAATTGTAGGTACAACCAACGCTTACTTCGCCTTAATGGCCGAGCACACCGGCTTTCAAGCACTGTACTTATCGGGTGCAGGTGTAGCCAATGCATCATACGGTATGCCTGATCTTGGTATGACATCAATGAATGATGTCATCATCGATGCCAGCCGTATTACTTCGGCTACGGACTTACCACTGCTTGTCGATATCGATACGGGTTGGGGCGGCGCATTCAATATCGCTCGCACCATTCGTGAATTTGAAAAATCGGGAGTTGCTGCGGTTCACATGGAAGATCAGGTATCACAAAAACGTTGTGGCCACCGTCCAAATAAAGCGGTTGTGAGCACAGAAGAAATGGTTGACCGCATTAAAGCAGCCGTTGATGCGCGTACCGATGAAAACTTTGTAATTATGGCGCGCACCGATGCGGTAGCAGTTGAAGGTTTAGTGGCCGGCATCGAACGAGCAAAAGCGTACGTTGAAGCAGGGGCTGACATGATCTTCGCTGAAGCATTGACTGAACTTGAGCAATATCGTCATTTCCGCAAGCAAGTGAACGTGCCTATTTTAGCGAACATGACTGAGTTTGGTAAAACGGAATTATTTGATAAAGAAGCTTTAGCAGAAGCTGGCGCTGACATGATCTTATATCCGCTCAGTACTTTCCGTGCGGCCAACCTAGCAGCATTAAATGTGATGAAGGCTCTGAAAGATGACGGCCACCAGCGTAACGTTGTCGACACAATGCAGACTCGTGCCGATCTTTATGAGCACCTTGGTTATCACGTATTTGAAAATAAACTGGACGAGCTTTTCGACTCTGAAAAATAGTCAGTCGCTCAAGTTCAGTAACATGGATTTAATCTGTATCCGATACAAATAGACAAGAATAATAATTATAAAAAATTCAATCAATTTAAAGGAAAGATAGCAATGGTAGATAAAAAATTAAGCGGTGCCGGTCTTCGTGGCCAAAGCGCAGGAGAAACAGCGTTAAGTACAGTCGGAAAATCGGGTTCTGGCCTAACGTACCGTGGTTACGATCTTAAAGATCTGGCAGATAACGCCACGTTTGAAGAAGTCGCCCACTTGATTTTGAAAGGTGAATTACCAAACCAAGCTGAACTTGATGCTTACAAAGCTAAGCTTAAAAGCATGCGAGGTCTACCTCAAGCATTAAAAGAAGTCCTTGAGCGTATTCCTGCTTCAGCGCACCCTATGGATGTGATGCGCACAGGTTGCTCAATGTTAGGTAACCTAGAAACAGAAGCAAGTTTTGAACAGCAAGGTGAAGCTACAGATCGTTTATTGGCGGCTTTCCCATCTATCATTTGCTATTGGTATCGTTTTACTCACGATAATGTTCGTATTGAAACTGAAACCGATGATGAACAAATTGGTGCTCACTTCTTACATTTATTGCATGGCAAAAAGCCGTCTGAATTGCACGCTAAAGTCATGGATAGCTCATTGATCCTTTATGCTGAGCATGAGTTCAACGCTTCTACGTTTACTGCTCGCGTTTGTGCTTCAACGCTATCAGACATGCATTCTTGTATTACTGGTGCTATTGGCTCATTACGTGGCCCATTACACGGTGGTGCTAATGAGGCAGCAATGGAGCTGATTGAAGGACTTAAAGACGAGCAACATGCCCGTGACACCCTTGCAGGCATGCTTGAGCGCAAAGATAAAATCATGGGCTTTGGCCATGCCATTTACCGTGAATCCGATCCACGTAACGCCATCATTAAGTCTTGGTCTGAGCAATTAGGCAAAGACTTTGGTGACGATCGTTTATATCGTGTTTCAGCCGCTTGTGAAGCGTTCATGTGGGAACAAAAGAAACTGTTCTGTAATGCTGATTTCTTCCATGCCAGTGCCTATCACTTTATGGGTATCCCGACTAAATTATTCACACCAATCTTTGTCTGCTCACGCTTAACTGGCTGGGCTGCACACGTAATGGAGCAACGCTCAAATAACCGCATCATTCGTCCAAGTGCAGATTATGTCGGTGAAGAGCCACGTGCGGTAACACCAATCGCACAACGATAGTTCAACCAATCGCCTTGAGCCTTAAGCCTTGCTCACCCACCTTTTGAGCAAGGCTTCGAGGCAACCCAATTCTTAACTCAACCTTAGATTGAGATAAACAACGTGTGTGGATAGACTCATGAACACCAATTACCGTAAATCTTTATCAAATACTCAACTCGATTATTTTGATACTGAGGCAGCCATCAACGACATCAAGACTGGCGCTTATAAAAAGTTACCTTACACCTCTAAAATCTTAGCGGAACAGTTAGTTCGTCGCTGTAACCCAGAAACCTTAACGGATTCACTTAAGCAGCTCATCGACCGCAAACAAGATCTCGACTTTCCTTGGTATCCCGCCCGTGTGGTATGTCACGATATTTTGGGTCAAACGGCCCTAGTCGATTTGGCTGGGTTACGTGATGCCATTGCAGAAAAAGGTGGTGATCCTTCACTGGTTAACCCGGTAGTTCCTACTCAGTTGATCGTGGATCATTCTCTGGCGGTTGAAGCACCGGGCTTTGACCCTGAAGCTTTTGATAAAAACCGTGCCATTGAAGACAGACGTAACGAAGATCGCTTTCATTTTATCGAGTGGACAAAAACCGCATTTAAAAACGTCGATGTTATCCCAGCAGGTAATGGCATCATGCACCAGATCAATCTTGAAAAGATGTCACCAGTAATTCAAAACCGTGACGGCATTGCCTTTCCTGATACCTGTGTTGGTACAGACAGTCATACTTCCCACGTAGATTCACTGGGCGTTATCGCACTGGGTGTCGGTGGTCTTGAAGCTGAAACCGTTATGCTTGGCCGTCCATCAATGATGCGCTTGCCAGATATTGTTGGTGTGAAGCTCAGCGGTAAACGCCAACCGGGCATTACTGCAACTGATATCGTATTAGCTTTGACTGAATTTTTACGTGAACAACGTGTGGTTTCAGCTTATTTAGAGTTCTTTGGTGAAGGCGCAAGAGCCTTAACCATTGGTGACAGAGCAACCATCTCTAATATGACGCCTGAATTTGGCGCTTCAGCGGGTATGTTCTATATCGATGAGCAAACCATTGATTACTTAAAGCTGACTGGACGTGAACCAGAGCAAGTTGCATTAGTTGAACAGTACGCTAAAACCACAGGTTTGTGGGCTGATAGCATGGTTGAAGCGCAGTACGAACGTGTACTTGAATTTGATATTTCAACGGTTTGTCGCAACATGGCTGGGCCATCAAACCCTCACCGTCGTTTACCAACCTCCGATCTCACCAGTCGTGGCATCGCCAAAGAATGGCAACAAGAAGATGGTTTAATGCCTGATGGCGCAGTCATCATCGCTGCAATTACCTCTTGCACTAACACCAGTAATCCACGCAACGTTGTTGCTGCAGCGTTGGTTGCGAAAAAAGCCAATGAACTTGGCCTCGTTCGCAAACCTTGGGTTAAGACCTCTTTTGCTCCGGGCTCAAAAGTAGCGAAACTGTATCTTGAAGAAGCGGGGTTACTGCCTGAGCTTGAGAAACTCGGCTTTGGTATTGTCGGTTATGCCTGTACGACTTGTAACGGCATGAGTGGCGCATTAGATCCAAAAATCCAGCAAGAGATCATCGACCGTGATCTTTATTCAACTGCGGTATTGTCTGGCAACCGTAATTTCGACGGTCGTATTCATCCATATGCCAAACAAGCGTTCTTAGCGTCACCACCGCTCATTGTTGCCTATGCCATTGCGGGAACCATGCGTTTTGATATTGAGCAAGATGCACTGGGTTTTGATGCTAACGGTAGCCCAATCACTTTGAAAGACATATGGCCGTCTGACGAAGAAATTGATGCCATTGTCCGTGACAGCGTTAAGCCTGAGCAATTCAAACAGATTTACATCAAGATGTTTGATTTGGGCGAGAATGCACAAGCACCTAGCCCACTTTATGACTGGCGTCCACAGACCACTTACATTCGCCGTCCTCCGTATTGGGAAGGCGCATTAGCGGGTGAACGTACCATGAAAGGCATGCGTCCACTTGCCGTATTGGGTGACAACATTACAACCGATCATTTATCACCATCAAATGCGATTTTAGCTACTTCAGCCGCTGGTGAGTATTTGGCGAAAATGGGGCTGCCAGAAGAAGATTTTAACTCTTACGCCACCCACCGTGGCGACCACTTAACAGCGCAGCGAGCTACGTTTGCAAACCCAAAACTGCTTAATGAAATGTGCTTAGATGATGACGGTAACGTCATTCAAGGCTCGCTGGCTCGCATAGAGCCTGAAGGCCAACAAATTCGCATGTGGGAAGCGATTGAAACCTATATGGATCGCAAACAGCCGTTGATCATCGTGGCGGGTGCCGATTACGGTCAAGGTTCATCACGCGATTGGGCTGCGAAAGGCGTACGCCTTGCGGGTGTTGAAGCCATTGCCGCTGAAGGTTTTGAGCGTATTCACCGTACGAACCTTGTCGGAATGGGGGTTCTGCCGCTTGAATTTAAGGCTGGCACTACGCGCAAAACACTTGAACTTGATGGTACTGAAACGTATGACGTCATCGGTGAGCCTGCACCACTAGCAACACTCACATTGCGAGTGACTCGCAAAAATGGTGAACAAGTTGATGTGCCAATGACTTGTCGACTTGATACTGCTGAAGAAGTCTACGTTTACAGTGCAGGTGGTGTATTACAACGCTTCGCTCAAGACTTTTTAGAAGCGAATACCTAAGTAAAATACTTTGTAGTCACACCTGCTTAGGCAGGTGCGACATAACAAATAACTTCAAGGAAGGGAGTCAAACATGACTTTTGCTCCACAAATTAAGGTTGCTGCGACTTACATGCGTGGCGGAACCAGTAAAGGCGTCTTTTTTCGCTTACAAGATTTACCTGCAGCTTGCCAAGTAGCGGGTGAAGCCCGAGACAACCTATTATTACGTGTGATTGGCAGTCCTGATCCTTACGCTAAACAAACTGACGGCATGGGTGGTGCGACTTCTAGTACATCGAAAACGGTCATTCTGTCCAAAGCCGATGATGGCAAACACGATGTCAATTACCTCTTCGGTCAAGTCGCTATTGATAAAGCTTTTGTCGACTGGAGTGGTAACTGCGGCAATTTATCATGCGCTGTTGGTGCCTTCGCCATTCATGCTGGCTTGGTTGATAAAAGCACATTGCCCAAAGATGGTGTGGCTATTATCAGCATTTGGCAACAAAATATTGGTAAAACGATTGTTGCGAAAGTCCCCATGACCAACGGTGAAGTGCAAGAAACTGGAGATTTTGAGCTAGACGGTGTGACCTTCCCTGCCGCTGAAATTGAACTTGAGTTTCTTGAGCCTGCGGACAAAAGTGCCAGCTTGTTCCCTACCGGAAATCTAGTGGATGACTTGGAAGTACCAGATGTTGGCACCTTCAAAGCCACTATGATTAACTCAGGTATTCCAACGGTTTTTGTCAACGCTGAAGACATTGGCTATCAAGGTACAGAGTTACAAGATGACATCAATAATGATGACGCTCAACTCGCCCGCTTTGAGAAAATCCGTGCTTACGGTGCACTAAAAATGGGACTGATTCGAAAATTAGAAGACGCTCAAACCCGTCAGCACACCCCTAAAATTGCTTTTGTTAGCCAACCGAAAACGTATGCAGCTTCAAGTGGTAAGCAAATTAACTCTACTGATATTGATTTGTTAGTGAGAGCGATGTCGATGGGTAAACTTCATCATGCAATGATGGGCACCGCTGCCGTTGCGATTGGTACAGCCGCTGCCATTCCTGGCACGTTAGTCAACCTAGCAGCAGGTGGCGGTGATCGTCAGAATGTTCGTTTTGGTCATCCATCTGGCACACTTAAAGTCGGTGCGGCTGCGTCGAAAGAAGGTGATCAATGGTGTGTCGATAAAGCCATTATGAGCCGCAGTGCACGTATCTTGATGGAAGGTTGGGTAAGAGTACCGTTTTAGTAGAATAAAAAGGGTTTTCAACTATACCCATGATACCTGAAGATGCTCGATTTCAGCGAGAATGCACAACTTGTTAATCAAGGCTACGGTGTGCGGCAATAGTGAACTATTGTTAGCACTGGCAACGAAGAGTAACAAGCTGTGCAACTCGCACTGCGTGGACTTCTCAGCGCCAATTCTTCTTTGTTACATTAGCTCGAAAGAATCACGATATTCCTTCGCTAATGCGCCTCAAAGAATTGGCGCTGAAAAAGTCCTGAAACATGCATCTTCAAGTATCATGGGTATAAGCCCTTTTTTAATCTCGCAATGTGTTCAAAACAATACGTTATGCTGCGCCAGCGGCAACTCCTCCACCAACAGATTGGCCACCTCCAGTGATGTTCATCATTAATGCGTGTAATGATTGATCGGCATTATTCAGCAATTTGGTATTGGTTCCCGCAGTAACCAGTTTCTTTACTGCTTCAGGGTTATCCATTTTCGCTGAAATTTGTGCTGCAGTATTGCCATTTTGATCTTGGGCATCTAATGCGTCTTGATTGGCATGCTTCACTAGAAAATCCAAAATATCATTACTTTTTTTCTCAGCAGCAAGATGAAGCGGCGTTTTGCCTGCATCATTACGAATAAAAGCATTATCACCAACCGCTTTCATCATGGCTTGAACGGTCGCAAGCGAGCCGCTTTTTACGGCTAAATGAAGAGCATGATTGCCGTAATCGTCGAGCTCTGCGGGATTAAACTTTGGATTACGTTTAGCCGCAAGCTCTTCCGCCAAGTCAGCATTACCTTTTAATGCTACTATATGAAGAATATTTCGACCGTGTACATCCACTTCTCTAGGGTTAACACCTTTGTCTTTCACCTTAAGCAGCTTGTGCGCTGTATCGAACTTATTTTGATTAACCGCATGAAATATAGGGCTATTTTCAGCTTGGCTAGACTGGTGTTTAGGGTATTGTAAGGCTTCTTCTTGTCTCGCTTTCAACGTTTGCAGCGCTTGTTCCATACAAAACTCAGCCCAAGCAGGATTGTTTCCTTGTTCGGGCAAAAACAAAATCGTTAAACGTGCGATATCATCCATCGAAATGGCATCACCTGACTCGGCAAGAGTCTCGTTATACTGCTCTAGATTTCTACGCATACCTGTATATACGTGATTTTTTAGATAATCATCAGAAAAGCGCTTGAATTTCGACTTGCTGTCATCGAATGCACCAGCCATGTATTCATCAACTTGCGATAATAAGACTTGCTTCGCTTGATCGGATATTGGCAGACGGTGTTGGATTTGCGCTTTTAAGTTTTTCGCTTGCTGCTTGTAGTGCTTTGTAAATGGCGCATACTTATCTGAAGCTTTAAACTCATCAATAGTCATCCCGTTAAGGCTAAAATCTACCTCATCGGTAATTTCTCTTTCTAAAGTCGTTTGCTCAAGCTGACGAGCGTAATCTTGCCGAGCTAAACGCTCTGATGCAGGAATTCTTGTCGCTGCATTTATGGCTGGCATTATTGGCATACATCAATACCTAGATTTAAAGGCTTAGAACTTCAAATTAGGCGATTTTTCCAGCATTATCAATAAAAATTAATGAAGTTTAAGTTTAAAAAAGGCGCAATTAGCGCCTTTTCAATAAGTTAATTACCTGCAATTTGTAATTCGTTTAACAAGATTCCGCCTGTTCGAATTGAAGATCGCAAATCTCTGTCTTTTGCCACAGCTTGAATATTGAGGTACATATCCCTTAAATTTCCAGCGATGGTGACTTCTTCCACGGGATGAACAATCACACCGTTTTCAACATAAAAACCAGCAGCACCACGAGAGTAGTCTCCTGTCACTGGATTCACACCTTGTCCCATTAACTCTGTAACAATCAGACCTGTGCCCATTTGTTTAATTAGCTCATCAAACGTCTGACCTGTATGACTTAATGTCCAATTATATATACCGCCAGCGTGCCCTGTATTGTTCATACTGAGCTTACGAGCTGAGTAACTGGTTAATAGATAGCTTTGTAACTCACCAGCACTCACTATTTTACGATCTTGTGTTAAAACCCCTTCAGCATCGAAATTGGCACTGGCTAAGCCACCTAAAAGGTGTGGCTGTTCATCAATAGAAAACCATTCGGGGAACACTTGAGTATTTAATGAATCAAGTAAAAAGCTCGATTTACGATATAAAGAACTACCACTTATAGCACCAACAAAGTGACCGATAAAACCCGTGGCAATTTCTGGAGACAGTAATACGGGCAATTTGCCTGTTGGTATTTTACGAGCGCCTAGTCTTGATACCGTTTTTTTAGCCGACTTCTCACCAATGATCCCAGGAGAGACTAAATCAGAAAATTTACGAGCAACGGTATAATCATAGTCACGCTGCATACCACCATTTTCATCAGCACCAATGCTAACGCAGCTTAAACTGTATCGAGAACTGCAATATCCTTCTAAAAAGCCATGGCTGTTACCGTACACTTTAATGCCAGTATGCGCATTTGCACTTGCACCATCTGAGGCTTTAATCTTTTTATCGAACGCTAGAGCGCTGGTTTCAGCTTCTATCGCTAATTCAGTCAGTTGTTCTGCACTTAGCTCTTCAGGATAAAACAGCTGCAAATCAGGATTTTCAGTGGCCATTAAATCCAAGTCTGCGAGGCCGTGACAAGGATCACTACTGGTAAACTTTGCAATACCGTCAGCAGCTTTTACCGCTTGCTTAATCGCATCAGGGGATAGATCGGAAGTGGATGAACTGCCCTTTTTACCATTACGATAAACAGTAATTCCAAGCGCACCATCTTTATTAAATTCAACAGTTTCAACTTCTTTCATACGAGTCGAAACCGATAAACCTTGTTGCTTACTGATGGCCATTTCTGCCGCATCAGTACCTAATTGCTTTGCATAATCTAATGCTGTTGATACAGCATTTTTTAAACTATCTAATTCTTTATCAATTTGATGTGATGCCACGAATCTGCTCTTTGGATATTTATTCTATTGATTGAAGTATATCACCGTTTGTGCCGAAATATTTCCTGACGTGATATCATATGGTCATTGAAGTTTATGAAATGAAATCTTATGAAAATTATTGACGAAGCTGAGTTAAATAAGCAGCCTTATGATGACAACGATGATTATATTAGTCGTGGGCATTACAAAAAAGAAAGCGCAGATATTCAAAAGTTCGGTGAACAACTTGCAGCATTGAGCATGAAACAAATTGATGCACTCGATTTTGATGAGTTTTTTTACGATAACTTGATAAAGCTGAAAACCATTAAGCCAAAAACTGAAGCGTACCGTCGCCATCAGCAATTTATTGGTAAATTGATGCGTGATATTGATTTAGATGAACTTCAGACAAAACTGAATCAAGTCAAAAACACGTTAGGTAATGAAAGCGTGCAAGTCGCTAAATTCGAAAAGCTTCAAAAGCAATTACTTGAAGGTGGTGACTCTGCAATCTTTGAACTTGTTTCTGAGCATCCAAGCCTAGATCGTCAAATACTTCGTCAAATGGTTCGAAAAGCAAATAAAGAGCTTGAGAAAAGCTCAGAATCTAAAACAGCTAGAGAGTTGTTTAAGTATCTAAGAAGTGAGATTTAACGAGTACCAATTAATGCTATAGGGTTAGCTCAGTAAAAAATGCCCCTTTGTTTTCTCTATAGCTATTTAAATCTAAAGATAGATGCCTTCGATCTGATTTTTGACTCACAAGTTGATAGAAGGGTTTCTAAGTCTGCTGTACCTTGTATTACTTCCTTATCGAATTCACATAATTCTTTTTCAATTTCACTATGACTCATCGTTTCTGACTCGAGTCTTCTTTGCATCAAATCTCTGGCAACCTTCATTTTACTTTCACGTTTATTTAAGTGGTCTTTCAGCAGACCACTAGCGAGCTCAAAATAAAGATTTCCCAGCCTTTCTTCATTCGAACTCTCGAACATTTGAAGTTGATATTTACAAAACAGCTTTAATGCATCAAATTCTAATTTAAAGCTTTTTTCAGTTCTGTCATATGCTTTAATTAACGCTAAATCGAGTAACCTTTTAGACCAAAGCCACTGTTCTTGAATACTTGTGCTTTCTGAATACTTTTTCTTCAACGAGAGTATCACTGGATCTAAATGTTCATATACAAGATCTTTTCCTTCACTCTTGCCGCCTCTGAGTGCAAATAAGCATCCGTACGTTTCCATTTCTGGAACATCAGCTTGCAGTCGGAACAAGTACTTTGCAAGGCATTGATATATATAATCTAAATTCTTTGTTTCATTATAACTATCACCCTTAGAAAGACGGTGAAATGCATTTACTCCCCAAAGAAGTCCCTGTAGTTTAGAGCAATGATCAAAATTTACATCAGGTAGAGTAAAGTTATAGCGCTTATTTAGTTCTCTCTTTAGAGATATCAGTACTCGTTGTTCCTCTCCAGTCACATAACTTGCAAGGCCCTCTATGTGCTGTTCAGACAACATTTTAGCAATTGTATGCGTGCGTATTAAACAATCCCATCTGGCTGTATTATCGATATCAGAATATGCAATGCTTCTTTCTATCAATTCCAAACTCTCACAAAGAAGCATCTTCTGCCATTCTCGGTCTTTATTTACATCAACTTTACATAAATGTTTTAAAATCACCATATGGACATTATGAGGATCGTGAGCTGAGCTCAACTGAGATAGAGATAATTTCACGATTTCTTTTTGTATCGCTACCTTAACCTGACTTTCATCGGCTTCTATATAAGGTTCCACTTTTGTTGGGTGTAGCAAGTACCAATAGAATAGCTGCTTTTCATTGACAACAAATTCAGGCACCCTAAGTAAAATTTGCTCTCCATTAACTTCAATAAGCTGGTTGGAAAGTGCTTTCGCATCTTTATTTACCCTAGTTAATTTTTGGGTATATTTATCAAACTCACATAATTCAACGACGTGCTCAAGCCAAATCGCTCTTTGAGATAAATTATAGGATTGTTCTGCTCTCTCTACGCAACATTCTAATACTGCATGATATGTTTTTTCCAAGTATGCTGCGTCTTGTTTAAGCCCTTCTTTCTTAGCAAGTAACATCAATTGACAACCCAAAACAGAATACTCTAAAAACTCTTCTACTGAATAATTCTCAGTTATAAACTGTCCAATAAGCCAATAAGCTTGGTTGACAAAAAATCGCTCACCACCATTTTCAGCATTTTCAATTGAACAAATTAAGTACCAAATTAATTTTTGTTCTGTACTTTCATACTCTTGTGCCATTTCCAATTGCTTGTGTGAATAATTATTTTTTAAACTAATTATTTTTGAATATTTCAAATCATCTTTTGATTCACTATCTCTATAACCAGATAAAACCAGAGCGACGTTTAACCAATAACTACAACCTTTATAATCATAAGAACCATCGGCATTTCCGATCACACTTGTTAGTGCATCCGATATAAGTTCATCAACTTTTTGCTTTAAAAGCGTCTTGCTTCTTCTGCATCCCAACAGGGATGCTTTTTGCCAGCTTTCAACTGCCAAGAGCTGCATTTTTGCTGGCGCTTCCGTTGTTTCAGCCGTGTGTTCGTAAGTACAAGCTAGCGCAGAAAAACAAACCGCCAGAGATTTAGAGTTATCACCTGAAATTGTTAAGTTTTTCTCAGCAAGTTCAAGTAACGAAACGATCCAATTTAACACTTCAAGATCAGAGCAATCTGACTCCAGTACTGGTAATTCAACATTAAGTTGTTGTAATTCATGTTCGTAACGTTTTGCTTTGGAAAAAGCTTCGTCAAGTGGCTTTCTGTTTTTTACATTATCAAATTTTCGTTTATGGAACTCTCCAGTGGAAAGCTCTGATGAACTTGAAGATACACTTTCATAAATACTTAACGACATTAAGCATTCACGTTTGCCTGCTCTCACTTTAGTTGTATTTGAACATAAGTTCACAGGCAATGATTGTGTCGAATCTATCTTTGGCACACATGAAGAAATAGAGCTCTTTCTTGAAAAGCTGCAACTTGATATTGAAGAAGGAATGCTACTATTGGACAAAAGTAAGCTAGAGCTATCATTCCGAGCTTGAGTATTGGTTTGAGCATGAAAAGCATCTACAGAACTTTCAGAAGGGAACTCAGCTGTTGAGCTGTATCTGGAAACTTGTGCTTGTGAAGATGTGTCGCTACCACTGTGTGATACTCCATCACTCTCGTTTCCTACAAAATCAACTATAACTAAATCATCTTCAAAAATGTCCTTATCATAGCTGGCAGGTCGGTGGTTTATTCTCGGTGGACTGATACGGAATTTAGATAAAATGCCTTTATCTCTTGTACCTCTTTTCTCCTTAGCGAGATCATCTAAGGATTTAATGATTAATTTCTTTACTTTTTTTGTTGAGAATTCTCTATCAAATTCTTCACTGTTACTAAAACAATCGATTTGGTCAATTCGCCAATTCACGAACTTCAATTGAAATTCAACTAGTTTTCCGTCCTTTGCAGTAAAAATTACGCTACCTACAAAATTTTGTGTGATATCAGCACTTATTGCATGCAATAACCCCTTATTGAAATCAGAAATCGAATTTAAACCAGTTTTGACTTTAGCCATGAAACCTCACTCAAAACAAACAGTAAGTTAATATGGGAACGATTAATAATACTTATTAGCAACTTAAATAAGAACAATAAACAAATAATAGAGATTTATGGGGTGATTCTCATCGTATGTGAACAATGTTTAAGCTAGAAGAAATGTTGATACTTCTAGAAAAATCCTATTAGAAGCACCAACATAAATTTGAAAAATAGAAAAATGAAGGTTTAAGCTGTGCCGCCGACGGTTAAACGATCTAGCTTCAGCGTAGGCTGACCAACGCCCACAGGGACACTTTGACCATCTTTACCACAAACGCCAACGCCTTTATCAAGCGTTAAGTCATTTCCAACCATACTGATTTGGCTCATTGCCTCTGGGCCATTACCAATTAATGTTGCACCTTTAACCGCTTGGGTAATTTCGCCTTTTTCAATCAGGTAAGCTTCAGAAGCGGAAAATACAAATTTACCCGAAGTAATGTCCACTTGTCCGCCACCAAAGTTTGGTGCGTAAATACCGCTTTCAACGGACTTAATAATGTCCTGTGGATCTGACTCACCAGCTTTCATGTAGGTATTTGTCATCCGTGGCATTGGTAAGTGAGCATAAGACTCACGACGACCATTACCCGTCGATTTTTCTCCCATTAGGCGAGCGTTAAGCTTATCTTGCATATAACCTTTAAGGATACCGTCTTCAATCAACGTCGTTTGCTGTGTTGGTGTACCTTCATCATCAATGGATAATGAACCACGGCGATGTTCCATGGTGCCATCATCAATGACATTCACAAGACTAGAAGCAACTTGCTCACCAACACGGCCGCTAAATGCACTTGAGCCTTTACGGTTAAAGTCACCTTCTAAACCATGACCTACTGCTTCATGTAATAACACGCCTGGCCAACCACTGCCTAGTACAACGGTCATTTCACCAGCAGGAGCATCTATGGCATTAATGTTCACTTGTGCTTGACGAACGGCTTCTCTTGCAAACTGGAAGCACATTGGTAAACCGTCATCGTCTGTAGCCATCAATACCCTGTAATCATGACGTCCACCACCACCAGAACCACCGCGCTCACGTTTACCATTTTCTTCAAGAATCACACTGCAATTAAAACGAACAAGTGGACGAATATCGGCACTCAATGTTCCATCAGTAGCAGTGACCAGTACTTCTTCATGAACACCAGACAGGCTCACTACAACTTGTGAAATACGGCTATCAAGACTGCGAATGTACGCATCAGCTTGCTTGAGTAATTCGATTTTGGGCGTTTCGGCCATAGCCGCAATTGGATCATCTGCGGTATAAAGTGACTTAACTTTGTTCGCTTTGGCTGCCTGAACTTGTGTTTCTCCACCAGCAGCAATACCACGAGCAGCTAGTGCTGCAGATTCCAGTGCATCAGCAGTAATATCGTCGGAATAAGCAAAACCCGTTTTCTCACCAGCAATGGCTCTAACGCCTACACCGCTTTCAATGTGAAAGCTGCCTTCTTTGATAATGCCATCTTCCAGTACCCATGACTCATGACGACTGCCTTGAAAATACAGATCAGCAAAATCAATGTTGTGCTGATGAATCAATTTTAGGTAATGGTCTAAACCATCTAGACTCAGTTGATCACCGAGTAAACTTTTGCCCACTTGGGTTAACATCAAATTCAGTTCTCTTTTTATGATCTTAAACGATCGAATTATTTACTTTAGTGTAGGTGACTCAAAACGTTTTTGAGTCGTGATTGGCATTTGCTGCCTTACTAATTCTAATTGTGCCATATCAGGCGTAGCTTGTATCCAGCCTGTTCCATCTTGTCTTTGAGCGACAATCTCTCCCCAAGGATCAACGATCATACTTTGCCCCCAAGTTTCTCTTCGACCAGAAGCATGTTGTCCCCACTGTGCAGCCGCTAAAATATAGCTCTGAGTTTCAATGGCTCTTGCCTGCAATAATATTTGCCAGTGCACTTTACCAGTCACTTTGGTAAAAGCAGATGGCAACGCAATGAACTCAGCACCTTTTGCACGTAATGCTTGGAACAGTTCAGGAAAGCGTAAATCATAACAAATTGCGAGTCCTATTTTACCAAAAGGTGTCTCAACTACAGTAACTCTTTCACCTGGACAAAAAGTATCACTCTCACGGTAAGTTTTTGTTCCGTCGGCAACATCGACATCAAACAAATGAATTTTGTCATAGCTGCCAAGCACTTCCCCTTGATTACTGAAAAAGTAACAACGACTGTATACTCGATTGTGAAGTGCTTTTTCAGGAATGGAGCCTGCAATTAAATAAACATCATATTTTCTAGCGATATCAGCCAACGCTCGCTTTAACGGGTTTTCAGGCCCATCACATAAAGCAGCCAGCTGCATGCTTTCGTGTCCACCAAATAATAAGACACATTCAGGCAAGACTACGAGCTGAGGTTCACCTTTGATTCGAGGTAATTGCTCAAGCTGCGAGCGAATAAAACTCAGATTTTCTTGCACATCTTTGCTGCTTTGGCATTGCAATAGGCTGATCTGCATAACGATACCCTCTCAGATAACTGATGTTCTGTTGCTGACTCTCTTCCAAAGGAGTACTGTTCGAGGATACATTTTCTTTTGGAATAGCTTTGGGTTCTCTCTTTTCAGACTGATGATTTAAGTTATCGGCATCCAAACTATTCGTTTTTACGCCCTCTAACTTAGTCTGTTTTTTTGCTTCATCTTCTTGTTTTTTCTTTAAGGCTTCCGGATAAGCTTTCTTCAAAACGGCTTCTGGAATTTCTATTTCTTTGCTCTTACGTTCCAGTTCTTCCAGTTTTGGCTTGTTCATCGTTCCTGTCAGTCTAAAGCGAATTTCTGAGATCACCTCAATCACAGGTTCAAGAACCTTAGTCAGCGCAAAGGCACCAATGCCTAACGTCCAAGCACTGGTACTGAGCAAGACCACTGTCGGAACACTCGAAGCTAACTTAGGTGAAAAACGAATGTCGTAATTTAAACTTTGGTGCATTAAGTCTGTGTAACCACGCACTTTCATTGTGCCTGCTACCGCATCCATATTGGTATTCGTCGTTTTTACGACACCATCGTCTATTCTTAAATCGCCTTTAAACGTATTGTAATAAAGTCCTTTACCAAACACGTCTGAGAAATCAAAAGATAATTTACGTAACAACGAGTCTAAACTAAACAAAGAGAAAATTCGCGCTCCTTTGTCACTGACTTCGGATAAATGACCTTTGTTCAATTGAAAGTGAACATCACCATTAAGTCGACTCGCATGAAAGTCATACGGTGCACCTTGCCACCTGAGTTTAAAGTCGCCATTTAACTCAGAATCTCGAATACCAGGGTCAACATTAAACTGCTTAGCCAAATCATCAAACTTGTTTGCATGAATCCTGAAATGCATTTGTGTTGCATCAGTATGACTGTTGTCTTTCGCAAACCATGTACCGGTACTGGTAACTTTGGTGGCAGGTGTTGTCAGGATTAGATTTTCAACTTGATAATCTTGACCGACTCTTCGCCCTCGAAAATCGATGCTACCAAGTTTATACCCCATAAATGAAAAATCAGATGCCGTAAGTGCAATAGGTGGTATCACATCCAAGACTTCTGAATTCATTTTAATATCAATGGCTGGAATCACGTTTGGATTTTCAGGTTCAACAGAACCATCAAGTTTATCTAACTCATCATCAGCAAATAAATGCAGCTTCTCTGCCGTTATCTTAATGCCTTGTTGTTCCCAGTCAGGATAAAAATCAACTTGGCCTTTGAATTCATCCGAGTCAGCATTAAGTTGCCAAGTATTATAGATTTTTCGCCCAGTCATGGAGAGTTGCTTTAAGGGTTGTCCAAAAACCTTCAGTTCATCAGCTTTAACGACTAACTGGTTTAAAGGAGGGAAAAAACCATCTCTCGACGCTTCACTATTTCTTTGGCCTGCGACTTGCTGATTGCCTTTTGCTGATGTAGCAAAGCTATCCAAAATCGGCAACCAATCATTGAGATTTGTTTGTCCCACATCCATATATAAATGACCATCGCTCGTCATTAAACGATCACCCGGCTTAAACAAACGACCAATCATTAAATCGTAGGACTTAAGCTTATCGCCAGTTTTGGGATCTAACTGCCCCCAAAATTCAAACTGCTTACCTAACTTAAAGCCCAATGTCGTATTGTTATTATTACTGACAAATTCAGCCTGAAACAGACGCCGCTCATCTTTTTGCTTTAGGAAGTGATCAGGCAAATCAAGTTGTGCGCCCAACAAATCAGAGTGAACATTGGCTTGTAAGCTGTAACCAGAATCATTGAATAAAACCTTTAACTTACCTTTCCAATCGGCATTACCACTATAATATTCTTGCATTGGATTATTTAATGTTACTGGCAGTTTATCTAAATCCCACTGCCCATCTAAGTTGACTACCAACTTAGTACCTGACTGCATTGGCCCAGTATCAAATGAAAACTGCAAAGGTTGTTCAAATAATTTGGCCGTGACATTATCACCTTCAACCACATCATTATGAAATCGGACTTTCCCGGTTACCTTAGCTAACTCAATCCCAGGTTTTGATACATAAACAGGATTATTATTGAGTTCGACCTGACCACGAATGCTTTCATTTCCACCTTCATAAAGTGGAATGTTAAGATCTAAAGTACCTTTTATCGGCCCATTTACTTGGACAACTTTAAGCACTTCACCAACAGAATCAGACAGCGCTGAAGACTGCAATACTTCTGTTGCATCCTCTCCTTTCGTATCAAGCTCAGCCTGAACACCCAGCTCAGCCTTTTCATCTAAAGTAGGAATGAATACGTGTGCACCGTCCGCATTAACATGTACCAGCTTACCTTTATTCACCCATAGGTCCATGCGTTCATTTTGAAATAAAGCCCTCAAATCGAGCTGGGTTATTGCTGGCCAGTTTGGTTGAAAACGAAATTTACCTGCTTTTAAATTAAATCCTGCTTGGAAAATCCCTTCATGGTTTGCGTAAGGAAAATCACTGAAATTACCATTCCAAACTACATTGGCTCGAGGCACTTTTCCTGATTTTAGCGCCGACGCTAAATAATCACTTAAGTCGTGTCCCATCGCCTCAACAGGGAAATATAGATGCGCTTTACTGACGTTTTTTATATTAACGGATGCTGCCAGCGACATACTGGTTTGCATTTTAAAATCGAGTAACGCTTTGGCATTGAGGGCAATATCTGAATTACTAAAATTCAATTCAGGGATTTTTAACTGTAAAGAATCAAAATTGAAACTGGCATTTATCGGCTGACCATTGAACGATAACGGTTTTAAAAACATGCCACCAAAATCAACTTGATAACTCTGGCTGGGTAATTTTGCTATTAACTCAGAGCCATGAAGCTCGATATCGGCATTCATTGAGCTGCTGCCTGGAATACCTTTAAAAGCACTCCAGGATAACTGCTTAATGTTCGACTTAATATCAAGCCCCTTTTCCGCAGAGTATTTTAAGCTAATAGGACCAACTTGGCCTTGCGGTGATAAAGAATGCCATTGACTCAGTGTATGTTCGTCTAATAATGGGTAAAGAGGCAACAATGGTTCAAGAGCGGCCACATCAATCGCCGATAAGTGTGAAGTAAAATGGCCAAACTGGTAATCCGCATCAAGATAAAAATCTGTCCACGGTTTACCATTACTCACAAGTTCAAAATCTTGGCTACGGACATGCCATCGGCTCGACTCATCATGTTTCCATGCCAGCAAGCCTTTGTTAATTTCAAACTTTTGCTCATGGTTATCTAAGTCCCATTGGAGCCAGCTTGGAGAAAAGCTCACTAATGCAGATTGCCATTTTCTCAAAGAAAAGTCTGCCCAGGCTTGTAAATTCACCACACCTTGCATGTGAGGAGCATTAACATCTTTGTTCATCGCCTTATGACGAGCACTCCACTGGCCGATATCTAAGGAATTGGCAGCCAAATAAGCATGACCTTTTACCGTGATAGGCTCATAACCATCTCCAGTAAAGCGAAACTTTAACTGTAAATATTCATTCGCTGCTTTCGAACTATCGAGTAATAATTGCCCTTGTCCTTGATGCAACTCACCTTGATTCCGCCAATGAAAATCTTGCAAATGGATGGGGCGAAAATCATGTTTCTGACTCAAGATTTTGACTTGAATGTTTGACAATGAATATTGATTAAGTTGCTCAAGTAGCAGGCCATAGAGCCAATCTAAACTTTCAGGCTCATTACTTACAGAAGCAACATTTGCCACTTCAATTTGATCGCTAGATTGAGTGAGTTTATCTAGATCAAGTTCAACGTTAACACCATCAACAATCACATTTTCAATTTGTGGCGATAGTGCCAGTAAGGTCTGCCAAAAGTCGAGTTTAAATTCCACCTGCTTCAAATCTATCGCAATCGGTAAATATTTTTGCTCTGGTAAGACTAAATTATCTACGGTAACAACAGGGCCATAGGCTTGCCAATGAGCAGAGATTTCACCCACCTGTGCTTTAATTTGATACTCTGCACCAACAAAGCTGATGAGCTCTTGGCGAACACTGTCTAAATGTGGCAATAGGCCACGAATCAAACTTACTGCTAATGCAAACAACACTAAAAATATCGCTAGTAACTTCCAGCAAAACCGTCCTAGTTTTGAAAAGCTGAAAGTCATAAGTACCTGACCATGAGTTTTTTCAAACTTATGTCCGTCAAATTGAGTGCTACATAAGGCGCAACGAAGAGCGCATAGCCGTAGCTATGCAACCAAAGTTGCAACGCAGTAGAGCGCCTAAGGTGGATGACAGAAAATGTAAGATAATTTGTGGTCAGGTATTTTTTCACTAGATCATCACCACATCATATTTATTTTGCGCATACATCGGCTCAACTTGAATACGAATACGTTTGTCGACGTACACTTCAAGCTCTGCAACTAAATGGCTTTCATCACCTAACAGACTTTTATGTACCGCAGGAGAACAATAAATGATAAATTCATCTGCACTATAAGCGCGATTTAAACGAATCACTTCACGGAAAAGTTCATAAGAAACGGTTTCCACCGTCTTCATACTGCCTACGCCATGACAAACAGGACATTCTTCACATAACACGTGTTCTAAGCTTTCACGTGTACGTTTACGGGTCATTTCCACTAAGCCTAAGCCAGAAAAGTCGCTCACCCCCGTTTTAACTCTGTCATTTTCGAGTGCTTTATTGAGGCTATGTAAAACACGGTTTTTATGATCATCATTAAGCATATCAATAAAATCGATGATGATGATGCCACCTAAATTTCTCAACCTAAGCTGATGAGCAATCGCTTTTGTTGCTTCTAAATTGGTATTAAAAATTGTCTCTTCGAGGTTTCTATGGCCAACAAATGCGCCAGTATTGATATCAATCGTTGTCATGGCTTCCGTTTGATCGATGATCAAATACCCCCCAGACTTTAGATCAACTTTTCGCTCTAAGGCGCGCTGAATTTCATTCTCAATATCGTACAATTCAAAAATTGGTGAAGGTCCAGTGAAATGCTCTATTTTGTTGGCGATTTCAGGCATAAACTCATCAGCAAACTGTGTGAGTTCCTCAAATGTTGTTTGCGAATCGACTTGTACTCTATCAAGATCAGCCCCCGCAAAATCCCGCACAATGCGAACTTGCAATGGCAAATCTTGGTACAATAAGCATGCCCCTTTGCGACGGCGACGTTCGATTACTTTGCCCCAAACTCGCCTTAAAAATGCTGCATCTTGTTCTATTTCATCTTCGCCCACGCCTTCAGCGGCAGTGCGAATAATAAAACCACCATCTTCATCAACAAATGGTTCAGCAATGGATTTCAAGCGATCACGCTCACTCTCATCAATACGCTGAGAAACGCCAACGTGGCTAGCACCGGGCATAAAGACTAAATAACGAGAAGGTAAAGTAATATCTGTCGTTAAACGTGCTCCTTTGGTACCCAGTGGATCTTTAACCACTTGCACCATGATGTACTGCCCTTGCTTAACTAATTCAGCAATATCGCGAACGACGAAGTTACCCTTTTCATTTTCACCGACGCATTCGGTATGGGGTACAATATCCGATGCGTGAAGAAACGCAGCTTTATCTAAACCGATATCAACAAATGCAGCTTGCATGCCTGGTAATACTCGGCTGATTTTTCCTTTATATATATTGCCAACTAAACCGCGTTTCATTCTGCGCTCAACATGAACTTCCTGCAAAGAGCCATGCTCAACTAAAGCCACCCTGGCTTCAGATGGAGTAACGTTAATGAGCAGTTCCGAGCCCATTTTACTGCTTGCTTTTTGTCTTTCGCTTTGGTTCATGTAAACCGCCTAAGCTCTATTTAAACGCAGTTAATAATTTTTTAGTTGTAGCCAACGGTAGGCCAACTACTGCGAAATAATCACCTTGAATGGACTCAACAAAAGTACCACCAATGCCTTGGATACCATAAGCACCAGCTTTATCCATCGGTTCTTTAGTATTCACATAAGCTACAATATCTTGATGAGTCAAATTCGAAAAGTTAACTTGTGTTTCAATACACTCTACCAATGTTTTATGCTCAGAAACTAATGCGACCGCAGTCATCACTTTATGAGTTTGACCAGAAAGTCGAGATAAAATTTCAATTGCGTGTTCGATATTATTAGGTTTACCTAAAATAATATCTCCGAGCACGACTATGGTATCTGCTCCCAGCACTACAGCATCGGTTCCAGCGACTTGTCGCAGTCCTTCTTGAGCTTTCTCTAAAGCCAAACGTTTCACAAAAACATCAGCGGCTTCATTCTCATACTGACTTTCATCAATATCTGGTGCGACGCATTCAAAACCTTGTTGGGGTTCAAGTTGTAATAACTGTTCTAGCAACTCTTTACGCCTCGGAGATGTTGAGGCCAACACTAAATTCATATCAATTCACTTTATACTTCAAGGCAATTCTTCGGATCACCCAATAAGCCCAACGCCAAAAAACCACGCCAATGATGGCTGGGTAGAATAATGAAAAATCAAAAACGGCGTTACCAAGAATGAACTCTACCCAAAACACAATGAGGTGATAAATGATCATAATCACCATGACGACCAACGCTTGTTGCCATCTTGGAAAATTCACTAAACGCTGTTGATAAAACAACACTAGATAAATACAAATTGAGAATGCGAGCGCTCGAATACCAAGGGTCGCTCCCAAAAGAACATCAAGCAGCACACCGAGAACAAAGGCTGTGAGTACGCCATAACGATGTGGTCGATGCAGTGCCCAACAAATCATGACCAGCAATAACCAATCTGGACGCCATTGCTCAACCATTTCAGGTATTGGCATCAACTGTAAAACCATTGCTGCAAGAAACGTTAGCCAAGCAAAAAATCGACCCGTTGCCGTATCGTATATCATTGTTTCTCCTCCATGCTGTTAGAAGTTGAAACCGTCTTATTACCCGGCCAGATTAACAATACATACCGAATGCGATCTAATGCTGCTAAGGGTTGAGCCAATATTTGTGCGTAGTTTTGCCCAGCATTTTTTTCAACCTTTGTGACTCGCGCTACAGGATATCCCTCAGGGAAGCGATGCCCCAAACCCGAAGTAATTAACAAGTCACCGACTCGGACATCTGTGCTTTTAGCAACGTGTTTAAGCTCAATCACATCGAGCTCACCAGTACCATTGGCAATCAAACGTACATCATTACGAGTAATTCTAACGGGGATGCCGTGAGTCGTATCAGACAGTAATAGCACTCTACTGGTAAATTTATCGACTTGAACGACCTGACCAACGACACCTTGTCCATCAATCACAGGTTGACCGATAAAGACACCATCATCACTGCCATTATTGAGCACCACATATTGATGAAACGGATCATTGGCAACCTCTATCACCTCAGCCACTTTTTTTTGCGTATCCATACGTATAGGCGATTTAAGCAACATTCTAAGTCGCTCATTTTCCTGATACAGATGCTCATAACGTTGCAGCCGTTCACTCATCATCAGCTGCTGCCGTAAAAGCTGTTTATTTTGCTTTTCCAGCATGTCACGTGTAGCAATACTTTCAGCAGAGTAATCAAGTACTTTACCAGGGACACTAGCAAGATACTGTAAGGGCGTTAATAAGGTTGAAAGTGAGTTTCTAAGAGGCTCTAACAGATGATTAGAACCAATCAATATGATCGATAAAACGACGGCAATAAGCAGTCGTGTTTGATGTGAGATTCCACGAACAAAAATAGGCTTCATAAGCGCAAGGCGGCATTACACCGCCAACAATCCAATTGTATTAACTGTCTTCAGAGAACAGATCGCCGCCATGCATATCGATCATTTCAAGGGCTTTACCGCCACCACGTGCAACACAGGTAAGTGGATCTTCTGCTACCACAACTGGAATGCCCGTTTCTTGCATTAATAATCTGTCTAAGTCACGAAGTAATGCACCACCACCTGTTAGCACCATACCACGCTCAGAAATATCAGAGGCTAATTCTGGTGGCGATTGCTCAAGTGCAACCATTACCGCACTTACAATGCCAGATAGAGGCTCTTGAAGTGCTTCCAAAATTTCATTGCTATTCAGAGTAAAGCTTCTTGGTACACCTTCCGCTAAATTACGGCCTCGTACTTCAATCTCTAATACTTCATCACCAGGATAAGCCGTGCCGATAGTATGCTTAATGCGTTCAGCTGTTGCTTCACCAATTAAGCTACCGTAATTGCGTCGTACATAGTTAATGATGGCATCATCAAACTTATCGCCACCAATGCGTACTGAAGAAGAATAAACTACGCCGTTTAAAGAGATGATGGCAACTTCTGTTGTACCGCCACCGATATCCACAACCATAGAGCCTGTTGCTTCAGAAACGGGTAAACCCGCACCGATTGCTGCCGCCATTGGCTCTTCAATCAAGTACACTTCACGTGCGCCTGCACCCATTGCTGATTCTTTAATCGCACGGCGCTCAACTTGAGTTGCACCAACAGGTACACACACTAACACTCGTGGGCTTGGTCTAAAGAAACTGTTGCTGTTATGTACTTGCTTAATAAAGTGTTGAAGCATTTTTTCGGTAACATAGAAATCAGCAATAACCCCGTCTTTCATAGGCCTAATCGCTTGAATGTTACCAGGTGTTCTACCAAGCATTTGCTTTGCTTCAGTACCTACTGCTGCAACCGTTTTTTGGCCAGAACTGCTTCTCTCACCACGTATTGCAACCACTGAAGGTTCGTTTAAAATAATGCCTTGCTCTCGAACGTAAATTAATGTGTTTGCTGTTCCCAAGTCGATTGAGAGATCGTTTGAAAAAACACCGCGCAGCTTTTTGAACATGTATCCTGCCTGTACTCGATGAAACTGAAAATTAAAAGTCCGTTAAATAATACCAATTTGCATAAGCTAGTGTTTACTTAGCAAGCATTCAAACTCGCCTTAAGGTTTTTTTTAACAACCCAATAATTGCTCAAAACTGTCTCTTTACAGAGCAACCAGCGTTGCCAATCTTGATTGTCATTAGCCCTCTGAATATACCTTTGAGCTAAACACATCCCAATGCAAATGAGTATAGATGCAGTCACTCAACAAATTAGAGAGTAATAAAAAGAATTGCTTAACCAAAGCTTAAGCTTTTGTGCCTTACAGACCAAATCATTTTGAAATTAGATTCAATATCGATATGGTTAAGCCAATCGAGCATCATTCTGCATATTTTGCACTAACTTTATCAATGCCCTGCTAATTCCACAAGAGCATTACGGACAACAAATGAAATAGACGCGATATATTTATAAATCGCTCAAAATCAAAGCGACCAGATAACTAAAAGGTGAATATAAAAATGCGTTAATGGCTTTTTTTCATCCTACTCTCAATTTCGTTTTATAGCGTTGCGAAGCTCCCCGTGGGCTTTGACTATTGCTCGCTCACCATACCGTCGCTAAAAGTTGAGCTTAAGTGCCTAAGCTCTGATAATTTTACGGGTAAGAAAGTTCCCGGTTATCTTACTAATATACCCATGATACCTGAAGATGCATGTTTCAGGACTTAACACCTTTAAACCTTGGATTGAAAGTGTATGATGCTTACCGCCCGATTCAGGCTGTAGATGCTTTCTTTGTTTGGTCGAAATCAAAAAGTACCATCACTAAGCAAAAAACATTACCCAAATTTAAAAAAGAGCCGTTTATTTCCCCTCGGCTATATCGCAAAAAAATCAGGAAACAGTCGAGGCAGCACAGTTGACTTGACCATCATTGATCTGAAAACGGGGGAAGCGTTGGATATGGGGACTGGGTTCGACTATTTTGGTCGTAAAGCGTGGCCAAGTGAGCGAACGATAACTATGCAGCAAAGAGCCAATCGCCTATTACTACGAACATTAATGACCAAACACGGCTTCATTCCATTAAAAGAGGAATGGTGGCACTTCACGAAAAAGCACGAACCATTCCCTGATACTTATTTTAATTTTCCAATTGAATAGGGAAAATTTAAAATCCAATTTCATGACTTATGTCTTTTTGCTAATGATTCATAAGCTTCGGACTGTTCAGTGAAAGGAGCTCTTTTTCTAGCGCTTCTTAATGGCATGACATCATTTGCATCACCTGTCGCATTTGCTCCCTTTTCATTATCTAACCAACTTACTTCAAACGGTTCTACTTTTTCAGGCAATGGTGTCAGTATTTCAAAACTACTTTGTTCATTCTGCTTTATTGTTTCACAAGGTAATGTAGCCGCTCTATCAACTCGTGTTTTTCTGCTATCAAGCCATTGTGAGGCACTTCCATTATGATGAAAGTGTTGTGTCTGCCTTTTACTTTCAGCTGCAGGCTCAAAAACTCCATATGAATACATTGTTGGCAACGAAGTTATCCGGTTTACCGATGCAGCATTATTCCTTCCTAACATTCGATTTAACAGGCCATCTCCGCACTCCGCATTCAGTTTAACTAAACCTTTTCTTACTGCTTTTATTTGCTCAGTCAGTACAATTTGTCTTTCAGATAACTTATTGGAATCAGCCAAATTGTGTTGTGATAAATGCTGTAGCTGTCTTAGGTTCTGTTTGAATTCATAAAGAAAACTCTTGTATATTATTAGAGCTACAAATCTTAATTCTTTTCGCATTTCTAAATTTGGAGCCAATAATCGCTCGGAAGAAGCTATTGCAGGTAAAGGTACATAATTGGACCAAGCATTTTGGTTGGTATGCATATGTGAATACGTACGACAATCATCTGTTGTTATCCCTCCATAAAATGAAGGAACAGCACTTTTAAAACTCATTGAGTCGTTGTTTGCAGTCTTTTGTTCGGTCTCCTCAGCGACTAGGCGTAGCTGCTCTACAAAAGTGCTTATAAATTCAGTTGCTTTCTCATCAAATTGTTCTTTGATAGGTTGTATTTCTCGACTTTTATCATCTTTTTCAACTAACGTCTTACAATTATCTTGAATATCAACATCTAGTGCTTCTTTCTTAGCAATAGTCGCACTCTCATCTTCAGCCAGAACTTCATTTTTTTCCCGGCTTTTTTTAGGAATAGATGGCCTACAATATTCCGGATCATCTTCAACACTCTCTTGTCGCTGTTTTGAAACGAGCTTTTGTTGTAATGCGGATTTACAACGTACAGGAGAAAGTTCCTCAGTACGTTGTCCATAATATTGTGATGGAGTTGAGCCGATAAAAGTAAAAGGATTGACTCCACCTTTCCATACTTTTGCACTCAACTCAGGAGTCAGGAGCTTTCTTACAATAGCTTGCTGCTTATCTTCATTGGGAACTATTTGGTTGATCGCTTGGCTGAGTAAATCATCATGCTTGACCAATTCATCAATATCTCCAGATGATAAACTGATCTCATCATCTGCCACTGATGCCACAGAATTAAGCCTCATAATACACTTACGTGGTTGATCTGGTTGTACTAAAGTATGGCATTCTGGCTCAGTAACCCATTCACCAATTGCCACCCCACCTCCTACTAATTCATCTTTTGTAGCATTCAACTCTCCCCAGAAAAGCTGGGCTTTATCACCGGGGTAAGCTTTCATACTCTCCCTGTCTAAATTTTTAGCATTGGCATCTAGAATGTGAACTGATAAACGGTATGATGAACCTTTATCAATTAACTCTTGATTAACTCTCAAAGCAAAATCTAACTGCTCACTACAAGTGGAAAACCTCTGAGTTGATAAAACCTGCTTAAGAAGATTTTGATTAGTCACGCCAATAGAAATCAGCTGCTCATATATGGGAGCTGTTAGAGGACTTATTTCACTAGCATCACGTGTTTTAAGTTCAGAAAAATAATATTGTTGAGAAGCACAACTCAAATGAATTGAAGATAACTCGGCCATGTTTTTACTAAAATACGGATCATGCTCTTAATCTACTAAAAAAACACATAAAACCTAATTAATTTTGATTAATGATTTTATATCATTATTTCAACAGCTTAATGAAAGAAGAAGCCAGTTCCACTTCACAATGCAAGCTCCTCCCATTTATATTACTTTTGATAACCAAACGGATCATCAATAGAATGCGATGGTTCGGTAAACCATCTCGGACCGTTTTCAGTCATATAAAAATGGTCTTCTAATCGAACACCAAACTCACCGGGAATACACAACATTGGCTCGTTACTGAAGCACATGCCTGCAGCTAATGGCGTAGTATCGCTGGCGACGAGGTAAGGCCATTCATGAATATCTAAACCAATACCATGACCGGTGCGATGTGGTAATCCTGGTAGTTCATATTCAGGCCCAAAACCGGCCGTAGCAATAACGTCACGAGCAGCCTTATCAACGCTAGCACATGGCCGCCCTAATTGAGCAGCTTCAAATCCAGCTTGTTGAGCTTGTTTCTCAACTTGCCATATTTCACGCTGCCTTGCGCTTGCTTCACCAAAGACATAAGTACGAGTGATATCAGAGTGGTAGCCATGCAACTCACAGCCAGTATCAATGAGTACAATATCATTCAGCTCTAATCTTTTTGGATTTTTAACACCATGAGGATATGCACTATCTTCACCAAACAGCACAATACAGAAGTAGGACCCAGATGCAGCGCCTACTGCTTTATGAGCTTGATTGATAAAAGATTCAACTTCCTGAGTTGTGATCCCAGGATAAAGGATCCGAGCAGCCGCTTTGTGAACTTCTATCGTCATGTCTTTAGCACACTGTAAAATCGTGAGTTCAGACTCTGATTTTTGAGTACGACAACCCGCCGTTACAGGTTTAGCGTTAACAAAGGTCATTTGTGGGCTTGCTTGCTTTAAACCATCATAAAAAAAGAATGAGGCAGATTCATCAATTCCAATTGTCCCTTCTGCCAACCCTAACTCAGCGAGTACCTTATGACAAAGTTGATATGGACTGTCATTCTCATGCCAAGTTTCAACGCGACCTTTTACCAACATATAATCGGTTAATGTCCCGAGCTCAAATGCAGGAGCGATATAGATTAGCTCCCCACCAGCGGTTAATAATGCAGCGACCATTCGCTCGCTGGCATACCATTGAGTGCCCGTAAAATAATAAAGATTTGTACCGGCGTTTAAGTAAACTGCATCAATACCATTGGCTTGCATTAACTCTTGCGCCTGACGAATTCGTTGATTGAATTCATTCAATGAAACTGGCGCCAGTTTTTGCGTCATATCATGCAGTTTTTCCAGTTCAACTTTTGGCGTTGAACCGCCTACTCCGATTGTCATTATTATTCTCCTATTGGACACTTGTGAGGATAAAGTATACAAAATCACTCTAAATGTCACTTTTTAGATTTTGGATGACTTGCATTCATTGTTCGCAAAGAGCGATAATCCAAACACTTACCTTACCTTATGATGGAGAGACTATGGCTGCGAATACTGCCATTGCTGAACGTCTGTATGCCGTCCGCACTGAGATGCGTAACCAGAGCATTGATGCTTTTATTGTACCTAGAGCGGATGAATATCTAGGTGAATACGTTCCTGCACACAATGAACGTCTATTATGGACAACAGGTTTTACTGGTTCAGCCGGTGCTGCCATCATTTTAAAACGTACAGCGGCGATATTTACCGATGGTCGTTATACTGTTCAAGTTCGTCAACAAGTGGATGCTGAACATTTCGATTTTGAAAGTCTAACTGATACCCCTCAGGTTCAGTGGTTGATTCAAAACCTAAAAGCAGGCAGCAAAGTTGGTGTTGATGCTAAATTACACACCTATCAATGGTTCAAAAGCGCTGAGCTTGAGCTTGCTAAAGCAAACATTGAACTGGTGTCAGTTGCAAAAAACCCTATCGATGCATGCTGGCAATCACGCCCAGTTAAGCCTACCGATGCGATTCATATTTTTGCTAATGAAAAAGCAGGAAAAACCAGTCAAGAAAAACGCACTCTCATCGCAGAAAAGATTACTGAACATCATGCTGATGTTGCGTTAATCACAGCGCTAGACTCTATCTGTTGGTTACTCAACATTCGTGGTAACGATGTGCCACGTTTGCCTGTAGTCCTATCAACGCTATTAATCGATGCCGAAGGTAAAGTTAAGTTATTCGTTGACTTAAATAAGTTACCAGACAATATCGAAGCGCATGTGGGTAAAGGTGTCACCTTTTACGCAGAGACAGAGCTTCAAAACCACTTAGCCCTGCTCGAAGGTAAAAAGCTACTGGCCGATCCAAACACAGCCAACGCTTGGACACAGCTAACGGCTGAAAAAAACAGTGCACAGCTCGTTGCAGCGGATGATCCTATCGCCATCATCAAAGCTCAAAAAAACGAATCTGAATTATCAGGAATGAAGGCTTGCCATATTCGTGATGGCGTTGCGGTTTCTAAATTCTTAGCCTGGCTTGATAAAGAAGTTCATTTAGGTAACCTTTTTGACGAAGGCCAGCTCGCAGATAAATTAGAAAGCTTTAGAAAATTAGACCCTCTTTATCAACAGCCAAGTTTTGACACTATTTCGGCCGTTGGTGGCAATGCAGCTATGTGCCATTACAACCATATGAATGGTAAGCCTGCTGTCATGCCAATGAATTCGATTTATCTGGTGGATTCAGGCGCACAATACCTTGATGGCACAACCGACATTACTCGAACGGTTGCCATTGGCAAAGTCACTGCTGAACAAAAACAAATGTTCACTTTGGTTCTGAAAGGCCACATAGCATTAGATAAAGCCCGCTTCCCTAAAGGTACATCTGGTCAGCAATTAGATACACTTGCTCGTCAATATTTATGGCAATATGGATTCGACTTCGACCACGGTACAGGTCATGGGGTTGGTCACTACTTGAACGTACATGAAGGACCACAGCGTGTTGCCTCCAAAGGCAATGCTGTTCCACTACTGGAAGGCATGGTCATTTCTAACGAACCGGGGTACTACCGTGCCAATGAGTTCGGTATTCGTATAGAAAACCTCATATACGTTACTCAGTGCACTAAGCTATTCCAACCTGAGCGTGAAATGCTGAGATTTGAAGCATTGACCATGGCTCCTATCGACCATCATTTACTCGATAAGTCGCTGATGACTGAAGCAGAGATCCGCTGGTTGAACAGTTATCATACAACGGTCTTAGACAATCTATCTTCTCATTTGAATGATGAAGATCTGGCTTGGCTAAAGCGCGCAACTGAAGCAATTTAATCAATGCTATGCCTGAGCAATCATTTCCTCAATGACTGTTCAGGCATAAGACCTCGTAAACTATCTCTGGCTCCTAGTAACCCGCTGCACGATATGGACCCAAGTTTCTTTTGTATACCCATGATACCTGAAGATGCTCGATTTCAGCGAGAATGCACAACTTGTTAATCAAGGCGACGGTGTGCGGCAATAGTGAACTATTGTTAGCACTGGCAACGAAGAGTAACACGCTGTGCAACTCGCACTGCGTGGACTTCTCAGCGCCAATTCTTCTTTGTTACATTAGCTCGAAAGAATCCCGTATTCCTTCGCTAATGCGCCTCAAAGAATTGGCGCTGAGAAAGTCCTGAAACATGCATCTTCAAGTATCATGGGTATATACCAGAAATGTCCAATCGTTTGACAATAAAAGCTTTTTCTCTTCACCAAAGCACTGAGTCTTCGCTTGAACAATTCCTTGAGTAGGTCTGGAATTTGAAATGCGTTTGCTTAAAATGGTCGATTCCACTCGATAATGTTCTTCAGGCACAACATGACGGTTAAGCTTAATGTTGGTCCACACCAAGTTTGCCACCATTTTATCAAAAGTCCGTGTCGTACAAGCAGCAATCGCACCTAACAAATAGGTCTTAGGCAATGAACAGCATTCAGCAAGCATTCAAGCGACAAGTGTATAATTTATAAAATTATTGTGCAGTATGAGTCTCGCTTATTCTTCACTCAGTCGCAGTCATAATTACAATTTAAATGCCCATATCATCGTAACAGCAATCGTTGTTTTACCTTGTAATCAGGAGTTCACTTAAACAATGTTAAGCTTTCAACTCAGTGCTACAGTATGCCCTGGCAACTCTGATTTTGATGAAGATTCAAAATCTCTTAGTGGTACAGTAGATTTGCCCACGTCCAGACCTTTAGTAGATGACAGTCTGATTTTAAGTGGTTCCATTCACTTTAATGGACATCAGTATCAAGTGATTTTCTCAGCAAGTTGTGACAGCCACAATTTAGAAAACTGGATAATCGATCATGAAGATTTTACACTTTACGAAGCAGATTCTAAGAAACACACCACATCAGGCGTAACCACAAGCCCAACCAACACAAATGACTCAGAGCAAGAATATACTGAAGTTAAAGCATGCCCAAAACCTATTATTGATGAAGCAAAGCATGTAATAGCCGAAGGATTTAAACGAGTAATAAGACTTACAGAAAAAGTGTATGCTCAGCAGCCTTTAGAAATTGGTGAGCGACCTCTCCAGCCTGCAAGAATTATATTCAGTAAGCCCAAAGCTGATTCCCTTGCTTTATTTTCTCTCAAACATAAACAATATATTACAGCTATACATTTGGCTAGGCAGTCTTCCTCCCGAGACCAAGTTAGTCTCATTGAACAAGCAACGCGATGTGGGCATACAGAACTTGTTAAAGCAATAATCCCTTCTTTTGCCCAAGATACTAAGCAGATAAGGGACTGATCAGATCTATATGATCTAAAGTCACAAATACAAGCGAGCTCGCCAGAGCAGGAAGTCCAACTCTGGTGATAAATATCAAAAGCAAATTTGTTTTTAGTGAGCGTTTCCAGAAGGA
>NZ_JAFEUN010000042.1 GCF_016900895.1 Parashewanella hymeniacidonis
TTCTTTTTGCTCGAAAAAGATGGTGAGTTTTGGCTGTTTTGTAGTGAAATTGATGCAAAATCTAAGAAATCTTGCTTTTGGGGTACGGCTCTGAATTTTGCGTAAATCAGATGCCGTACATTTTAACTCTTGAAATGGATTTTTTCAGAACCGACTAATTAGACTGAACACCCTTTCGATATCTATTGAGTAGGTTCAATAGTTTTAGGTGAATCCTCAAATTCATGCCCGATTGGCTTTTCTTCAGGCTGCTTCATCTTTCTGATTTGAATAAACATCCCCATTTTAGGGTGATCAAAATAATGAATTTCTCCACTTCTTACTCTACGGTTTTGAACCATTGGTATGGAGAATAGGAAATGCTGAGCTTGTTTCACATGTTCTATAGGAACATTTGCCTCATTAAGCTCATCATCACTTGATGTATGTTCAAGTAATCCTTGATTACGCAAACGCAAATCAGCTTGAATGTATAAGTAATGCTGTAGGTAAATATTTAATTTACCGTCCAATTCCCAGACTGGGCTTTGTTTAGGCGGCGCTTCAGCAGAAGGTTCATTGATAGAGCTTGCTTGTGTCGTATCGCTTTCAGAGCCTACATCTGAAATTATTTCCGGATGAAGCTGTGTATTTTCATCAGAATTATGTTCTTCAAGAGTATCTATTTTTACAGGGAATCCGTCTGGCTGAAATTGTTTTTCATAATCTTGACCAGCAAATAAGTGTACGGCCTTTGCGTTTCTTCTTGAAAGCATTGGTTGCTGCCAAGTCATATGCAATAGATTATGAACACCATGCTGCCTTTGAATTTTCTTGATGATGCTTTCAAATTGACTTTGTGAGTTGGCCAGTAACGTTGGCCCATCACCTTTATAAGCCGTAATTGGCTTAGATTCCCCAATACTAAACGGAACAACTTGAGGGTAACGTTTTTGAATGATGGGGTTGTGATCGACACAATCATTCATCAATGAGCGAGAGAGGTCGTGAAGTTGAGCGATTGGATCATCATGCATACAACTCACTGCAGGGCGTAAAATATGCTCTACCATGGCGATTGGGCTGATTAAATCGACGTTCCCTCTTAAAGCAATGGGCTTTACTTTTTCAGTCCACTGCTCTTGAGACTTTTTAGCATCAAAATTGGCGTTTTGAGGCATTGTGTCTCTTTTGAAAATGTATACTTCAACCTCGAACCAGTGGCCTGGGTCGACTGCACGAGCTGAAAACGTCGCTAAAAGTGCAACTAAAGCTAGGCTGGTGGCACGTATCACTTACTCACTCCCAATCTATTTTCGGAAAGCTGTTTCAAAATCAGTTTGACTAAATTGAGTCTGTCATCGCTCGATTCAGCAGGTAAAGAGAATCTTAACTTATTTGGCCCGTCCATTCGATAGATTTGTGGCTGAGTTTGCAATAAGCCAATGATAAATTCGGGGTTTACGCTGTGATTATCAGCAAATTCTATACTACCGCCTTTTGCATGAATATCGATTTTACTGGCGCCAATACGACTGGCTTTACGTTTTAATAACGTCACATCCATCAGGTTCTTCGCCGGTGCAGGGAGTAAGCCAAAACGGTCAATAAGCTCAACTTTCATTTCATCGATGGCTTTTTCGCTCTCACAATTAGCAATGCGTTTATACAGCGACAAACGTATATTTACGTCGGCAATATAATCTTCTGGAAGTAGGGCAGGAATGCGTAAATCCATTTCACAATGCTTGTTCACAACATGCTCAAGCGATGGCTCCTTACCTTGTTTTAAACTTTCAACGGCGGACTCAAGTAACTCCATGTAAAGTGTAAAACCAATTTTAGTAATATGGCCACTTTGTTCATCACCTAATAATTCGCCTGCACCACGAATTTCTAGGTCTTGAGTTGCAAGTAAAAAACCAGCGCCCAAGTCTTCCAGTGCTTCTATCGCTTCGAGGCGTTTTTTGGCGTCTTTCGTGAGTCGTTTGTGATGTGGCGTCATCATATAGGCATAAGCTTGATGATGAGAACGGCCGACACGGCCTCGAAGTTGGTGTAATTGTGCTAATCCGAATTTATCAGCTCTATCGATAAGAATGGTATTGGCTGTAGGGACATCAATACCAGTTTCAATAATGGTGGTGCAAACAAGAACGTTAAAGCGCTGATGATAGAAGTCAGACATCACTTTTTCTAGATCTCGTTCTCTCATTTGTCCGTGAGCAGTTACTACTCTTGCTTCAGGTACTAACTCTTGAATGTCGGCAGCACATTTCTCTATGGTTTCTACACTATTATGTAAAAAGTAAACCTGACCACCACGCAAAATCTCACGCTGAATGGCCTCTTTTATTGTTGCTTCGTCATATTCTCTCACGAACGTTTTTACAGACAGGCGTTTAGCTGGAGGTGTTGCAATGATGGATAAATCTCGCATCCCAGACATGGCCATATTTAATGTTCGAGGAATGGGCGTTGCCGTGAGCGTTAGAATATCGACATTGGCTCTTAATGATTTTATTTTTTCTTTTTGACGTACACCAAAACGATGTTCTTCATCAATAACAAGTAAACCTAGTTGCTCAAATTGAGCGTCAGCATTGAGCAGTTTATGGGTACCAATTACGACATCAACTTTACCGTCAGCAAGATCGTCCAATATTTGTTGCTGTTGTTTCGGAGTCTTAAATCTCGATAACACCTCGATTCTAAACGGCCAGTCAGCAAATCGATCTTTAAAGTTTTCATAATGTTGTTGAGCTAACAAAGTAGTTGGAACTAACACGACTACTTGTTTACCGTCGTTAACCGCAACAAAAACAGCGCGCATAGCCACTTCTGTTTTACCAAAACCGACATCTCCGCACACTAGCCGATCCATTGAAATTGGAGAACACATATCGGTGACGACAGCATTAATTGAGGTCTCTTGATCGACCGTTTCTTCAAATGGGAAGCCTTGAGCAAATTGAGCATACTCTTGATGACTTAGTTTGCGGGCATCCCCAGGGCGAGCTTGTCTATGGGCATAAACATCCAATAATTCAGCAGCAATGTCACGAATACGTTCAATCGCTTTTTTCTTTGCTTTTGCCCAAGTTTCGTTGCCCAATTTATTCAGTGATATATTCTCTTCATTACCACCACTATATCGACTAATAAAATGTAAAGAACCAACAGGTACGTACAATTTGTCACCTGAGGCGTACTCTAACATTAAGTACTCTGCGACGATCCCACCTGTGTCAAGTGTTTCGAGCCCTTTATATAAGCCTACGCCATGTTCTAAATGAACCACAGGCTGTCCAACTTTGAGCTCAGCAAGGTTTTTTATGAGTGTTTCACTGCTGATTTGCTTTTGTTTGTCGTGACGGCGTTTTTGGCTGATTTTATGACCAAAGAGCTCTGTTTCGCAGATAATAGCAATGTCTTTTTTGCCATCTTTTATGATTGCACCATGACTTAAAGGGGCAACAATGATACCAACGGAATCAGTTGCTGAAATATAGTCACTTAGATGTTCAAATCGATTTGGTTTTACATCTATTTGCTGTAGAAGTTCAATTAAAGCTTCGCGTCGCCCTTCAGATTCAGCAATAAATAAAGTGCGATCTGATGAGTCTAGAAACTTATGTAGATTGGCTAAAGGTTGTTTAAGCTTGTGGTTCGCCGCAATATTTGGAAGCTTATCTACTTCTGCTTTTTGGTATTTGGCTGATTTAGTTTCCGCATCAAACTGATATTGTGGCATCGGCTTAAACGCTGAAAAAACTTGTTCTGTCAGTAAATAAAGTTCCGATGGTTTGAGTAGCGGGCGGTGTATATCAACATTACGATTTTCAAAGCGTTGCTCTACATCAAGTAAATACTTTTTGGTTGCAGACTCAATATCACCGATGGTGAGCAGTTGGCTATCTTCATTGAGGTAATCAAATAAGGTTTCGCATTGCTCGAAAAACAATGGCAGGTAGTTTTCAATGCCTGCAGGCATGACTTTTTTACTGACTTGTTGATAAATGGACTCTGGAGCATTGCTGGCCTTCTCAAATATAGCGCGATAGTTTTTTCTGAATGTTTCAATTGAGGCATCATCAGTAGGGAATTCTTTGGCTGGTAGCATTCGGATGGACTCTATTTCCGTTTCCGAACGTTGAGTTTCAGGATCAAAATATCGAATTGTTTCGACTTCATCATCGAATAACTCGATTCTGAGCGGTTTTTTAGACCCAGAAGGGTAAATATCAATAATTGAACCTCGAACAGCAAACTCACCGTGTTCATAAACTTGTTCAACGGCATGGTAGCCTGTATCAGTAAGTGTTTTTCTCACCGAATCTAGATGGTAGTTATCACCTTTACTCAAAATCAGTACATTGTCGGTGATGAATTTTTGAGGTGGCAGCTTTACCAATAATGTGCTGATTGGAACAATGATAACTTTGCTTTTTTTCTCAGTTAAATGATGAAGTGTTTCTAACCGTTGTGCGACAAGATCTTGATGCGGTGAGAAGTTGTCGTATGGCAGTGTTTCTCTATCAGGAAATAAAGCGACTGAATGCTCTGAGTTAGCGAGCAGATAGTTAAGTTCAGCGTCTAAATTGAGTGCGGTTGGGGTGTCGTTGGTGACGATAACCGTGGTGCCTTTATGCTTCTCTGTGATTTTTTTTAGTGTTAATGCCCGCACTAATTGAGTTTGAGCATTAATGTATTGAGTTTTGTTGGTTTTACTCGTGTCTAAAACAGGTGGTTCAAAAACAGAAAAAGCAGGCATAAACGTTAATTACTTCATCATTTGTAAAATTGCCAGTATTGTATAATAAAACAATTAGTAAGTTGAATAATAATGAAAACAGCCATTGTATTAGGAGCAACTGGATTAATAGGACGTAATTTAGTGGCACAACTAGCGAATCAAGCCGAGTATTCGAAAGTGATTGCTATTACTCGTCGCAGAGTAGAGTACGATTTTGAAAACGTGTCTAATGAAGTCGTTAATTTTGATTGTTTAGACGATTTTTCCAATATTTTCACTGGAGATGTTTTATTTTCATGTTTGGGTACGACTAAAAAGCAAGCCGGATCTTATGAGGCACAGCGTATCGTCGATGTAGATTACCAACTGAAAGTCGCTCAGCTAGCAGCTAAAAATAAAGTACAACACTACCTTCTTGTGTCGTCGAGAGGCGCAAATTCAAAAAGTAACAATCCTTATTTTCAGATGAAAGGTGAGCTCGAAGAGCAAGTTATAGGATTAAATTTTGTAAGAGTAAGCATATTTCAACCCTCGCTGCTCCTAGGAGAGCGTGATCATTTTCGATTTGGGGAAGCGATCGGTTTTTACCTAATGCCAGTGTTAAAATACCTGCCATTATTGAAGTCTTATAGACCAATTGAAGGTGGCGAAGTGGCTGAGAAAATGGTGCAAGTGAGTTTGTCGTCAGAGACGGGTAAAGAACTATTTAAGTTAGATGAAGTTTTTCCTCAAGTTTTATAAGATAGAGAAACTTAGGGATAAGAGTAAAAAATCATGAAACCTACCTTTCAAATCCTTGCTATTTACGGTGGTCAAATTAAGTCGTTTGAGAATTTTGAGACGGCGATGTTTAAATCTCGTCTCGAAGGGCAGCAGCAACTCAGGTTTACCGGGCTAGAACTAGATAGTATCGCTGATAAAAAACATCACGGTGGAGCGGACAGAGCTTTGCATCAATACCCTGTTGAGCATTATGATTTTTGGCGTAAAACCTTTCCTCAGCAACAAGAATGGTTTGCCCCTGGAATGGGGGAAAACATCAGCTCGGTAGGGATGAACGAGCATAATGTTTGTATTGGCGATCAGTATCAATGGGGTGAAGCTGTAATTGAAGTGAGTCAGCCTCGATCTCCATGTTTTAAGTTAAGTAGAAAGTGGGGCGTTGAAGGTTTTTCGAAAACTATGCAACAAAACAGTCGATGCGGATGGCTTTACAGGGTGATAAAAGAAGGTACGGTTGACTGTAAGCAGTCACTCGTCTTAATTCATCGAGAAACTAATGCTATGACTGTAGCCAAAGCTTGTGATTACTTTTTTGGTAACCCATTAGAAAAATCAGGGCTTCAAGCCTTAGCAGAACAACAAAAACTCGCACAGTCGTGGATGAAAACCGTCCATAAAAGATTGACGCATAATGAATTAGAAAACTGGAGTTTTAGACTGTTTAATCACGCTTAGCTATATACATATCCTCATGATAGCTGAAGATGCTCGATTTCAGCGAGAGTGCACAGATTGTTAATAAAAGCGACAGAGTGCGGCAATAGCGGGCTATTGTAAGCACTGACAACATAGCGTAATAATCTGTGCAACCCGCACTGCGTGGGCTTCTTAGCGCCAATTCTTCTTTGTTACATTAGCTCGAAAGAATCCCGATATTCCTTCACTAATGCGCCTCAAAGAATTTGCGTTGAGAAAGTCCTGAAACATGCATCTTCAATTATCATGGGTGTATAGCTATTGAATATGTGTTATTACGTAATTTATTTGTTGGTTATTATTTAACCATTTAGAATGATGAAAACTTTTAAATGGTTAAGGCTATGCGTAAATACATTACTTCGAGTATTACTTTACTTCTGCTTGCTCAAGTCCATACTGCTAGCGCTGTTACAGTCAGTAACAACCAAGACAGTTTGATGTTTGATTATCATCGTTTGCAAGGGTCTATCTCTGTAATTGATATGTCACATGTTCAAAAAGACTATATCCGCCAAGAGATCTATCTCGAAGAGCTTGTTACAGAGATGACAAAAGACATTTCTCAAAACATCAATTTACCTGAAGTAAAAGACATTGCTGCGGATTTAAATAATCTAGGTGCTAGTAGTTCTACTGGTGAAGTTATGTATCAAATCCCTTATGAACAGATGGTTTATTATAAGTCGCCACTTGATTCGAGTGCTGAAATACTAGGACGTAAAGCCGTTGGAACTGCAATATATGAACAATATATCGAGAGCAAATTAGAGGCATTAAATAATGAGCTTAAATCTGCAAAGTTATGTACTTTGGATAAATTTATTTCAGAAAATAAAAAAGCATATCAACAGCTCGATAGCCTAACTACTCAAGTCTATCAGCACTCGAAAAAATCAAGACAAATTAGTATGAACCTTGGTTTTGAATATGAGCAATACCTATTGGCTTATTATTCGAGTTCTTTAAAGAAATTTTATAAGTAAACTTTCCGGATAGAGCAGAATGCATACTGATAGGTGATAATACTGATGTGCAAACACTTCAAATTATTCTTTACTGCAATGGCATTAATGCCTAGCTTTGTTCATGCAGCCAAAGTACATAACGCTTCGGATAGTTTAAAGTTTGACGTTGATGGAATTAAAGCATCAATGTCGCAAATAAAGATGAAACATGTCCATGGTGATTTTATTCATCAGGTTATTTATTTGGAAGAATTGGCTGATGACATGAATCGAGACTTAAGCACGAATTTTGACTTATCAGAAGTTAAACGGGTAGCTGATGAATTGAATGACACAATCAGCTCCAATTCCGTCGGTTTTAATTTAGTGCAGATTCCTATTTCTCAGCAAAGTTATTATCACCTTCCAACCGATGCTTCATCTGACACGCTTGGACGAAAAGCAGTAGCAACGGCTATCTTTGAACAATATACTTTGAATCAACTTGAAGCTGTCGATAAGGCATTAACCGTTGCCAATCTGGGATCAATTAGCCAGTTTATCGAATCGAATCAAACTGCTTATCAACAGCTCGCTAACCTAACCACACAATTCTATTCTCAGGCAAGAAATGTGAAGAAGATTGAAATGAACTTTGCATTTGATTACGAGCAAAGTTTATTGGCGCATTACTCTCAGCCATTGAAAAAATTCTATAAATAATAGCTTAATAAATTTATAGGCAGGTATTTAGACATTTACCTTTATAAAAAATAAGCATAAAAAAGCTCAGATAACACTGAGCTTATTTAAACGAGACGGTTACTGAACGTTTTCTAAGTCAGAGAATTTGTCTTGAAACAGTGCAGAAGAAAGGTAACGCTCAGCTGCAGATGGGAGAACGACAACAATAGTTTTATCTTTAAACTCATCGAGCTGGGATAGGCGTTCAGCGACAACTACAGCTGCACCAGATGAAATACCTGCGAGAATACCTTCATCAGTCATTAGTTTATGCGCCATCTCAATTGAATCTTCATTGCTAACCGCTTCAACACGATCCACAACTGAAAGATCTAAATTGCCAGGGATAAAGCCAGCGCCAATACCTTGAATTTTGTGAGGGCCCGGCTTGATGTCTTCACCAGCAAGTACTTGGGCTATAACTGGCGAGTCGACAGGTTCTACAGCAACTGACGTAATCGCTTTACCTTGAGTGTTTTTGATATAGCGGCTGACACCTGTGATTGTACCTCCAGTGCCGACACCTGCTACAAATACATCTATTTCACCGTCTGTGTCTTCCCAGATCTCTGGTCCCGTTGTTTTTTCATGAATTTCAGGGTTAGCAGGGTTATCAAACTGCTGGAGCAGAACGTATTTTTCAGGGTTTGATTGACGAATTTCTTCCGCTTTATCAATTGCGCCTTTCATTCCTTTAGGTCCTTCAGTAAGCACTAAATTAGCACCTAAAGCTTTCAGTAATTTTCTACGCTCTAAGCTCATGCTGTTAGGCATCGTCAGCGTTAATTTATAACCACGAGCTGCTGCAACATAGGCTAATGCGATACCAGTGTTACCAGAAGTAGGCTCAATCAATTCTTTATCTTTGGTAAGATTTCCGTTTTTTTCAGCAGCCCAGATCATGTTTGCACCGATACGACACTTTACACTGAAGCTTGGATTGCGAGATTCAATCTTAGCTAAAATTTTGCCATTACCGATTCTGTTTAAACGAACTAACGGACTACGTCCAATTGTCAGTGAATTATCTTCAAAAATTTTACTCATGGTTATCTAACTCCTGTGATTTCTAAGTAAATCATAGTGATAACAGTATTAAAGGAAAGTGATAGTTTTATCTTCTATATTCCGTTTGGTTATAAGTGATTTGCCGTGTGTTTGATTTTGGTTATAAACGTGAAATATAAAAAGAGCATGTAATGCTCTTTCTATATTCTAGATTAATTTGTGTTATACGTAGTTTAAATTACGAATGCGTAGCTGATTTTCATAAATATTCTGCGTTCATTAGGTGTTAAAGAGTCGATTTGGTCATTGGCTCTACTATTGTCTGAATAACCAAGATAGAAAACACTCAATGGATTAAGCTTATATCCATACAACACTTCATTACTGATGCGTTGAGTATTTTTATTACTTGGCCTGAATTCAGCTTTATAGTTTTCTAGATTTCTATCAATATCTCTATATACGCTAGAAAAGCGGATGAAACTTTTTACGCTGAATTGCCAGTTTAACCTTAAGTCCGTTAAATTAGCTGTGAATAAACGACCTTGTTCTACATTTAAACGTTTGTAATTATGGGTCACTTCCATTGCTAAGTTATCTAGAATGTCCCACTCTAATGACGGTCTAATTCGTAAGTTTTTACCAAGTTGATTGTTGGTGAAATCGATTTCATCACCGTAATTCACATTGATTGCGAGAGAAAGGTTTGGAATAGGATCAAACTCTAAGTCAAAAAGATAAAAGGTTTCTTCAAATAACGTTGTTTCATTATCAATCGATAACTGAGCATTTTGTTTAATTTGATCAATGTCGCCGGCAGTTTGTCTTAAGCCTACTCGATTGCGGTCAAAAACCATAAAACGAACAAAGCTTTGATACTTACCCCAAAATCTGATTTCAGCTTGAGCTTCTTTCTCTAAAAGTTCATTTTTGTCATTATGCGTGATATCCCAATCACCTGAGAGTCTGATTTCATTAAAAAAACCTTGATCATAAAACCAGCTGTAGCCACCACCAGAAACAAACTTATTAAAATCGACTCTTTCAATGAAGCCTAAATCTGCTCTAAAATCGTCAGAATACGATTCGTAGGTAGCAAAGGCATTCCAATTACGTGTGTCGTGAGAGTAATTCAGACGGTAGTAATTACCTGTAAAGTCGTCATCAATATTTGTTCGTAAGTATGACTCACAATCTCTGATGTCACAGTCGATGTTATCTCGCAGATATTCAGGGTATTCAGTTTGAGATAATGCCGCTTGAACTCTAAAAGTGTCTTGATTGCTGGGTTGGTATTTTAAGTCACCGCTCACCAAGTAGTTATGGTAGCCCTCAGATTGTTTAGCCGTTATGAGAGTGCCAATGGCCAATTTTTCCGTAGCATCATAGCGGTATCGAGCTGCAATGTTCGTGCTTTTATCGTCAAGGCTTGCGACCTCAGATCCGAGGTTCCCAGGTATTAAAAAGTTAGTTTCAGAGTCTTGAGTAATCAGTAATGCAGACGTATGTTGGTCGACTTTACTGGTGACTTTTACGCCATAATCTGGTGCAGCAATGTTTCTTGTATGCAAAAGGTTACGCTGGGTATCAAAATAATCTTTATTGTCTAAGAAGAATGGGCGTTTTTCAGGAAAATAGAGTGCGAAAGTCGTGTTAACGTCCAGCTGCCCTGCATCTGCTTCCACTTGAGAAAAATCAGGATTAATTGTTGCGTTTAATAACGTTGAAGGCGTAATTGACCAACGGAAATCTAAACCGGGCTCAACTTCTGTTTCGTTTTCCCATGGAGTATTCGGGTATAAATCTCTTTCTGATTGCCTCGAAGCAACCAAAGATGGTGTGATTTGAATTCCGCTACCTTGAGAAACGCCAGATAAACCGGTGGCAGTACCTATTTGGCAAAGGTTGCAGTTAATGTTGCGATCAATTTTATTGTTGGCGATTCTAACGACTTCACTACGAGGGTAATAGCGAATGAAGTCGATTCCCCAGGTTTGCATATCAAGAGAATCATCAAATACAAACATTGAAATAGGCAGTTCCATTTCTACATGGAAACCATCATCTGTTTTTTTTCCAGCACTGTACCAGATACCATCCCAAGCATCGCTTTCTTGACCTGTTAATTCATTCTCAATACTGTCTGCTTGGGCACCATAGGCGTTCACGAAAAAGTTATAAGCAAGCTTAGAGTCATTATAGGTATCGAAGCGTATGCCAACAGTATCATCTCCCCACGAATTGTCTCTGTCTCTAAGGTTTGCTCTTATTTGGTCAGGGTTTGGATCAAAAGCCTTGAATGCAACAAAGATTGAGTCTTTCGTCGCATAAATTTTTGCTTTAGTGGTTACGGGAGCGGCAATATTTTCTCTTGGACGAGTCTCAAAATTGAGTGTCACTTCTGCAGCATTGTTCCACTGAGGTTCGTCAATGGCACCATCAATGTTTGCGGCTTGGGTTAATGTAGGAATTTGAATATTTTGCTGTTGGGATACGCCTGCGAGAGCAACTGAAGAAAAAAAGCTGGAATAGAAAGCGGTAAATAGCGAAAGAGTTTTTTTCAAACCTGAACTACCTGTTCTAATTGATTGTAATTTTTTTTGATATTTTGTCAGAAAAACAATGTGATGTGGAAAACTAATTGTGAATAAGTTTTACAAGATGTTTCAGGGAAGGTGATTTTTGAATGATTTAAAAGATCATCAGTCTGACATTACTGAAAAGTTGGAAGCTGTAGGTGCTTTCTCACTCTAGAGTCAATAGGGGAGAAGCAACTACAAGTCATGACAAATCTATTTATTCAGGAGCAATAACGGTATTACGGTAGGCAGGGCGATATTTATCAACCCACAGAGCCGTAGCTCCACAAATCGCCACTGGCATGACAATAAAATTCACGATTGGAATCATTGAAAATAATGAAACAGTAGCGCCAAACGTGTAAGACGTGCCTTTGGTATTCTTTAGTGCAAACTTCATATCATCAAATTTCACTTTATGATTATCGAATGGATAATCACAATACTGAATCGACATCATCCATGCGGTAAAAATAAACCAAACGATTGGTGCCACAGTTTGTCCTACACCTGGAATAATAAACAATAACAAGCATAAAATTGCTTTCGGTAGGTAATACTTGAGTTTCTGCCACTCTCGTCCGAGGATTCTTGGCAAATCTTTGATTAAATCCATGGTGCCGCCTGTATTAAGCGGTTTTCCTGTGAGTGCCTGTTCGACCTTTTCTGCAAGTAAGCCATTGAAAGGGGCGGCTAACCAATTCATCACCGAGCTAAAAATAAATGACATGGTGATCAATAGCGAGACGATAGCAATTGGCCATAATAAAAAGTGTAACCAAGATAAAAAGTCGGGAAGCTGACCATTTAACCAATTAAAGAGTTGCTCCATTCTGCCAAATGCAAAATAGAAAGCCACGGCGAAAAGCAAGAAGTTAATGGTCAGTGGAATAAACACAAAGCTTCTCAAACCAGGTCTTTTAATCAGGCTAAAACCTTCAAGAAAATAATTCACGCCACTTTTATTGGTGCTTTTTTGATTCATTATCAAAATACCTAAAATCAACAATAGCTTGATTGTGAATAACTTGCTTTAAAATAACAAGTAAAGTGCAATCTGAAAGATGTAAAAAACGTTACAAAATGCTGCGTGCTTTGCTAAAGTACCATTGTTATTCCATAAAAAATAAACCGTTACAGCCTCTAGAGGCCGTTCCCAATTAGTCATTTCGATTTGTTACTGCCTAAAATTGGCAAAATCGAGGCACGAAGAATGAAGTTTAGTGGGCTAAACGCAGTAACGACAGTTTTGTATGTCGGTCAATGAAATATGAGTAACAAAGAGTTTGCCAATTTTAGGCGTAACCCGAAGGGCTGTGTATATTTTTCGTTTCTTCGGTGTTGCCGAATGCTTATGTAGAACAACTACACCCCACATTCGCCGCCTTGAATAAACACAAAATCTACAACAGCAAATCGAAATAGTTAATTGGGCACGGCCTCTGAATGAAATTAAAACAAATAAAGCTGGCTGGATTTAAGTCGTTTGTTGATTCAACAAAAATCCCGTTTGAAAAAGCGCTTACCGGTATTGTCGGGCCTAATGGTTGTGGCAAGTCGAACGTGATCGATGCTGTTCGTTGGGTGCTTGGTGAAAGTAGTGCCAAGCATTTACGAGGTGGAGCAATGACTGATGTGATTTTCAGTGGTTCTAATGCTCGAAAACCCGTATCTGTCGCAAGTGTTGAACTCAGTTTTGATAATCAGGATGGACGCCTTGCAGGACAGTATTCTAGCTACCAAGAAATATCGGTAAAACGCCAAGTCAGCCGTGACGGTGATTCATTTTACTTTTTGAATGGACAGAAGTGTCGTAGAAAAGACATTACGGATTTATTCATGGGTACCGGGCTTGGGCCAAGAAGTTATGCCATTATCGAACAAGGTATGATTTCTCGTCTTATTGAATCTAAGCCTCAAGACTTACGAGTTTTTATCGAAGAAGCTGCGGGTATCTCTCGCTACAAAGAGCGCCGCCGAGATACTGAAAACCGCATTCGCCATACTCGTGAAAATTTAGAACGTTTATTTGATATACGCAATGAACTTGAGACTCAACTTAAAAAGTTAGAATCTCAATCAAAGTCTGCACTTAAGTACCGTGAACAAAAAAAAATTGAAAGAAGACTGCATGCAGAACTTTTGGTTTTAAAGTATCAAGAGCACACAACTCAAGTTGATCAAACTACGGTTAAAATTAATCGTTTAGATGTTGAGCTCGAAAAGATCAATGCTGAGATTGAGTCTGTAAAAGGACAACATACCAAGCTTTCGCTAGAATTAAGCGAGCTCAATGCTAAAGAGCAGAATCAAGTAGAAGCTTTTTATAAAACAGGCACTGAAATTGCGAGACTTGAACAACAAAGTACTCATCAAAAACAACTTGATAAGAAGTTGTTAGAGCAGCTTGAAAAAGATGAGCAACAAAAATTAGAGCTTGAGTCCGATTTAAAAGTACAGCAGGAAAAGAGTACGCAGTTACGTTCAGAGCTCATCAATTCTCAAAATGAGCTTGAAGTAATTCAAGAGCAGGTTGAAGAGTCTAAGTTAAGCTTAGAAGATGTCCAGAGTGAATATACTCTTTTGTCTGATACTGAGCGTACCCAGCGTCAGCAGCTTTCAGAATTCAAGCTTCAGCTTCAGCTCCATCAATCTCAACAAACGCATAAACAGCAAAATGTTTCACATTTAGAACAGCAGTTACAACAACTCAATCAACAGCAAGACTCACTCGCTCAAGAGCAGGTTGATGTTGATAAAAAGCAAAATGAATTACACTCAGCTCATCAAAAAATTATACAGTTAGAGCAGAAACAAGATAAAGCTAAACGTAATTTTATTGAATTGGAACAACAAGTTTTATCAATAACAGCAGAACAAAAAACAGTTGAGACAGCGATTACAGAGAAATCTAGCCGAATCAACATTATTGAAGAATGGTTGAGTGATCACCAACAGAGTGAATCTCCAATTTGGCAAGTGATAAACGTAAACAAAGGTTGGGAAAAGCCTGTTGAGTTACTGCTCGGGAATATTCTTAATCATGCATATTTTGATACAACGAGTGCCGAAGAAATAGGTTTTGTTCATCAGAAAACAGAGTTCAAAAATGCAGTCATTACATCTTCTAAAGTCAATTTAGCTCCTTGGTTCAACAACGTTGAGTTTATTGAAACTAAGACACAAGCTTTAGCTGCAGTAAAAAGTAATATCCAGATGATGTATTTAACCCAAGATGGTTACATTGTTGGCGATGGCTTTATCCTTGAAAAACAAAATACAGAATCATCTCAGCTTAGTCTTCAATCTGAAAAGTTAGAGTTATCAGCGCAGCTTACGGATTCTAAGGCTCTCATTTTACGCATTAACCAACGATTAGCTGACTCGCTTGAACGTAAGAATGAAGTTAACGATGAATTACTAAATCTGAATCAAGAATTGCAACAGATTGAACTTAAACGATCCAGTTTGTTATCTTCCATTACCGTGATATCAGAGCAACAGCAAAAAGATAACTTACGAAAACAAGAAATCGCACAACGAATAGATCAAATACAAAAACAAATTGTAGAATTACAACTTACTGATGAAGTTGAGCAAGAAAAACAGCAGCGAATAGAAGTCTCAATTGAAGACGTCGCAAGTTTGCTCATCGCTACCGAGCAAACGATGAAGCAGAAGCAAAGTCAAGTTCAACAAGTCAAAGCAACGCTTAATGAATTACAACAAAAGCTCAATACTGGTGGCACGCACAATCAAAAGATAAATACACAGCTTGCTGTTTGTGAGCAACAAATCATCCAAACAAAAAATCGAATTGATGAGTTTAATAGTAAAGTACAAGAGTTACAAAATTCATTAGATTCGAAAGATGCAGAGATTGGAGTTCTTTCTCCTCGAGCGCTTGAGCAAGAATTGAAAAAGCAAGTTCAGCTTCATAGTGAGCAGCAAAGTGAGTTAACAGTGATAAGGCAATTACAGACTCATATACAAGCTCAAGTAAATGATTTTACTCATCAACAGAAACAATTTGTTAGCCAGCAAGAAAGTATTGTGAAGCAAATCGGTGAGCTAAAAATATCGCGTGAAGGCATCAAAGGCCAAATAAACAGTCAATTGGAGCTGCTAAAAGAAGAAAAAGTCGATATTCATTCAGTTGCGGTTGAAATGCCTCCAAATGCTGATATAAATAACTGGCACGAGGAGCTTGAAAAAGTTAAACAACGAATTGCTCGCCTTGGCGCCATCAACTTAACTGCGATAGAAGAGTTTGAACAGCAAAAAGAGCGAAAAGACTATCTCGATAAGCAAAACGATGATTTAACCTCAGCTTTAGATAGCCTTGAGTCTGCAATTCGTAAGATTGATAGAGAAACTCGCAGTCGTTTTAAAGAGACTTATGAAAAGGTAAATAATGACCTCCAAGTGTTGTTTCCTAAAGTCTTTGGTGGTGGCAGTGCATACTTAGAGCTAACGGGTGATGACCTTTTAGAAACAGGTATTACCATCATGGCAAGACCACCAGGTAAAAAGAATAGTACAATTCATTTACTTTCTGGTGGAGAAAAGGCGCTAACCGCATTATCATTGGTGTTTGCAATTTTTAGATTGAATCCAGCACCTTTTTGTATGTTGGATGAAGTAGATGCACCATTAGATGATGCAAATGTTGAACGTTTCTGTCGATTACTTGAAGAAATGTCTCAAACAGTGCAATTTATATATATAAGCCATAACAAGATCACCATGGAGATGGCTGATCAGTTAATTGGCGTAACTATGCATGAGCCAGGCGTTTCTAGAATCGTCGCTGTAGACGTTGATGAAGCCGTGGCGCTTGCAGATGTAGGATAAATTTAAAAGCGATATATTAAGTTCTAATATCACGCTTTTTGTTAAATAAAGATTTATAAAACAGGGTAACAAATGGAAGACCTTCAACTTGTTTTCTTAATTGTGGGTGGCTTAGCAATTTTAGCTGTATTAATCCACGGTGTATGGTCTATAAGACGACATCAGTCGAATACCATCAAAGATCAGAAGCGACCCGAAATCAAAAGATCTGAAGCTAAACATAGAGATTCAGAAGGATTTGATGCAGACGGTATTGGTGCAGTGCGTGTTCGAAAGTTCAGTGAGGCGGAAAAAGTAGCTGCTGAACCACAAAACGCCCCTGAGACTGAAACTGCTACATCTCAAGCCTCAGCTCAAAGAGTTGAGCCTGTAATTGATGAAACTGGGCCTGAAGTTGACGTGGAAGTATCAGAGCCTAAGGTTGAGCAACCTACTCAAGCAAGTCTATTTGAAGAATCAACGTTTAATGAACCTGAAGTTATAGTTGAAGAGCCTAAAGTAGAAATCATTGCTGATCCGGTTGTCGAAGACACGGTCGAGCCTGAAGTCAAAATTGATGAAGAGTTACCAGATCCCCATGATGTTTTAGTGTTACATGTTATGGCAAAAGAGGGTGACACTCTAAAAGGAGCTGAATTGCTGCCTTGTATGTTAAGCCTGAACTTTAAGTTTGGTGAAATGAACATCTTTCACCGACATGAAGATAATGCTGGCACTGGAAATGTCATTTTCTCTGTTGCAGACATGGTTAACCCTGGTACATTTGACCCTGATAATATGGAGCAGTTCACGAGTCATGGTATTGTAATGTTTATGCGATTGCCTTGTCATGGAGAAGCATTACGTAATTTCTCCATCATGCTAAATTCAGCATTCCAAATGGCCGATGATCTCAATGCGATTGTTTGTGATGGTCAACGTCAGCCATGGGATGACGAAAATAAACAAGATTATATAAGACGAATTAAAGCCTAAATCCTCAGTTTTCAAAGGCCGCATTAGCGGCCTTATTATTTTTTAGATTAGATATGAATACTCCTGAACAACAAATTGCAGAATTAACTGAAACATTGAATCAACATAACATTAATTATTATGTTGATGATGCTCCTACTATTCCTGATGCTGAATATGATCGCCTAATTAACAAGTTAAAAGAGTTGGAGAAGGGTCATCCAGAGTTAATTAAGCCTGACTCTCCGACGCAGCGAGTAGGTGGCTTTCCCTTAGATAAATTTGAGCAAGTTACTCATTTAAAACCGATGTTGAGTTTAGATAATGCTTTCGACCAACAAGATATGGAAGCATTCAATAAACGTAACTCAGATAAAGTTGGCAAGATTGATTATTGCTGTGAGCCAAAGTTGGATGGTCTTGCGGTAAGCATTTTGTATCGAAACGGTTTACTTGAAAGAGCTGCAACGCGTGGGGATGGTTCTGTCGGTGAAGACATCACTGAAAATGTTAAAACCATACGTTCAATTCCGCTGCGTTTGAGAGGTGAGTTTCCTGAGCTTGTGGAAGTACGTGGTGAAGCGTTTATGCCACGTAAAGCATTCAATGATTTAAATGAAGCGGCAAAAACAAGTGGCGATAAAGTTTTTGTAAACCCTAGAAATGCCGCAGCAGGCAGTTTACGACAGTTAGATAGCCGTATTACTGCTAAGCGTAATTTAGACTTTTATGCCTATTCTCTCGGGGTTGTAGAACCTGAAAATTGGCCGTTAGCTGAAACGCATTATGATCAACTTCAACAGTTAAAATCTTGGGGCTTACCAGTAAGTTCAGAAGTTAAAGTGTGTAATGATGTTGATTTAGTTGAAGACTACTATAAAAATATCATTGATATTCGTGATGATCTTGCGTTTGAAATTGATGGTGTGGTAGTGAAAACCAACAGCATTGAACAGCAAAATCAACTTGGTTTTGTAGCAAAAGCACCTCGTTGGGCAATCGCTTATAAATTTCCAGCACAAGAAGAAATGACATTGCTTGAAGGAGTCGATTTTCAAGTTGGACGTACGGGTGCATTAACGCCAGTTGCGCGTTTAAAGCCTGTATTTGTGGGTGGTGTAACGGTATCTAATGCGACATTGCATAATGCTGATGAAATTGAGCGTCTGGGTGTTAAAATCAGTGACACGGTTATCGTGCGCCGTGCTGGCGATGTCATTCCACAAGTTGCCGCCGTGGTAACGGAAAAGCGCCCTGATGATGCCATAAATATTGAGTTTCCTTTAACCTGCCCGATTTGTGAAAGCCAAGTCGAGCGTGTTGAAGGTGAAGCTGTTGCCCGTTGTACAGGTGGTTTGTTCTGTGAAGCCCAGCGAAAAGAAGCCATCAAGCATTTTGCTTCTCGAAAAGCCATGGACATTGATGGAATGGGGGACAAGGTGGTTGAGCAGCTTATTGATAAAGAGCTTATCAAAACGCCAGCTGATTTATTTGGGCTGAAGGCATCAGCAATTACCATGCTGGATCGTATGGGCATGAGGTCGGCAACAAATTTGGTGAATGCACTTCAAGCCGCAAAGCGAACTACATTAGCCAAATTTTTATATTCACTGGGAATTCGTGAAGTTGGGGAAGCGACTGCAGCGAATTTGGCTAGTCACTTCAAAGAGCTAGATAACGTTCGCCAAGCTGACATTGATTCATTGATCGAAGTTGAAGATGTTGGAAACATAGTTGCACATCACATTGTGCGCTTTTTTGCTCAAGCACATAACAACGATGTCGTTGATGCCTTAGTTGAAGCTGGTATTCATTGGTCAAAAATAGAAGAAGTGGCTGAAGAAGTACAAACCCTGAAAGGACAAACTTGGGTGCTAACTGGTAGCTTGACTCAATTGAGTCGTTCAGATGCTAAAGCTAAACTACAAGATCTTGGTGCTAAAGTTGCTGGTAGTGTTTCTAAGAAAACGGATTGTGTCGTAGCGGGTGATGCCGCTGGTTCTAAGTTAGTTAAGGCTCAAGAGCTAGGCATTAAAGTGATCGATGAGAATGCATTAATGGAAGTCATAAGCTAAACGAGAATCTATGTCTTTATTACACCAAATTGCAATTGGAACAGGCATGATTATTTTATGTGTGTTTTTTCACGTTGGCGGTTTGGTGTATCTGTCTCATTTTTTACGAGATTTTTGGCCTGTTAAATCGCAAAGGCCCAAGCCATTAGCAGTGATGGGTATCGTCATTGGCAGTATGCTGATCATGATTGCTTTGCATTCCATTGAAGCATGGTTATGGGCTGGTTTATATATTTACATCGGTGAATTTAACCAGTTAAGTGATGCGCTTTATTTTTCGACCGTTACCTCAACGACGCTTGGATATGGAGATATTGTACTTTCAGATTCAGGCCGATTATTAAGTGGTTTTGAGTCGATGGGTGGCTTGTTATTATTCGGAGTAACCACAGCTTTTTTGATTGATGTGATTCGTTATTTGATGAAAGAGCATTTCGATTAGAGAAAAGCTCCTCAAATTGAGGAGCTTACTTAGACATTTACTGAGTTGCCTGAATCGCAGTCAGAGCAATGGTATAAACAATGTCGTCCACCAATGCGCCGCGAGATAAGTCATTCACAGGCTTACGCATACCTTGAAGCATTGGACCAATACTGATCAAATCAGCACTTCTTTGTACAGCTTTGTAGGTTGTATTACCCGTATTTAAATCAGGGAAAACAAATACCGTCGCTTGACCAGCTACTGGGCTGTCAGGAGCTTTAGAACGGGCCACGTTTTCCATTACAGCAGCATCATACTGAAGTGGGCCATCAATCATTAGATCAGGGCGTTTTGTTTTAGCAATTTCCGTTGCTTCACGCACTTTTTCTACATCACTACCTGTTCCAGATGTGCCAGTTGAGTAACTGATCATGGCAACTTTAGGGTCAATGCCAAATGCTTTTGCTGAGTCTGCTGACTGAATCGCAATATCTGCAAGTTGCTCAGCGTTTGGAACTGGATTAATCGCACAGTCACCATACACAAATACTTGGTCAGGCATCAACATAAAGAAGATGGATGAGACTAAGCTTGAACCTGGTGCAGTTTTAATCAATTGCAATGGTGGGCGAATGGTATTTGCCGTAGTGTTCACAGCACCAGAGACAATGCCATCAACCTCATCATTTGAAAGCATCATTGTACCTAATACCATGTTGTCTTTTAACTGCTCTTTAGCGACAACCTCAGTGAGTCCTTTATGACGACGAAGTTCAAGCATTGGTTCCACATAGTTATTGCGAACCGCTGTTGGATCGATGATCGTAACGCCTTCGCCAAGATCAACTTGTTGCAGCTCAGCGGTACGACGGATTTCATCTTCATTGCCTAAAAGTACGCACTTAGCAATACCGCGCTCTGCACAAATGGCTGCAGCTTGAATTGTTCTTGGCTCTTCGCCTTCAGGAAGTACAATGGTTTTAGCTGCTGCACGAGCAAGTTCTGTCAGCTTATAACGGAATGCTGGTGGTGATAAACGATGTTCACGCTGTGTGCCTTTAGCAATACTTTCTACCCAGCTGGAATCAATGCTTTGAGCAACGAATTGCTGAACAGATTCGATACGAACAGAGTCATCAACGGGCACTTCGTGGTCAAAACGTTGGATATTTAATGATGTTTGCCATGTATTGGTATCGATCATAAACACCGGAAGCCCAGTTTCAAACGCTTGGTTACAAAGCTTTAGAATTTCAGGTTCAGGCTCGTAGCTGCCAGTGAGTAATAAGGCACCGATTTTAACGCCGTTCATGGCAGCTAAACAGGCTGAAACAATCACATCTGAGCGATCACCTGAGGTGACAATCAGTGAACCTGTTTTTAGGTGAGTTACCATATTTGGAATACTGCGAGCACAGAAGGTTACCTTACGAAGGCGACGAGTATGCATATCACCAGCATTTAAGATTTTTGCACTCAAATGTTTAGCTAAGTCAGATGCTCTCGGTGCAACAAGCTCAACGTTGTATGGCACTTTACCAAGGATTTTAACTGGTGGTTGCTTCGGCATATCAAAGCTATCAATAGCCGGCTCATTATTACCATCAGGATCAAATACTTCTGAAAGGTCAGGGCGAGTTCGACCCTCTTCATCAACAGGTGCATTGACTTTGTTGATAATGGCACCAATCAAACTTTTATTCTTTTTACCACCCCAAGATTGGTGAGTGATCTTTAGACGGCTATTAAATTCTGCTGGAGTATCAGTACCTGGTGTTCCAACGAATACAACATCAGCATCAAGTGCTTTAGCAATTGCTGAGTTAATCTCATCAGCAAATGGATGTTGTCGAGTTGGCACTAAGCCTTCTATAACCAGTAATTCAGTGTTATGAGCACAAGAAGAAGTGCGAGCAATGATTTGCTCCATCAGAACATCAGTTTGTTCTGAGCTGATAAGCTTTTCTGCATAACCCATTGAAAATGGTTCTAGCGGGTTCACCGTAGGTGAAGTACTAAGAATTGTCGTCGAACGCTCAGGGCCATGATCACTTGGTCTCAGTTGAGAGATTGGTTTAAAGAATTGCACTTTAATACCGTGCTGCTCAAGGGCGCGTACCATGCCAAGACTGATTGAGGTTAAACCTACGCTAGTACCCATCGGGACAAGCATAATTTTCCGCGTCATAGTGACTCCAAAGTGACAACGTAAAACAGAAACGCCGCTTTTCAGCGGCGACCTAAAGTAACTTACTTATTGATAAGTTTAATTGAATCTTGTGCAATTACCCATTCTTCATTGGTTGGGATAACCATTGCAATCGGGCTACCTTCAGCAGTGATGACACCTTTATTACCAAAGCGTGCAGCTTGGTTACGGGCTTTATCAACATTGAAATTGAAGATGCTTAAATGGTTTAGCACTTTTTCACGGATTAAATCAGAGTTCTCACCAATACCACCTGTAAAGATAATGGCATCTAAACGACCCAGTGGAACGGTATAAGACGCAATGTATTTTGCAAGACGATAGCAGAAGATTTCTAGTGCTAGTTTTGCACCTTTATGTCCTTCTTCATAGCCTTCTTCAATACCACGGCAGTCGTTAGTGAGTTCAGATATTCCAAGCAGTCCGCTTTGCTTGTTCAGTAAGTTATTTACTTCATCAAGGGTGTAGCCAAGCTGATTAACTAAGTGAAAAATGATTGAAGGATCAAGATCGCCAGAACGAGTACCCATCACTAGACCTTCAAGCGGCGTTAGCCCCATAGAAGTGTCAACACTCTTACCGTTTTTAATGGCTGTTACTGAAGCGCCATTACCCAGATGAGCACAAATTACATTAGTTTCTGAAATATCTTTATTCAGAACTTTTGCAGCTTCACGGCTAACAAATAGATGGCTTGTGCCATGCATACCATAGCGACGTACACCATTTTCTCGATACAGTTTGTATGGAAGAGCATAAATAAATGATTCTTCAGGCATTGTTTGATGGAAAGCGGTATCAAACACTGCAACCTGAGGAAGATTTGGAAATGAAGCTTGTGCTGCGCGAATTCCGATTAAATGAGCAGGATTATGAAGAGGTGCAAGAGAAACACATTCTTTGATACCTTTAACTACTTGCTCATCAATAACGACTGAGTGTGTGAATTTCTCACCACCATGAACTACACGGTGACCGATAGCTTGTATTTGCTCAGCAAGTTCTGGTTGTGCAGCTAGGATTTTATTTACAATAAACTCAATTGCTTCGCGATGAGCGGTAAAAGCACCTAAATCAGCTTGTTGCTTTTCACCATTAGTTTTCCACTTAATTCTTGAATTTTCTAAGCCAAAACACTCGGCTAGGCCTGAAATTCTGTCTTCACCTGTTTGGGCGTCCATAACCGCAAACTTTAGTGACGAACTACCGCAATTAAGCACTAAAACAAATTGATTGGACATGGTTAAACCTTCTGCAATTGTGTATTAAATTTAATTCATAAATAGCCCAAAAAGCAGTTTTGGGCTTGAAAACTGGTTTCCATAGCATTCGCTATGCTATGCTCAAATTAGAAGTATTAAGTCGGGAGACCTTTCAAACAATGACAATTATAAAAAAATTACGTACTGGTCATCGTTATATGAAAACTTGGCCTATGGTAAAACAACTAGGTTATTTCTTTCCCGAATATCGAGTAGTCAAAGCTACTCAAGTTGCCATTTTTTCAATGCCTTTATTGGCAATTGTTAGCTGTGGCTCACAGCTGTATTTTTCTGGTTGGGATGCATTACCACAAGCCGTTTGTTATGCACTGTTCTTTTTAAGCTTGCCACTCCAAGGGCTCATTTGGCTTGGTTGGCGTGCTGAACACCCTTTACCGTTAACTATTTTTAGCTGGGGACAAGAGCTTTGTTCAAAACTGACTTCAATGGGAGTCCATTGTAAGCCGCTCACTGCGAAAGCGTGTTATTTCGATATCGCTTTGCTTCTAAAAACTGCTTTTGAGCGTCTTGAGCCTGATTACTGGGAACAACTTTAACTTTTTCTAATAGCTTGCATTAATTCCCATATCGGTAAATATTTTCTTCACTTCTTCCATGACTTCTCGTGATGGAGGATGTATCTCTGTGAGCTGATAATCTTCTCCCATCGCTTCCCATTTATGCTTACCTAATTCGTGGTAAGGAAGTAATTCAACCTTTTCGACATTGGTCATGGGTTTTACAAATTCAGCTAACTTTTTTGCGGACTCAATATCTTCAGTAAATCCACCAACGACAACATATCGAATCCATGTTTTCTGATTCTTTTTCGCTAAGTATTCTGCAAATTGTAATGTTCGGTGATTACTGACTTTAGTAAGCAATATGTGTTTGTCATCATCCATTTGCTTTATATCGAGTAATACTAGGTCGGTATTATCTAACAATCTATCTATGTCTGCTGTGTACTTGCGCACAAAACCGTTAGTATCGAGACACGTGTGTAAATTTTCTTTTTTACAGGCTTCAAATAAATCAGCAACAAATTCAGCTTGAAGAATGGCTTCGCCGCCACTGGCAGTAACACCACCATTACTCGACTCTAGAAAAGGGCGATATGTTGTTATTTGAGACATAAGTTCATCAATAGTGACTTCTTTACCGCCGTCTAAATCCCAAGTGTCTCGATTATGGCAATATTGACAACGCATTAAGCATCCTTGCATAAAGGCGATAAAACGGATGCCTGGACCGTCTACAGTTCCAAAAGACTCCACTGAATGAATGCGACCATTAATTGCCATGAGTTTACCTAATAAATAGTGCTATTTCTGAAATACAAACGGATGAACTTTAGAAATAACACTGCCAACAAACGAATCTGTTGGCAGTGATTTTAAGCCTTACAGAGACTTAGTGAAAGTACGTGCGATAACGTCTTGTTGCTGTTCTGTGGTCAGTGAGTTGAACCTCACTGCGTAACCAGAAACACGGATTGTTAGCTGTGGGTACTTGTCTGGATGAACAACGGCATCTTCAAGCATCTCACGGTTCATCACATTCACGTTCAAGTGTTGACCACCTTCACGGTTATCGTTATGAGCAAAATAACCGTCCATCAAAGCTGCAAGGTTCTTACGACGACTGTCATCATCTTTACCCAGTGCGTTTGGCACGATAGAGAAAGTATATGAAATCCCGTCTTGTGCGTGAGCAAATGGCAGTTTCGCAACAGAAGTCAAAGAAGCAATTGCACCATTTTCGTCACGACCGTGCATCGGATTTGCACCTGGAGCAAATGGAGCACCTGCTGGACGACCATCAGGAGTATTACCTGTCTTCTTACCATAAACCACGTTTGAAGTGATGGTTAAGATAGATTGTGTTGGAATTGCATCACGGTACATTTTCTTGTTGCGGATTTTCGCCATAAAGCGTTCAACAAGATCGCAAGCAATGTCATCAACACGAGGGTCATTGTTACCAAATTTCGGATAGTCGCCACTGATGTCGAAATCAACAGCAATACCATTTTCATCACGAACAGGTTTTACTTCAGCAAATTTGATTGCTGACAAGCTGTCTGCTGCAATAGAAAGACCGGCGATACCACAAGCCATAGTACGACGAACATCACGATCATGTAGCGCCATTAATGCTGCTTCATAGCTGTATTTGTCGTGCATGAAATGGATTGAGTTTAGTGCAGTCACATATTGTGTGGCTAACCAGTCCATTAGGGTATCAAGACGGCCCATTACATCATCGTAATTAAGTACATCATCAGTAATCGCATCAGATTTAGGAGCTACTTGCGCTTTTGATTTTTCATCAACGCCACCATTGATAGCGTAAAGCATGGTTTTCGCTAAGTTGGCACGAGCACCAAAGAACTGCATGTGTTGTCCAATAATCATTGGGCTCACACAACATGCAATTGCATAGTCATCAGATTCAAAATCAGGACGCATTAGGTCGTCATTTTCATACTGAATAGAGCTGGTATCGATAGATACTTTAGCACTGTACTTTTTGAAGTTTTCAGGAAGCTTATCAGACCAAAGTACGGTGATGTTTGGCTCTGGGCTTGGTCCCATAGTGTAAAGCGTATTCAAGAAACGGAAGCTGCTCTTAGTAACAAGAGTACGACCATCTAAGCTCATACCAGCTACAGATTCTGTTGCCCAAATTGGGTCACCTGAGAACAACTCATCGTATTCAGGAGTGCGTAGGAAACGAACCATACGAAGTTTCATTACGAAATGGTCAACCATTTCTTGAGCTTGTTCTTCAGTGATTACGCCGTTCTTAATATCACGTTCGATGTAGATATCTAGGAAAGAAGACGTACGGCCAAGAGACATTGCAGCACCGTTTTGGCTCTTAACTGCTGCTAGGTAACCAAAATAAGTCCATTGAATAGCTTCTTGTGCATTGACGGCAGGGCGAGAAATATCGGAACCGTATTTAGCCGCCATTTTTTTCATTTGTGCAAGTGAACGATGTTGCTCTGCAATTTCTTCACGAAGTTGCATTACTTCAGCTACTTTTTCACCAGCTTCAAACTGAGCTTGAAGCGAGTGGAATTGAGCTAGCTTGTCTTTCATCAAGAAGTCGATACCGTAAAGTGCAATTCGGCGGTAATCACCAATAATACGACCACGACCATAAGCATCAGGTAAACCCGTCAGTACACCCGACTTACGACAAGCAAGGATTTCTGGAGTATACACATCAAAAACACCTTGGTTGTGTGTTTTACGAAGCTCTGAGTATACGTATTTGACATCAGCATCTAATTCACGGTCATAAGCTTTACAAGAACCTTCAACCATTCTGATACCACCGTTAGGTAGCATTGCACGTTTAAGTGGTGCATCAGTTTGTAAACCAACAATCGTTTCAAGGTCTTTGTTAATGTAACCAGCATCATGAGATGTGATGGTTGAAACCATTTTTGTATCAAAATCAACAGGTGCGTGAGTACTGTTCTCTTGCTTGATACCTTCCATGACTTTAGCCCACAGAGTATTTGTTGACTCTGTAGCACCTGCTAAGAAAGATTCATCACCTTCATAAGGAGTATAGTTTTTTTGGATGAAGTCACGGACGTTAACTTCTGATTTCCAATCACCTGAGTTGAAGCCTTCCCAAGCGTTACTGAATAATTCTGCATTTTCGGTTGTCATACCACTACCTTCTATTTGGAAATAATGCAAATTGGCCTATGAGCTGTAACTTTAAAAAAGAAGCTGAAAGCTACAAGGGCATCGGTCAGCATTTAAAAATAACATTTTGGTTTGCTTCTTACTGTATGAAAAACAGCATAAAACAAATCAAAATCTCACTCTGGGTAATTGGTCTTACCAATTAATAGTGATGCTAACATAGTTATCTTTTATTAGCATTGTGTCATGTCACATTATAGGTACTTTATTTTGGTTTTTGATTTCTAGATAGTATTTTAAGTGACAAGGTTAAGCAGGAATTCAGAATAATAATAATGATCTGTAAAAAGTAAAAGAATTGACTGTGATATGGCATGTTTTTATGTAATGACAAACTGCCTTGTTCCCTTGCTGTAGCAAGAATACACTCACTATTTTATTTAATCATTCTAAGGACAAGCAAAGATTAAAATTTAGACTATAGTTTAGCGGTAGTTAAACTTGAAAAAATACTTTTTTGCTAAAAGTTTTGGTTTACGTGAAATTTTGTGCTCTGTCTAAGGGTCTTTCACTGATAATTGACACTATTGCGTATATGGGGATAATCCATGGACTTAACTCAACTTTATAAAAAATTCCTCGGCTTAGTAGGAAACATTGAAGGGCTTGCGCCATTAGCTCTAAGAATTTATCTCGCTCCGATTTTACTTCAAGCTGGTTACAACAAGTACAGTCACTTTAGTGACACCGTTGCTTGGTTTGGTAATCCTGATTGGGGATTGGGCTTACCATTCCCAGCTGTAATGGCAACTCTTGCGGTTGGAACAGAATTAGTTGGTTCAGCTTTACTTCTAATTGGTTTAGCAACTCGTTTAGTTGCAATACCTTTAATGGTGACTATGTTAGTAGCGGCATTTACAGTGCATTGGGAAAACGGCTGGTTAGCGATTGCAGATCCAAGTTCTTGGTTAGCCAATGAACAAGTTATGGCTTCTGCAGATAAGTTATCTCGTGCGAAAGAAATTTTACAAGAAAATGGTAATTATGATTGGTTAACTTCTTCCGGAAACTTTGTTGTATTGAACAACGGTATTGAGTTTGCGATTACCTATTTCTTAATGTTATTTGCTGTATTTGTAATGGGTGGTGGTCGTTACTTTAGTCTTGACTATTACATAGCTAAGAAAAACGGATTAGCGTAATCTATTACTAAAATAATTAAATAAGCCGCACAGTATTGCGGCTTATTTATATTTCGATTTTGAATGTGTTCGCTGTATTTTTGTTATCAATGAATTGAATCTCGGAATCGGTAACTGTATATTCAACTAAAATAATTCAAATAATGGATATCACTTTGGAAGCTAAAGAATTACTTCTTACCAGACATTCATCCCCACGTTTAATTGAGCCTGGTCCAACGAAAGATCAGTTAGAGTTTATTTTGGATGCAGGGGTTCGAGTTCCAGATCATGCGAGCCTGACTCCTTGGGAATTTATCGTAATTGAAGGTGAGGGCACAAAAAAGTTTTCTGATATTTTGGTTAAAGCTGCAAAAAGAAATGATGCCCACCGTCAAGCTCTCGATAAAGCAGCGATGATGCCTTTTAGAGCGCCAACTATTATTGCTATTGTTGCTACTTACAAGCCACATGCAAAAGTGCCTAAATTAGAGCAAGCTATTTCAGCGGGTTGTGCTGTTATGGCAATGCAACAAGCCTGTTTCACTTTAGGTTTAGGAAGTATTTGGAGAACAGGTGAATACGCATATAACACTACTGTTAAGCGTGAAATGGCAATAAATGATAATGATGAAATTGTAGGCTTTCTTTATATCGGTATGCCACCAAGCCCTGTACCTGAAAAAGCTGCAAAAAAAGGTGAAGATTTTACGCGTTACTTGTAGTCATCAATTCATTAATTTTTTTACATATTCATTTATCAAAATATTTTGGTGCTAAAGTTAGTTAAGTGAAAAAACTAACAGCATCGAAATTTTTTGGTATGGAGTCATGAATGCCACTGATAACTACTGAACGGTTATTGATAAGATTTGTTGATGACTCAGATCTTGATTTTATTTTCGAAATAGTCAACTCGCCCGGTTATATACAATTCATTGGCGATAACCGAGTCAGAAGTAAAGAACATGCGAAAGCTTATATAATGAATGGCCCTAAAACCAGCTATCAACAGTATGGTTTTGGATTATTTCATGTGAGTTTGAAATCTACTGGTGAGGCTATTGGCCTGGCTGGATTAACCAAGCGAGAGTATTTGTCTTTTCCGGAGCTTGGTTATGCATTACTTCCTCGTTATTGGGGGAATGGTTACGCCAAAGAAGCAGCTAAAGCAGTGGTTGACTGGGGCTATCAACAAATGAACATTAAAAGGATTATGGCGTTAGTTAAACACGATAATCCAGGTTCACAATCTGTTTTAAGGAGTGTTGGCTTTAAAAATGTGCGAGATATTGCCGTGCCAGATGAAGACGAGCCAATGCTTCTGATGGGTTAGAGGCCGTTCCCGATTAACTATTTCGGTTTGCTGTTGTAGATTTTTTGTTTGTTCAAGGCGGCGAATGTGAGGTGTAGTTACTCTACATAATCATTCGTTAACGCAGAAGAAACGAAAAATATACACAGCCCTTTGGGTTACACCTAAAATTGGCAAACTCTTTGTTACTCATCTTTCATTGATCGACATACAAAACTTTCGTTACTGCGTTTAGCCCACTAAACTTCTTTCTTCGTGCCTCGATTTTGCCAACTTTAGGCAGTAACAAATCGAAATGACTAATTGGGAGCGGCCTCTAGAGCCAATACTCTTCATCGATGGATTTACTGGTAAAATCAAAGCCATTATTTTTCACTTCTTTCAGCACAAAATCGATGAATTCTTTAGCCGGCCTACTCAAGTAGGCCCTTGAAGGGTAAACGATGTTGTATATTCCCTTTACCGATTCAATCTCGGGTAACACTTTTATTAAATCACCATTTTCTACTTGTGATTGCACGAAGTCATTAGGTAAACATGCAATACCTTTTCCTTCAATGGCGGCCATTTTTGCAAATGCAACACTATTGGTAATCAAATTCCCTTTAAGCTTAATGTTGCCAAGATTTGAAAAGTCTGACGTATCGTTAATAACTTTACTGCTCATAAAGCGATATAAAATACAGTTGTGTTTTTCTAAATCCATTGCTGAACACAAGTTTCCATGTTCTTCTATATATGCGGGGCTAGCGTAAAAATGGACTTCTCTTTCGAATAAGGGACGGACCACAAGATCTGCGTCTTCTGTTTGGATGCCAATCCGGAAAGCAACATCTAAGTTGTGCTTCACCATATCAAGCGGCTCTGTTGTCACCAATAGTTCCACATCAATCTGTGGGTGTTTGTCTATAAAAGAAAATATGAGTGAACACAGATGGCTTGCTTTAGGGAGTGGCAACATCTGTATTCTTAGCTTGCCTGACAGCGGAGCTTTATCGGTATTTAAACCACTCACTAGGTTCTCTAACTCAGAAATCATCGAGATTGTTTGCTGGTAAAATCGCTCTCCAGCTGCAGTAGGAACCATTTCTCTGCCGTGGCGATGAAAGAGTTTAATAGACAACTCTTCTTCTAAAGATTTTAATCGACGACTGATTGTTGATTTAGGAATGCTTAATTGAGCGGCAGTATCGTTAATGCTTTTTTTCTCGACTATTCTGTGGAAAAGTGAGATATCTTCTGTCTTCATATAATTTTACCTGCTGCTAAATCTGTTCCACTTTATGCAACGAATACTCCCATTTAAAACCGTATTTTGCAACGATAGTTCGAAGTATAATTTCAGCAATTTTTTATATGGATCTTTTGAAATGTTTAAGCCACGTTATATCAGTATCTTAATTGCAAGCATGTTGTTTATGACTGCTTGTAGTCCTAAACAAGAAGTTGTGACTTCTAGTGAAGTTATTCAACCAGTGAAGCTATTTACGATCCCGAGTGAAGAAAGCCGTAATACTAGGACTTATCCTGCAAAGGTGGCTGCAAACAAGCAGGCTGATTTATCTTTTAGAGTCAGTGGTGTCATGGAAAAGAGGCCGCCATTCGAAGGTGTTCAAGTTAAAAAAGGTCAGTCACTAGCAAAATTAGAAGATAAAGATGCCAAAAATAATCTGTTAAACCGTGAAGCTGATTATGAGCTAGCGAGTGCTGAATTTAAACGTGTCCAAAAGTTACTTAAACAAAAACTGATCTCGCAATCAAATTACGATACAGCCAAAGCCAAGCAAAAATCAGCTGATGCAGCACTGGCCTCTGCTAAAGATCAACTTAGTTATACTACCCTTTATGCACCATTTGATGGAATCGTCGCTAAAGTTAGCGTAGATAACTACCAGGTGGTTGGTGCAAATCAAGCGGTTTTAACACTGCAAAAAAACGACAGTGTAGATTTAGAAGTTCAAATTCCAGAATATTTAGTCGCCAAGTATTCAGTGAATGAGCGTTATAAAAAAATAAAGAGCTCAGCACAGTTTATTGGCGATAAAAATCATACTTACCCAGTCACTCTCAAAGAATTTACAACTCAAGTCACTCCGGGCACTCAAGCATATGAAGTGGTTTTTAGTCTTGCACAACCAAAAGACTTAAAACTACTTCCTGGTATGACTGCCGAAGTCACTTTTATTTTGCCAAATGATGGGCCTGATCATGTTTATCCTGTTGTTCCTTTGTCTGCTGTCGAGAATGCTGATGCCAATGGTGAGTCTGTGGCTTGGGTTTTCAGCAATGGGCAAGTAAAAGAACGAACAATTAAGTTAGGAAAAATCACCGATGATGGCATTCAGATCATTAGTGGCTTAACTGCAGGCGAGCAAATCGTTTCTGCCGGAATCCAACACTTATCAGAAGATATGAAAGTTAAGCCTTTAAAATGGGAACGTGGAGTTTAAACCATGAATATCGCACAGTTTTCCATTGAGAGAAAAGTCATTAGTTGGATGTTCGTACTGATTTTACTGATTGGCGGCGCAATTTCATTTACTGGGTTAGGGCAATTAGAATTTCCTGAATTTACGATTAAACAGGCCCTAGTAAATACAGTATACCCTGGCGCATCACCTGAACAAGTTGAAGAAGAGGTTACCCTCCCGCTTGAAGATGCTATTCAGCAATTGGATGCAGTTAAACATGTAAAGTCGGTTAATAGCGCAGGTTTATCTCAGATTGAGATTGAAGTTTATGACTCGTATGGGCCTAAAGAACTTCCGCAAGTTTGGGATGAAGTACGTCGAAAAGTAAATGATTTACAAGGTCAATTTCCTCAAGGTGTTCAGAAACCTCAAGTCATCGACTATTTTGGTGACGTTTTTGGTTTGCTGTACAACTTAAATGGCGACGGCTATACATCGAGAGAGCTGAAGAATTACGCAGACTTTTTACGCAGAGAGTTGGTACTTATTGACGGCGTTAAAAAAGTATCGGTAACAGGCAATATTCCTCAGCAAATTTTTGTTGAGATCTCTCCAGAAAAGTTGGTAAGTCTTGGTTTAAGTCCTGCTTCAATTTTCAGAACCATTCAACAACAAAATGTCGTATCAAATGCAGGGAGCATTCGCATTGATAACAACCGTATTCGGATTCACCCAACAGGTGAATTTAAGAATATTGATGATTTGCGAAATCTTCTCGTAAGTCCACCTAATAGTACTAAATTGGTGTATCTAAAAGATATTGCTAAGGTTTACAAGGGCTATAGTGAAACACCACGTGTGCTTTATCACAATCAAGGTGAACCTGCGATTTCAGTAGGTATTTCATTTGCTTCAGGCGTCAATGTTGTTGATGTGGGCAATGCGGTAAAAGCTCGATTGACAGAACTCAAAGATCGTCAGCCTTTAGGGATGGAACTGAATAAAATTTATGACCAAGCACAAGTTGTTGATACTACTGTAACGGGTTTCGTTATCAATTTGGCTGAATCTGTAGCCATTGTGATCGGTGTTTTGCTTCTATTCATGGGAGTACGCTCTGGTATTTTAATGGGCTTAATTTTGTTGCTGTCTATTCTTGGTACTTTCATCGTTATGAAAGTGATGGGGATTGAGTTACAAATCATTTCTCTTGGAGCATTGATTATTGCACTGGGTATGCTGGTGGATAACGCTATTGTCGTTACTGAAGGTGTGATAATCGGTTTAAAGCGTGGGCAAACTCGTTTACAGGCTGCTAAAGGTATTGTATCTCAAACCCAATGGCCATTATTAGGCGCAACGGTTATTGCCATCATTGCATTTGCTCCTATTGGTCTTTCGCAAAATGCCGCCGGTGAGTTTTGTCGCTCATTGTTCTATGTGTTATTAATTTCACTGTTTATCAGCTGGATCACCGCAATAACCCTAACGCCATTCTTCTGTAATATTGCATTTAAAGATGGCGAGCAAAAAGCTGACGATGGAAGTAATGATCCATACAAAGGCATTGTGTTTACGGTTTATGGTAAAGTACTTTCTGCGGCGATTCATCATCGTGCAGTAACAATCTTATTGATTGTTGCAGCACTTGGTGGAGCAATTGCTGGCTTTGGCCATATTAAAAATGTATTTTTCCCTGCCTCAAATACACCGATTTTCTTTGTGGATGTTTGGTTACCTGAAGGTACTGATATTAAAGCCAACGAAAGTTATATGCAGAAAATCGAGAAAGACATCCTTACTAGTGAAGCTGAACACAAAAATGGTGTAGAAAACCTAACAACAGTAATCGGTCAGGGCGCACAGCGTTTTGTTTTGCCTTATGCACCAGAAAAAGGGTATGCAGCTTATAGCCAGCTATTGATAGAAATGAAAGATCTTGATTCTCTTAAAAGCTATATGCCTAGACTGCAAGATCAGCTAAGACAGAAATATCCTGAAGCTGAATTTAGATTTAAACCTTTGGAAAATGGTCCTTCACCAGCCGCTAAAATTGAAGCACGCTTTTATGGGGATGATCCTATTGTTTTACGTGAGCTTGCCGCTAAAGCTGGAGCAATTCTAAAAGCTGAGCCCACTGCAGATAATGTACGACAAAATTGGCGTAACCAAGTGATGATTATTCGTCCACAAATCGCAGCGCCACAAGCGCATGCTCTAGGTATTACAAAAACAGAAATTGATGATGCGCTACACACTAACTATTCAGGAAAAGTGATTGGTAGTTATCGGGAAACTTCACACATTTACCCTGTTGTTGCTCGAGCTCCACAAGCTGAAAGACAAGATGCAGACAGTGTGTCTAAAATTCAGGTATGGAGTAATAAAACCTCTTCGTTTGTACCTTTGAATCAAGTAGTGTCTGAATTTAAGACTGAGTGGGAAAATCCATTAATAGTTCGTCGCGACAGAAAACGAATGATTGCTGTTATGGCTGACCCTAAACTTGGTGTTGATGAAACGGCCGACTCCGTATTCAGAAAAGTGCGTGATAAAGTTGAGCAAATTAAACTCCCGCACGGATACAAGTTAGAATGGGGGGGAGAATACGAAAGCGCTGGTGATGCTCAAAAAGCTGTATTCAGCTCAATTCCTATGGGTTATCTAGGGATGTTTTTGATCACTGTATTATTGTTTAACTCGGTAAGGCAGCCACTCGTTATTTGGTGCACTGTACCTTTATCAATTATTGGGATTGTTGCAGGCCTGTTGTTATTTGATGCTCCATTCAGTTTTATGGCTTTGTTAGGAATGTTAAGTTTGACAGGAATGGTGATCAAAAACGGCATTGTTTTGGTGGATCAAATTAATCTTGAATTGAGCAATGGTAAAGAACCTTATGCCGCAGTAATTGATTCATCGGTGAGTCGTGTTCGACCGGTTTTGATGGCTGCAATTACTACCATGCTTGGTATGTTGCCACTGATCAGCGATGCTTTCTTTGGGTCAATGGCGATTACGATCATTTTTGGTTTAGGCTTCGCTTCTATTTTAACGCTGTTAATTGTGCCAGTACTTTATACTGTATTCTTTAAAATCAGAGTTCGAGCATAGCAACCTAATGATTCAAAAAGTTAGCGACCGTTTAAATTCCGTCTTACTATTAATTCATCGGAGTCAAAATTGGTGAATCAATGCAATATCAAATTTCAAAAGCAAAAATTGAAGATGTAAAACAAGTCGCAGTTCTTTTCGATAAATATCGACAATTCTATGAGCAGAAAGGTGATGTATCGCTTGCTGAGCACTTCATTCGCTCTCGAATATACGATGATAGTACGTTAATTTTTCTTGCCAAGAATGAAGAGGGCGAATTAGGTGGTTTCTGTCAGGTATTCCCTACATTTTCATCTTTGTTAGCTAAAAAGGTCTTCGTACTTAACGATGTTTTTGTTGCTCATAACCATAGGCGAAAGGGGATTGCCAAAGCGTTAACTTCCAAAGTTATTTCTATGGCAAGGATAGAGGGAGTTAATCGAGTTGAGCTAAAAACTCACCATGACAACCTGATTGCGAAAAACCTTTATGAAGGTTTAGGCTTTAAATGTGATGATCAATTCTTATCATACGAACGAGAAATAATTTAGTATTATTAGCATATTAATATGATAAAGAGGTTTATATGAAAACAGGATTGAAATTACTACTGGTATTTCTCTTCCAAGCTTTTTCTGTGTTTGCAGCTACTCCAGAACAAAAATTAGTGGATGAAGCGTTATCATGTGCTTCGTATTATCAAATCAGTAGCCGTGCTCTGGAGCAAATGAATGTGCCTCAGATGAAGAACGTTGCTGAAAGGCTTAAAGGCTCTGAAAAACTAGCGATTAAAATTGCAATAAAATATGATAAGGATGCAGAAGCTAAGCTCCAAAAAGTGATGCAACAACAAATGAGTGTAATGAAGAACTCAACGGGATTAAAAGATATGATCGCTAAGTACAGACAACAATGTATGACTTTGCTATCAGATCCTGACAAACGTCTCGATTATTGGGAGATGGCGTTGATGTGAAATAATTTTCGTTGATCCTCGTTCTTAATACTGAGTGTAGTGGGAAATTATAGTAAAAGATGAGAAAACTATGATCTTTGGATTGGGTTTGATAGGTGCAGCTATTTGTCTTTATTGCCATATAATGAGCAATAAAAACTCTATATCAGGTGCGAACACAATGCTATCTTCTGAAAAAGATAAATTAGCGTTGTTCAACTTTAGTTACATTGTTGTTTTACATGTAATAACAGGGGCTGTATTGGCAGTAGCAGCATTTGACGTTATTTCTAAAATGCATATTTTTGGTTTAATGTCATTTATTTCTCTGCTCTACCTTCTTTTCTTCGTTTGGCGAAGTTACTTAGGTTTTGTTGTCGGTCAACCTTATAAGAAATTAGATTACCTAGAGACGTTAGGCTTCTTAATAACAGGGCTCTCAGCTGTCGGTGGGTTATATTTCGTAAAATAAAACGTTATATTTTATTAGGCACTTCGAACATTCGAAGTGCCTTTTTTGTTTGCCCAGCGAAGCTGGCAAACCCGACAGGTTGAAAGAAACCTGTATCGCCCCGACTGAGGGGAAGATAATCCGAATGGCAAGGGCGTTGTTGGCTAACGGCAGGGTCTGAAGGAAGCCATAGGAAGTTAGAGGAACACAGCGAAAGTGAACCTGATTCGGCATAATAGAGAGGTAAGCGTCCGAAATAGCGCAACGCCAAATACTCAGTCAGCTCTATTGTGTGTTTG
>NZ_JAFEUN010000043.1 GCF_016900895.1 Parashewanella hymeniacidonis
TCATAAAACCATGTTACAAATTCTTCCCAATCCCTCGGGTAATCAATACCTGCTTGCAACAATTGTGAAGGCTTTGTCATTCCTATATATTGACATAGGTGCAGCTAAGTGGATAGCCCTTATAAATAACCATGCGATTTTTTTTAAATTTTAAATTAATTATGAGGTTCAAACTAATGATTTAAGCAGAGTGTTCTTTTAACTAAGTTCCATTCATCAATATGCTCAACCAGTTATTCAATTTTACATTCATAGTACTTAAACAGTGCGGGTGATAGTTACGTAGTTTATCGATATTGCTATTTTTGACATGGCTTGCCGAATGGCAAAAGAAACAGGTCTTGGATTTATCAAAAGCTGAAATAATAGTCGTAAATTTCAAGTGAAATCGTAAATGATAATTCGAAGAATTGGGATATAGATATTGTTGTTGGTTTTTAAGTTGCATCGTCTGTCTAAATGTAGTTTTTTAGTAGACTTGCAACCAGTTTAAAAGTGATTTTAAAATGCTTTTTAATAAACTGGCGGTGAAGGTGAACGCCGATTTTGTTTTGTAAGTACATGAAAGTATTTGTTTTTAATGCAATCAAAAATTAAAGTCATACACTTAGTCATACACAGTAGATTTTTTAGTCTTAAAAGTACTTAGTTATGCTTTGATAAAGCCTCAAAACCAGCATTTGCAAAAGCTTGTAGCTCTCTATATTGTTCATGTTTGATGATGTGCTCAACAGTTTCTTGATCAATATTTAGATAATCGTGTACTAATGCATTACGCATACCGATAATAGAACGCCAATTTACATTGACAACTTCTGGAATGCTTTCTTCATGAAGGCGTTTAAAAGACGCATATGCGTCAGCAGGAGAGATCCCATATAAAGATTTATTCCAGTGTTTAGAAACACCAATACAAGCTTCAATCAGGATTTGCAGTGTTCTTTCAGCTGCTCGGTATTCATAACGGCTAAAAGAGCGTTCATTTAGAATATCGGTTAAGCCTTTTAGCTCTGAACAAATTAACTGCGTGTGCTCACGCATTGATAAAACGTAATGATTATCCATAATGTCTATAATGATACTGGTAGTCTAATTCCCATTTTGACATGATTCTTTGCGTCAAAAACATTTCTTTTGCAGGGTCTTTATTAACTAATAGCTTTCCTGTACTGATAACTTCCATTGCTATAGGGATTTGTGCGTTCTCTATATCAAGTATTGATATTTTGTTTTCGTCTAACCCTAATTGCTCGGTCCAATTTAAAGCGATTAGTTCTGGTCTTAACCTTCGATCTAAAGGGTTAGGTTCATAACTGGCAAACAAAACGGCCAGATCATAATCACTATTTGAGCTGGCATTGCCTTTTGCTCTAGAACCATATAGCCACAGAGCAAGAATATCGTCATTCTTAGACGCTTTTTCAATGATACTTGAGATCACTAAATAGCCTTATTGTTAGAACGTTATTTATGATTTTAACACAATTATATAACTTCAAGTTTTATTAATCTGCGTAGGTTTTAGATAATTCATTATTGAGATTTGTAACTATCTATTCAAATTTTTCTTTTTACACCAGTTACGATCAATTTTTCTATGCACATATGGTTTACTCATCTTCAGGAAATAATATCAATCACATTAATTAGATATGGGTATAAGCGTTGACCATTAATAAGTTGACACTAAGGTCTATCAAAGCATTCTTTATTGTCAACTAATGCATTTAGTATATAATTAAGTACACATTAAGGTATTTAAAAGTAGGCTTTGTTGTATATATGAATATTGATAAAGCATTAGAGCGTTTACAAACTTTCGACAATCAAGGCTTTTATGTTTTTACAAAGCGAGATCTAAGAAGGTTATTTTTTGATGATAGTGATTCAGGTTTCAAGCAGGGTGTTGCTAGACTCGTCAAAAAAGGGCTTTTAGAACAACCAACAAAAGGTGTTTATGTATACGCTTTGAGTAAAAACAAAGGTAATCGTACTGTTGAGAAAATTGCAGGTGCACTGAGAAAAGGCGAATATAATTATATTTCTTTAGAGTCAGCACTCTCAGGGTATGGTGCCATCTCACAAATTCCTATTGATAGGATTACTGTAATGACGACAGGCAGGCGAGGAACATTTAAAACCAGTTATGGTGTGATTGAATTTACTCATACCAAACGTTCCCCACTTGAGATTATCAAACATACTATTAAAACTGATCACCCACTTTTAATGGCTACTAAAGAGGCGGCTTATAGAGATTTAAAGCGTGTAGGCCGAAATATTGAGATGGTAGATAGGAAAGCGATAGATGAGTGAAAACTTTTCAGAATTAGTTAAAGCTGCAATGGCGCAAGAAAGCGTAGCCAAAATGCAGCCAGTTGTTGAAAAAGAGTTACTTCATTACGATATTCTTTTTTGTCTAGAGAAAGCTGGCCTCCTAAATGATCTAGTGTTTCAAGGTGGAACCTCTTTGAGGTTATGTCGAGGAGGCAGTAGGTTTAGCGAAGATCTAGATTTTGCAGGAGGAGCAGATTTTTCCTCTGAAAAACTACAGCCAATTAAAACTTGTATTGAAAACTATATTGGTGAAAGGTACGGATTGGAAGTCACCGTAAAAGAACCATCAGCGTTAAAAAAATTGCCAGAATATGCAGAATTAAAAATTGATAAATGGCAAATTGCTGTAGTGACATCGCCAGAGCAAAAGCATATTCCCAAGCAAAAGATTAAACTTGAAGTTGCCAATATTCCTGCTTATCACCCAGAGCCAGTTGCATTAACGGTAAATTATCAGTTTTTACCAGATAGTTATGCGCAGACGATTCTAGTTGCTGAAAGCTTAGACGAAATCTTAGCGGATAAAATTATATCGCTACCAGCAACGCAAAAGTATGTTAGATATCGTGATGTATGGGATTTGGTATGGCTTATTCAGCAAGGTGCGAAGTTAAATATCGAGCTAGTTGAACTCAAAATTAAAGATTACCAGTTAGATACCTTCGAAACTATGCTCAATACTTTGATTTTAAAACTAAAGCAAATTGTAATTAGCAACGAGTTCAAACAACAAATGGAACGCTTTTTACCTACAGATGTTGTGGAAAGAACGTTAGAAGAACCAAAATTCATTCAATATTTGGAAAATACATTATTAAAATTGTTCAAGGATGTAGCGCAATCACTTTATCAGTCAAGTAGTGCTGCCGAGATTGAGTTTAAAATGTAGTCAGGTTGAACTAAAAAGTCTGGGTGCGATATTTGCCTTTATGCATCCAGTTCTTCCAATCGTTTTCAAGCCCATAAAATCCAGTAGGGTAGCTTGCGAAAAGTGATTGTAGGTTATGACGTTGACAGCGATTTTCTGCTAAAGATTTAAAGACCTGCTTGATCAGCTTTTTTCCTTTAGGTGTGCTCATTAGGAAGTACACAAAAGAGTGCGAGGCGACATACATATTATGGCGACTAGAACCTTTCCAATTATTGTTTTCACCGTATATCACCGTTCGTAAAGACATTCGTTGTACTGCGGCATTTTGTTGCCAGTTTAGTGGCGTGATTTTGGCAGCTAACCCTGACACTTTTATTGTCTCAAAATACTCAGCTAATCCTTCATTTAGCCAGCGAGGTGTATTTCCAAAAAGCCCTGAATTTATCACGTGAACAGCTTCATGTATCGCTGTGCGTCTTGCTTGTAAATCATTTTTGTACCAAACCGCTGCTAAATTATGCTTGCCACTGTAAAAGCCTTGGCTTGATGTCGCAGTAGGCGCTTTGACTTTTTGGAGTGCATCGTATTCACGTTTTGAATGCGCAAAAGTTAAGTTTAGCTGCACTGGCTTTATAAGATCCTCGTTCATATAGCCATTGAGGATTTGATATATTTTCTTAACGCCAACGGAAGTGTCTCTTTCAAAAAATTTCGGCAATGTTCGTTTGGTGTTTATCGTCATTTCAAATGGGTTTAGCTCAATACCATAAAGATCTAGCACCTTGGTGTTTTGCTCGTTACCAAATAACGTATCAGAAAAATGTGTCATACCATCTTCATCAATCCAGCTGAAAATTAAACTTTCTTCTTGTTTTCTTTTTCTGTCTGCAATCTGTTTCTCAGTTAAGGCTGCACGAGAACAAGAGTGACTATGAACTTCATGCTCGTAGCTTGATTTAGAAATAAAACCTTGCTGTGATGGCTGAGGATATTGGGGAGCAGTCTTTATTGTTTCCGAAGAAAAATTTGTTCTTTTGAGTTCTGCTTGCTTAGGCTCATTCGATAAATCATCTAGCTTGGAAGAGTATTCATTATATTTTTGATCGAAATAGGAAAGTGTTGATGTTATCCAGTGTGTTAATTGATTATTAATCCAGCGGCCTTGAAAGTGATCGACAGCGATTGCTATAGCAACAACAGAAACAACAAATAACAAGTAGCGACCAAACTTACTATCCATGTACTTCAAAAGCCTCAGAAACAAAGGTGTATCATACTGAAAAATACAAGGTTACAGCAAGATAAACTTATAATAACAAGCAGTTGTGATAGGGCAGCTGAGAATACAATGCTCAACTTCTTTTAACTAATATTAATGGCTTTAATGGTTTCGGCTTATATACGTCTCTGGATTTAATCCATTCAACGATATCGCTTTCAAGCCATGCAACGCTATTACCACCAATGCGCTTATTAGCAGGGAACTCACCATCCCGCATTAAATTGTAAATAGTACTTCTGCTAAATCCAGTCATATCAATAACTTCAGGTAAACGTAATAATCTATATTGCATGAGTTAACTCCTGAGTATTACTTGCGTTCGAATATCCAGCATCGAGTGGTAGTCGCTAGATTTTTGTTTGGCGTCGAGCGATTTGGTTTCTGATTTACAGCACTCTTAATTGTTTTACTGTGGGTTATATATTTGTATTTTTTACCCTGTCGTAATAGCTGTTTTAGATCTTGTATGGGTGGTAGAGATTGTTTTCGGCAAAGAGCCTCTTCAGCAAACTGATTAAAGTTGATACCGATAAACTGCTTATCCAATGAGTGATTAACCACTCGTTCATCACTACCCTCTAAAAACTCATAAATTTCCCAAAACTCTTGAACTAATGGATGATCAGCGCCGCAAACATGTTCACGGTCAATGGCCATTGCTTTCAGTTGTTCATGCACTAACGCCGTTTGTGTTGGACTGATATCAAGCAGTAAAGCGAGAGCTTCAGTGAAAGCGCACATCATGGAATGATTTAAACTGATGCGGTTGTTGTTGATCATTGGCTCTTGGCGTAGCCATCGTTCAAAATCGGGTTGACGCTTTTTAACCAGCTCTAGAATTTGTGTTTCATGACTCAGTGCCTTGATCATAAATCCAGATAATTCAGCCATTGGCCAACGGCTAATAGTATCAACTGCACTTCGAGTTTCGGCAGTGTGATTACTGCGGTCAGAATAAAGATGAATGATCCGCTCTAAAATTGCAGGTGAGGCTTTTAAAGTGGCATTTTGGCTGATAACCAAAACGCCCTTAAATAAAGGTTCGTTAGTATCGTTTTGGTTATTCTTATTACCCGTTGAACGTACCGCACGGCCGTTATAGGCGGTTTTAAATTGATCCCAATGAAAACCGTTGGTGTTGGGCGCAGAAGTATCACCTCTGTCAGCTTCAATCATAACAATGGGCAGGTTAGCAACTTGAGCAAGGTTACGACTAACACCGACCTTACTTGATTTTATTGGATCAAAGCCTTCGTAATTCTTACGGCCAGACAGCTTCCACATAAATTCAATTAGGGTGGATTTACCCGTACCCGGCTCACCGACTAATTCTAAAAATGGATAAGCACCAAAGTTATCTCGACATTGCTCTGCAAAGTAACTGCCCAACCAAAAGGCGAGGGCGATAACGCCTTTGACTGAAAACGCTTGCCAAAGAGTATGAAAAAAATCAGCTTTATAAGTTGTTAAATCATAATTGGGTGCGACTAACACAGGGTCTTGGCTTTTGATATACAGCTGTTTGATATTGAAATGATCTTCATCATTGATGGGATATAGCACACCATCTTTGACGGCAATGTTGTTGAACACATAGCATTTGTGTTCGTAACTGTAGCCGACAAAATCAATAACCTTAACTCGCTTAATATTGTAAAGGTGATGCCGAAACCACTTGTTGAGCTGATAAGTATTACCCTCATAAATGGCACCGGGAGCAACCACAGACAGACGTTTTTTAAATTCGGTATGAGAGGTAATTTGCCCGCCAGTAAAAGTCTTTTTAACGGTTAAACCGTGCGGAAAGTCGATTTGAAAGTAATACCAGCTTTCATCCGAAGCGGGGCTTTCTTGATAATACAGCGCATGGGGATAGCATATGCAAAGCAATTGAATACTGGCCGCTTCATTCAATGCGGTTAAATCATCTTGGCCTTTGTCGGTATTTTTGTCGTATTTATCGGCATGAAACTTAAACCAATACATACTCAGCTGAAACTCAAACGGAAACTCATGCTGATTGCTTTGCTGGTACATCAAAATGCCTTTTATTTTGGCCGAAGGCGCAATTAACAATTTACCTAAGTAGCGGTAATGCTCGATGTGATCAGGCGTAAGGCGCTCACGTTGCAGTAAATCATTCCAGTCCAGTTGCAACTTACCTGTTGGCGGTTGCGCTGCCGTAGCTTGCCAACCGAGTTTTTTGCTTGCTCAATAAATTTCAGGGTGTGGGATTCACCCGCTTTACCTGTATCAAAGGCAAACACTAATTTTGGAGGCGTGGCTTGCTTCAATTGTTCTCGAAAGATTTTTAATGACTCAATAGGGAAGTTATTACAGCTCATGACACTGACGGCAGTAATGCCCACTTGCAGCAATGACAAGGCATAGAATATTCCTTCAACTAACCAAAGTTCGTTGGTCTCAACCACCTTAGCAATATCAAAGTCAGGCGTTTGCCACCAATAACCTTTATAACTGCCTGAGAAACGAGCTTTCATACTGCCAAAACGTTCAGGCTTGTCGATAAAGCGTTCCCACGTTGTGCCATTACTCAAGGTAAACTTGACGGTGGCAGTGCCGATTTGTTTCTCTCCACAATAATAAGAGCCTTGTTGGTACCAACCTTTAATCAATGAAAGCTTTAAGCCTCGACCATGGGAAAGATAAGCATCCGCAGCCGCATTTGGGTTTGTGATTAAACCTGTTTTGGCATCTTCACGGCTTGGAAAACGCTCACTCCATGATTCAAACAAGTCATGGTAAATTTCTTTAATGTGCAACTCTTTGCCGCACTTATTCAAACGGCCGCAGCGTAATAACCATGGGTTATTTTTGTGAGTATACAGCTCACGTTTACTGCAACTTGGGCAAATACCTTGTTGTAGGTAATCGTCATTTTGCTTTTTAAAGTCAAAATCATTCAACAAGCGACGAAGTATTTCAGAATGCATTTCTGGCTTCATGACAAACTCCTGTCAGTAACATCAAAAATGAATTACGAAATCTTTACTTTCTGTAAAAACTTCTCGACCTTGCGGATGTCATAACGGCCAGTACACCAATCTTTTAGCTCTTTGGTCGGAAACTCTCTATGAGTTTCCCAACGTTTCAGTGTTGAATAAGAAATCCCAAAATAACGACACAAGTCGGCTCTTGAGTACCAAACCTGCGGCACTTGTTGTTGGCGCTGCCTCTGTAATTTAAGTTGTTCAAGGGCATCAATTAAATCGTTAGAGTAAGCAGTATTCATGGCAAATAACTCCAATTAAAGAGTAAAAATGTTCTAGTTTGTTCTTTGATATCTCGGCTTGATCACCTGAGCACTTCTTTTTGTAACTTAGGATACATACAGATACTCCATCGTTAAGCTACTACTTAGTAGTATTTACAATTTACTTTGTAGAAATGTTTTGATTTTTCTAATGTCGTAGCGATCTTGCCCAATGATTGTGATGTCTGGCTCAGGAAAGTATCTGTGTTTTTTCCAGCGCCAAAACGTGGTTCTATTTATCCCCAATAGCCCACACAACTGGTGACTGGTAAACCAAACTTGTTCAGAAGTATTTGATGATTGTTTACTCATAAAAACCACTCTATACATAAAAAAACAACAATAATTGTATTAGCGTGTATTATGAGTACCTAACGACGGTAAATTTGTAAAGTTAACTTTTCTCTAAAACCATTGAATTTTAGTAAAACTGTCGGAAGTTCTTGATTGTTCGTTAACAAACGGCGTTTCAGACAGCTTGTATTCAGGCTGTAGAAATTAGCCTTATCGTTAACAACTATTCGATTATAAGGTGTTAAAACCATTACTCATTTAAAGTTTTTAAAGTTGCTTTTTTGTATAAGTCTCAATTTCTGAAAGGTATAACTGGTTGGGGATTTGTACTGTTCACTAAGTTCAACGCTCCATCTAAACAATATCCATATGAACACATTTAAATTAAAAGCCTCAGAGCTGAGGGTCGTTGCCGTTGCTGCACTTGGTGGCGCATTAGAATTCTATGATTTTATGATATTTGCGTTTCTAGCGAATACCATTAGTCCACAATATTTCCCTGCTTCTCAACACATAAACTCATTATTAGGGCTTTTTGGAGCCTTTACTGTAGGTTATCTAGCAAGGCCAATTGGTGGTTTAATTTTTAGTCATTATGGTGATTTGAAAGGTAGAAAGAAGGCATTTTATATTTCAATTTTATTGATGGCGATTCCGTCATTTTTGATCGCATTTCTTCCCAATTTCCAGAGCATCGGTTTTTTAGCTCCAATCACACTTGTCTTATTGCGAATAGTACAAGGTCTTGCTGTGGGAGGTGAAATCCCCGGTGCGATAACTTTTACTCTTGAGCACGTTAATGTGAACAAACGAGGTCGGGCAATCGTAATAATATTCTTTGCCCTTAGCTTAGCAGTCTTATTTGGTCAGAGTGTGATTGCTCTACTTCACTTATTATTGACCACTGCGCAGTTTAGTCGTTGGGGATGGCGAGTCACATTTCTTATCGGTGCAGTTTTAGGTGTTCTTGGTGGGTATCTGAGAAGAAATATATCGGAAACACCATCATTCAAATCCATGGCTAATCAACGTACAGAAACCTATATACCTTCTCTATTTTTGATTAGAAATCACTGTTTGCCAATGCTGCAGGGTGCATCCATTTTGTGTCTGGGAGCTGTAAGTATGTTTCTGCTGTTTGTTTATATGCCGACTTACTTGACGAATTTTAAAGTGCATCATGTAATAAAGCCTGCAGACGTACAGCTATTAAACTCAGTGAGCTTAGGTATCTTTACCGTATTTATGGTTCTATTTGGGTTTATTTCAGACAGGTTAGGAAGGAAGAAATTGATAATTGTAGGATCTTTTCTGTTACTGATTTTCACTTATCCGTTATTCAATATGTTGATGGATGGTTCGATTCACGCAGTACTTCTGGCACTTGTTACTCTCGGCATTTCTTTTTCTTTAGTTGCATCTAGTTACGGGGCAATATTAGCAGAACTGTTTCCACCCAAAATAAGGTATACAGGTGTTGGATTAGCGTACAATCTCGCTTTCGCGATGTTTGGTGGTACAACACCACTCATTGTGACATATTTGATTAAAATCACCCAAGAACCTCTTACACCAGCTTATTACATGATGTTTTTTTCTGGATTGAGCTTATTAGGTACGTTAACCATAAAGCCTAAAAATCTTTATTAAAGTGGTTGAACTTGAAGAATCGGAGTTACCATGCTTCCAGTAAACGACATGATGCTCTTTGTTGATGTTGTTAAACATAAAAGCTTCACCGCTGCGGGAGAGAAAAATGACAAGACGGCAGCAGCGGTAAGTAAGCGCATTTCTCAGTTAGAAGCCACATTAGGAGTCAAGCTATTAAAGCGAACAACTCGGGCGTTAGCTCTTACTGAAGCTGGCGAAATTCTGTATCGACAATGCGCCAATATGCAGTTAGAGCTTAACACTGTTTGCGAACAGGTCATAGATATCCATGAAAACCCAAAAGGAAAGATAAAGGTATCGGCATTACAGAATTTCAGTAACTTAATTTTATCGAACTTGTTAGAAAAATTTTTACAGCAATACAGTGATGTTGACGTTGAAATCACACTTGATGGTGCACTTGGGGCACTGCCACCCATCGACGAATATGATATCGCTATTAGATGCGGAATATTACAAGATTCATCAGCCATATCAAGGCTAATTATGACTCATGATTATACCGTATGTGCCAGTGGATCATATCTACAGCGTCATGGCACACCAAAAGAATTAAGCGACCTTACAAAACATAATTGCTTAGACTGCCATCACGGTATTAAGCCTGATGAAAGAGTCTGGACATTCTTTGACGGTAATGATGCGCATAATATTCCAGTAAAAACCAATGTGTTTACCAACAATGCACTCTTTGTAAAACATCTTGCCTTGAGCGGCGTTTCTTTGATTTATGCACCAACATTCATAGTGGCAGACGAAATCAACGCAGGTTTGTTAGTTCCAGTGTTGCGTCAATATAAAACCATCACAAATTCAATTTATCTCATCCACCCCTATGCTAATAGGAACTTACCTAAGCGAATTAGGTGCTTTATTGATTTTATTTTTGACAATTTAGCAATCCCGTCAATAAAAGAGGGGAAATGCTAAACCTTGATTAGTAGAATCCATGACAATGTTTCCGAATTAATTACTTTGTTTTCGTTAAGAGTCTTATTCCTTCAATTGACTTAATTTACACAATCATCTCATCTAATATGAACTTGATTGATTTAAATTGGTTTGATTTTAAAAGCTTTTTGATTCGCTTTGCAAATCATCAGATTTGGGGATATTAATCGAGCTAACAGGAGTTATTGAATGGATTCCTTATTGAGGCAAAATAACAAGGTGAGCTATGACAAAAATGATCCAGTTAAAACCATCAGCCAACAGTGTTGATGAAATACTAAATGGCTGGAGAGCTAAGCATTCAAATCTATCGCCCAAGTTAACTCATTTTTTATCAAATTTTCCTGATGCTGGAGTCTATCTCAAAGCCTTTGCCTATTACCTTTCTGATAGTATTAGAATATTTGATGAGCCTCTTTTTTGCATTTGTTTAACCCAAGCTATTAGAAGCTATAAAGCCTCAGATGAGCAAGGTGATGAACTAGAAATATTCTACGAGACGTTGACCTATATAGCTTCAGACTTGTTGCACAATATTATGATTGAAGATTTGTATGGGGCAGAGTGGCGCATAATTGATGGGAATTACTTCACAGATTGGTTTTCACTCAATTCATCAAGATTAAAACAGCAAGAATTAGGGCAAATCAAAATCAAACCATTCTACTCAGAGAAGCAAACAGTCAGGTGCGCTCAACAAATGCTGAAAAATAAAATGGGAGTCAGTAGTATTCGTAAATTGCTTGTCTCACTACGCCCAACACTTTTCCATTTTCGAACTTGATCATAGGATAACTTGGGTTAAAGGACTTCAAATAAGTTGCATCCGCTTCATCGACAATTTGTTTAAAGCAAGCAGAAGATGACGTTGGTAGTTTGGCAATTACCAAGTCGCCAGATTCATACTCTGATGTAGATTCAACGATCAATATGCACCCTTCATAAATACAGCGATGACCTTGGCCTTCCATGCCGTCACCACGCACTCGAATGGCATAACCATTCTGGCCAACATTAGTACTCGATATTTCCCACCAAGTCTCAATAGCTTCGTTAGTTAGTTGTTCTTTATTTTGTGGCCAGTTCAACACTTGTTTTAGGGTGAGTAAGGGAATACGATGAATAATGGCGTCAGAATTGATATTTCTGGTATAGGTATTCCCAATGCCTTCCATTAACCACTTTGGACTTACGCTGAGCTCATTGCAAATAGGCAGAAAGTAGCGAGAGTTTTTTGTCACGCCCGTGAGCATACGGCTGATAGCTTGTTGTTTGATACCGATGCGAACAGCAAGCTCAGACTGATTTATACCTGCCTCTTTCATAACAAAGTTGAGCCGATCTGCAAGTGTCTTCATGTAAACATAAGCCTTAAATTTATCTTAGTCTTAACAAGTTAAAGAGTAGGTGAAACTGATCAATACTCAAAAAATAGTGGAAATTAAGCTCTGTACCCACGATTCGAGATAAATTATCACAGTTTGTGTTTTTTCACACATTAAAGCGCTGTTGTGATTCATTACAACAATTAATCATGATTTAGCTTTTTGTGTATTCGAAGAGTTGTTAACATATTGTTTATTCATGAAGTAAATGGAATTCACTATGCACGTACCAGAAAAGTGGAGTATGGAAACAGCGTTGGAGATACAACAATTTATTGATGCCAACGGGTTTGCTGTATTGATAACCAAAGATCTTGAAGCGACACATTTACCATTAATCATCCAGAAAAATGAGGGTGAGCTTGGGATGCTTTATGGGCACATAGCAAGAAACAACACCCACCTAAAATCACTAGGAAATGCTGAAGTTTTAGTTGTATTCAGTGGTGCACACTCTTACATTTCTCCAACTTGGTATGATAAAACACCAGCCGTTCCGACGTGGAATTATTCTTCGGTACACGCTTTTGGAAAGCTTGAATTTACAGATGAGGATATTACAAAGTCAGCTTTGTTTGGGTTAATTGAAAAATACGAACCTCATTTATTGGAGCATAATGACCAAATTATGCCAGATGAATACCTTAAAAAACTGAGTAATGGCATAGTTGGTTTTAAAGTTAAAATCTCAAAATTGCAGGGCAAAGAAAAGCTTGGTCAGCATAGAAGTGTTGAAGATCAAATGGGTGTAGTGTCAGGTTTAGCTCAATCTGATAACAGTAATGCAAAATCATTGCTGGAGTACATGCAGCAGCGAAAAATTGGATGTGGCGTATAGAAACGATGACGGTAAGAAAGCGCTTGTGTGTACTCAAACTATGTAGGGATACCCAGTCCGATTTGGGATTAGCACCACAAACTAAAGGATAAGATTAATGAACTTTGATATTTCTGATTCAATACCAGCTGCAGAAGAATATAACCAATTGAGAATTGATGCTGGCTTGTCAGCTAAATCAATAGAAGCTGCAGCCATTGGGCTGCCAAATTCATTATATTCTGTGTGTATTAGAAGCGGACAAAAGCTGATAGGAATGGGACGAGTGATAGGTGATGGTGCTTGTTTCATACAAATTGTCGATATTGCTGTTCACCCTGATTATCAAGGGAGGGGGTTAGGGAAGTTGATCATGGAGCATATCGAAAGTTATGTATCTTCAATTGCATTAGAGGGTACTTATGTTTCGCTCATTGGCGATAAACCTGAATTTTATGAAAAACTGGGATATTGCCATACTGCACCATCAGGTTTTGGAATGTTCAAAAAGTTCTAATAACAGTATTTTCAAAAGAAGTTCACGGATAGAATATATGTCTAAACTAAAAAACAAAGCGTTAATAGCTGCGGCGATAACGACTATTATCGGAGCTTTTCTGCACTTGTTGTGCATTGTATTTGGTGGCGACTGGTACATTGCAATGGGCGCCGGAAAGAAAATGGCAAGGCTTGATGATGCTGGGCATTGGTATCCAACCGCCATCACTTTGTTTATCACAGCGGTTTTGGTTGTTTGGTCACTGTATGCTTTGTCTGGTGCTATGCTTATCCGCAAATGACCCTTTATAAAAACAGTACTGGTACTGATATCGACCGTGTTGCTATTTCGAGCATTTGCTTTTGTATTGTTACTGCCTCAATTCCCAGATAATAGCATAATGTTTTGGATTGTAAGCTCGGCAGTCTGTTTGATAATGGGTTTGTTTTATAGTTATGGCACATGGAAAGCGAGGCCAGATTTATCCTCAAATAAGCGTTAATTTAGACTGTAATATTCAGATGTTTTAAGTGGTGAACTGCATTTTATTGGATTGAGGTTTTCATAAAATGTTTCAAACGCCAATTTGGTCAAAATCTAAAAATACTGCTTAATTTACTAATGCAGGATTCGCAAGGTGGTGACAAATGGTGCCAAAGTTGGTGACATTTGGTACCACTTTTGTCTGCATTTGGTACCAACATCTAATTTTCCTTTCAACGATACAGCTGGAGATGCAGTGGCTTCGAAGCAATCGGCTACTGAAACTGTCGCAATCTTTTGCTTGAAAATTAACCATAAAAGTGAAATAAAGAAACTACAAAAGCCTCGCTGATTTCAGGAGTACAGTATGGGGGATAATATAGTAAAAACACGGCTATCAGATAATGAAAAATTGAACTGGCAGCAGTTCTGTAAAGACAGTGGTATGAGTCAATCTAACATGCTGCGGATGATGATCAATAAAGTCACGCCCGAGGCTGGGAATGATGCTGATATCAACGAACTCAAAACTGACAGAGTATCAGTAAGACTCACCAATCATTGCCTTCAAAAGTTACAACAACAAGCCATTGCAGAAGGGTATGTCAGCCAAAGTAATTGGGTTAGGGCATCGATTATGTCAAACCTCTATCGTGACCCTGTGCTCAGCGATGATGAAATAAAAACGCTTAGAGAATCGAATCGTGAACTTGCTGCAGTAGGCCGCAATCTCAATCAAATCGCTCGTGTGCTTAATATCGACTTTCGACACAGTGATAAAATCACCCGTGAAATGATTGAAATCTTGGACAACAAAATCAATGACCATAAGGCAATGGTGAATAACCTCATCAACAAAAACTGCCGCCGTTGGGAATTGGAGCAAGCTAATGAGTGATCTATTTGCCGTCATACCAATGCAGATTGGTATCCAGCGACTTACTGCTTTTAGACTTAAGAAGGGTTGCTCATGAGTAGATTGTCTAACGATTCAATCTCTAGCTTACTTAGCGGTGATGTCAGAACCAAATCAAACCGAATGGGAAACAATGGCCGTTACACAAAAAAGCCGCCTGAAGTCATGGTCAAAGTCAGTGGCTTTGGTTACAACAATGCCCATACAGCAAACCACTTTGACTACATCAGCCGTAATGGAAAACTAGAGTTAGAAGACGAAACAGGCTTGATTTATCAAGATCAAGATACGATTCATCAACTCGCTCAAGACTGGAACGAGTCAGACTTTCAACAACGAACTAGAACCCGCCACAGCACGCATCTAATCCTTTCTATGCCACACGGCACCGAACCTAAAGCGGTTAAAAAAGCAGTGCGTTCATTCGCTAAAAATACCTTTTCAGAGAACCATCAGTATGTGTTTACACTACATACCGACACCGACAGCCCACACGTTCACCTCACCATTAAAAACTTAGGTTTTGATGGTAGGCGTTTGCATGTTCGAAAAGGATTACCGCAGATTTGGCGGGAACAATTTGCTGAAGAGTTGGAAAGGTTGGGCGTAGCGGCCGAGGCTACGCCTAGTTTGAGAAACGCTACTATACAAAAACAAAGTAACGCTACTCATAAACGCTTTGTCAATCATCAAGATTTACAGCGTTAGAAACGGTAGCTGCCGCCGATAAACCAACTACTCGAATCTTCAAAATTAAACACTTCGACTGTGGCATCAAATTGCTTGGTAATATTGTATTTCCCGCCAACAGTCCAACCTAATTCAGTAGAGTCAGCATCTGAATATTTTATCGCATCAACTTTCCCGAATAGTTCTAATTGGTCATAAATTTGAGAGCGGCCACCTACAGCAAATCGGAATAAGTTGTCATCATAACTCTGTTTGTTATCAACAAAGACTGTAGTGCCAGTGCTTGCTTTTTCTTTCGCTTCAATATCATTCTTTCCAAAGGCTAACTCGGCAAACAAATCTGTTTTGTTGTTCAACGAGTATTGATAGCCTAGGCCAAGTTCATATTGTGTAATGTCGCTGCTGAGCTTAACATCAACATCACCTTGTGAGTGTGAATCTGAGTACTCAACAATTGAATATTCAGCTAAAAGGTAAGTACCTGTATCGCCCAATGACTTGTTCAATTTGACTGCCAAACCTGCGAAGTTGTCATCAAGCCCTTCAATTTTCAAGGACTTGTAACCCAACGAAACGGTATCGTAACTAAAAGCAGATTGAGAATCTTGAGCTTGAGAAAAGAATGAAGTGGCTAAAGTCAGGATTCCGACAGCAAAAAATTTATTATTCATATTACATCCATATAGTGACAGCATCAGTCAAACCGACTGAAACTAAGCGGATGAATTATGCCTATCTGCATTGAATTCACAATCAAAAAGTAACTCTCCCGAACACAAGTGATGATTAAATCAACACCGAATCACAGGAACGCTTCGCCAATCTGTTGTGTATTGGGGCGTCAGTAGATCGCGGCGCATACTCCATTTCACTTGTGTACCCTGTGCTGAAACAAAAACGGTATCAGAGCCATAACGATGATTCAGCTTATCGATGGTGTGCATCAATTCGGGTTTGCTTTTTTGTGGAGTAAACAAGTCGAATTGTTGATGGCGCATATCCGTTAAGTCCAGCATTCCTACGCCGACTCTGTAATAACGGACGCCATCAGCAAACAGCTCTGGTATTGCCAGCGACACGGCTTTACTTATCTCCAGAGTACAATTCGTCGGTCGAGCAAAGCGAACAATGCGTTTAAATTGCTTAGGGTTGTCATCATGGGGCGAGTTAGCCGCAAACACTAACACTTGAGTACAACCAGACTGTTGTTTACGGGCTTTAGCGGCAGCAATGCCAACATGTTTGCATAAGGCTTGTTGCAATTGATGTTGGCAGGTAATGCGGTTGCCCATGCTGCGAGTTGAAAATATCTGCTTTTTATCGGCTCTTGCTTCATCCCATTGCTTACAAGCTTGGCCGTTAAGCTCACGAACGGTACGTTCAATCTCAATGCTGAACTGTTTACGTGCCAGTTTTGGCGGCATTCGTGCTAAATCATAAGCCGTTTCTATACCCATCAATTTTAACTTACTCGATATCTTGCGACCGATCCCCCACACATCCTCAACAGGCGTTGCTTTTAATGCGGCATGAATGGCAGAGTCAGAGTCCAGCACACAAACGCCTTGTGATTGCTTATTTCGTTTGGCTTGATGATTGGCTAATTTTGTTAGAGTTAATGTTGGGGCAATACCTACACAAACAGGCAAGCGTGTTTCTTTCCACACGGCTTTACGGATGAGCAGCCCGTGTGCTTGCAAGTCAGGAATTGTCATTGCGCTGCGGTGAAAAGACAGAAAGGTTTCGTCAATCGAGTAAATGTGTTGCTCTGGCGCGAAGCGACCAATTATCTGCATCATTTTTGCAGACAAATCAGCATACAACTCATAATTGGACGAGCAAACAATTACGCCTTTTTGCTCACATAAACGTTTGGCTTGAAAATACGGAATAAACTTTTTAATTCCCGCTTCTTTAGCGAGTCGATTGGCCGCAACAATACAACCATCGTTATTGCTGAGCACGATAATGGGCTTATGACGCCAGTCGGGTCGAAATACTGCCTCAGCCGAGCAATAAAACGCATTAGCGTCGACTAAGGCAAACATAGTTAAGCCTGCCCCAATAACGAACTTGCACGATGACAACGAATAGAGCGAGCCACCACACCTTCAATGCTGAACTCATCGAACTGCTCGATGGCAATAGCTTGAAAACGCTCATTGGCCGAAAGCAACTGCCTACGCTGTTTATCAATGATTTTACATACAAACTCGCCATTAAGATTGGCGACAATAACATCTAAGTGCTGAGCAGTAATGTGTCTATCGACAACCAAAATATCATTATCGAAAATACCCACGCCCTGCATACTCTCCCCCTTAGCTTGACCAATGAAGGTCGCACTCGGATGCTCAATCAAGAGTTCATCTAAGCTTAAAGATAATTGCGTGTACTCCGCCGCTGGTGATTCAAAACCTGTGATCCCAGCTTGGGCAAATATGGGGATTACTTTCATTTTATCGATATACTGGTTATTTATACAGTATATGTTAGCAGAGTCTATTAAGTTAAGTAAATGTATTGTGGAAAATCAGAAGGATGAAAATAAGTGATGTTGTGATATTGCAGAGTCCAAGCTGTAAAAAAGCAGTGCGTTCATTCGCTAAAAATACTTTAACTGAAAACCATCAGTATGTGTTTGCACTACATACCGACACCGACAGCCCACATGTTCATCTCACAGTTAAAAACCTTGGATTTGATGGTAAACGATTGCATGTTCGAAAAGGTTTGCCACAAGTTTGGCGAGAGCAGTTTGCTGATAAATAAGAAAAATTAGGTATAGTGGCTGAGGCTACTAGCAGTTTGAATCAAAATATAAAACCAAGAGAACAGGAGCGTATAAACGATAAACTTGATATTGAATTAACCTAGTCCATCGCAACAACATTGTTCTAACCTTCTTAAAACTTTATGATATCCCCCTTTTTTCTTCACCAGAAATAATTATGTCATTTAAATCTCATTCTTTAATTTCACCTTTTATGGAGCTATCTCCCAATTACTTTCCAAGAAAAGAGCTTGAAGCTTTAATGGCTAATCCTGTTGAAGCTGAGTCACTGCTTCTTGAGGCGCTTGAAGATTTTTGCGAAGAGCCAGATGCATACTTTACTTCTCAGGGGAACTACCTCCATGTTGTGGCCTTTAATTTACTAGGGCACTTTAAGGCAGTAGAAGCTTGGCCACATTGTGAAGCGATAATTAATGAACTTTATATACAGCGACCATATGAACCTCAGCATATGGACATTCTAAACGAAACAGAAATTAACCAATTTGGAAAACTGGTTGCAGGGATGGCAAGGAAAAACTTGGATGATTTGATCGAACTTGCTTTAGATAAAGAGTTAGATCTTCTGGTTAGGAAGGGCTTAGTTATTGCACTTTTTACCAGCTTTCTCGAAAGCGTTCTTGCTGAAAATCGATTTTTTGAAACACTGAACCAGCTTTTTAAGTCCTATTCGAAATCAGAGCTGGGTGAATATCAACAAACTGTTTGGGACTCACTGTTTTTTATTTGTTCGAGAGTAGACCCACAACTAATCATCGATAATGTGGATCATATTCCTAAAAATCACGAAAAATATCAGGTTATTCTGGAAGCATCTCAAAAAGGATTTAACCCTGAGGAAAGTACAGTTTTAACTGATAAGAAGAAAGAAGCATTAAAACAAGAACATGGGTATTCTCAAGATCCAATCTATGCAATGGAAGACTGGAAAGTCAATCTAAATCGTTTTGAAGACCAAATCGATCAAAGCATATTCAACACTATGATTGATCAACTTACACAAGCCGTTAAAAATGATACATTGCCAAAACTTGATACTCCTAGTGTGAAACCACAGGTTCCAAGAAGGGTAACGGCTAAAATTGGTCGAAATGATCCTTGCCTTTGTGAAAGCGGAAAAAAATATAAAAAATGTTGCGGCAAATAATATATAGCTGGTGAATTTCACCAGCTTCGAAAATCTTCGTAGGTAAAATCAGACTTGTGAATTGGTTGTACTTTATGAGCTAATTGTTTCCCACAGTAGGGACAAAAGGTGATGACTAAAGAGGCTTGCCACACATAATCGCCTTCTTCATCCAAATAATTGCTCTCTTCAAGATCTTGTTCAGTTGCTTCACGATAAAAAACTAACGTCCATTCCAGCGCATTGTTTATGTCAGATTGAAAACCTTCAATTTGGCAACCTTCATTTGGCATAAAATCACAATGGTGGATAACACTTTTCATTATTTATTCCAATTCATTCACTCAGATACAACTCAGCCATGCCATCTAATCGGCTTTTTACTTCTTTCCAATCCGGCATAACACTGGTTAACAAACGCCAGAATTTGTCACTATGGTTATATTCAGAAATATGGCAAAGCTCATGTAATATCACGTAATCAATGCATTCTTTAGGTGCTTTTATTAAGTGAGGGTTGAGCATCAAATTACCTTTGGCGGAGCAACTTCCCCATTGTTTAGACATCGCCAAAATACGAAAGCTAGGTATGCCTTTTACCCATGTGGCTTGTGGTAATAACTCTGCAAGCCGCTCATTAAAAATGATTTCGGCTCGGCGCTTATACCATTTAGTCACTAAAAATCTGACCAAAGAGGATTTATCATTATTGAAGTGGGTGAGCGTAACAAGTAGCTTACCTCGGTACATTTTAATATTGGGAGTTGGAGCTGACTTATCCTCAATCACTTTCAATACATAGCGACGCCCTAAATAAAACTGCATTTCACCGCTGACGTACTGTTTTAACTGCACATATTCCAAATGGCTGCGAAATTCCTTTAGTGCATCATAAATCCACTTTGCACGTTTCATTACGGCTTCATGAATATCATTGCGACTGGCGTCTTCAGGTGAGGTCACTACAACCTCACAATTAGGATGCACCTTAATCGTGATTTTACGATTCTTATTTTCAGGGTGTGGCTTCCGCACAACGGCATAGGTCACAGCTTCATCACCATAGACAAAGCTATATGCCTCTTTACTAACTTCATTAATCGTTATTGAAGTCATCAGTGGTAACCTGCAACACCTAAGCGGGTTATTTGAATTACATCCGTGATCACTTTTTTAGCTGCGTCCATTCCAATTGCTTTATAAAGCACAGGTAGCAATTGGCGATTAATGTGTTTTTCAATCTCTTGCGGGTTAATCGAAAATTCAGCGACTGCAGCGGTTACAATCTCATCAATTCGTAACGAAAAATTAAAGCGCTCATCTTCAGTCAATGGATTATCTTCGGGAAAGTGCTTTATAAACAAACCATAATAAGCTTGAACATGACGCTTAACATTAGGTTTAAGTTCAGCAAAACGAGTGTTTGGTAATCCCTCAACCTTACGTTGTTTTACTTGCTCTTCAAAATCAGCAAACAGCAAATATTGCTTAACAGGGGCATCAAACATGTCTTTCGCTTGTTGAATCGCTTGTCTCAACAGCTTTGAAAAATACTCCTGAGCGTAAGGGTCGTCCGCTAAGTCTTGTTCAATCATCTTAGTTACACGGCCTGTAATCGCATCTTTTTTATTGCGGGCTTCATCGTCTGACATGTCTTCAGGTTTAGCATTCTTACCCATATTCCCAACAAGATAAGCGCCTTTAGACTCTTGAATTTCAACGCCGCCAATGTGCTTATCGAGCATGGTACGAATGTTTTCAGCATACTCATCATAATTAACCGTTTCTTCTGCATCCTCACGCACCTGTTTGCGCAATTCAGACATAGACTTTAAGGTTTTTTTATACAATTCACGTTTATCATCGAAGCTTTTATCTTCAAAATAAGTTGCAGATTGTAATGCCACTTTTAAGCAATTCGAAAAGGCCGTTAATGCAGCATAAAAGTCTTCACGTTTTTTCAAATTAGTGTCGGTCAGTTGGCCGTCAATGGTATCGATTTTAGGCGCTAATATTTGACGCAATGCTTGACCGTCTTGCTTGTTTTTCACGTTTTCAAAAAATGACCAGAGCTCACTATATAAGCCTGGCAGCTTTTTATATTCCGTTTCCATTCGGTTATAAAGACCTTTTAAGTCCTCAATATCGAATCCGCCTTGGGTGCGTTCTGCCAAATCTTGGTAATCGGCAATGGTTGAGTCGAGCTCTTTTAAAATACCTCGGTAATCAATCAAGTAACCAAACAATTTCTTTTGGTGTAGACGATTCACACGAGCAATTGCTTGAATCAAATTGTGCTGTTTTAGTGGTTTGTCGATATACAACACGGTATTTTTGGGTTCATCAAAGCCCGTTAGCAGCTTATCAACAACAATCATGATGTCAGGGCCATCATCTTTGCTGAATTCGTCAATAATATGCTTGGTATAGGCTTTTTCATCATTACCAAAGTCGGAAGAAAGCACATGTTGTTTCCACCAATTTTGCACTAAATCTTTACTGTCGCCATCAACAGTGTCATGCCCTTCTCGGGTATCTGGTGCAGACATAGCAACTACAGAAGTCACTTTACCTATTTCATCTAACAGCTGCTTATATTTAATGGCTGACGCTTTACAGTCACAGGCTAATTGTCCTTTTAACCCTTGCTGTTTAAAGTTTTGAAAGTGATCGGAAATATCATGAGCAATCAGCTCTATTCGCCCCTCGGTTTGATAAACTTGACCTTTTTGGGCAAACTTTTTCTTTAAATCAGTACGCTGTTTTTCTGTTAACTTATCGGTAATACGGTTAAACCAAGCATCAATCGCTTTATCATTAGTACTGAGATCGGGAATACGTTCCTCATACAACAAAGGCGTGACAGTTTTGTCTTCAACGGCTTGTTGCATGGTGTAAGAGTGGATAATTTTGCCGAATTTATTTTCCGTTTTATCGTCTTGCAATAGCGGAGTACCAGTAAAACCAACGTAAGCGGCTCTAGGAAGCGCTTGTTGCATACGAATGTTGTTCTCACCGTTTTGGCTGCGGTGGCCTTCATCAACTAATACAATGATATCGGGACTGTCGTTGTAGCATTCTGGCAGTTCTATTGCTGTACCGAATTTATTGATGATAGAGAAAATAATCCGTTCATTGCCTTTACCAATCTGTTCCGCTAAACGTCTTCCTGTTGTTGCCATGGCGGCTTTTTTATCTCGGTCAGACAATGCGCCGCCCGATGCAAAAGTACGCGATAACTGCTCTTCTAGATCAACTCTGTCAGTGACAACAACGACACGACATTTAGCCAACTCTTTCAGCCAAACTAACGCTTTTGACAAAAACACCATGGTAAAAGACTTACCCGAACCCGTGGTGTGCCAAATTACGCCGCCATTTCTAGCGCCTTTTCTTGCTCCGGCTAAGGTGTCATCAAAGGTCGTGACTCTGTCTATTAAGGCTTTAATGCCAAACACCTGCTGATAACGCGCCACAATTTTGCCTGCTTTTTTATCAAACAAAGTAAACAAACGAGTCATGTCCAACAAGCGATCATGGCGCAGCAATGACACTAATAAACGGTCTTGATCTGTCACTACCAAATTACCGCCAGCCACTAAAGATTGGTGCTCGTCGCACACTTTTGCTGATCTATGGTTAAATATAAGGTCACACTGGGCTTGAGATAACGGCTTGTTCTTTAACTGTTCAATTGTAGTATCGGTAATGTGCTCTTCTTTCCACTTTGCCCAAAACTTTTCAGGCGTGCCGCAAGTGCCATACAAACCTTCATGGCCATTTACCGACAATAACAACTGGCTATAGGCAAATAAGTGCGGAATTTCGTCAACTTTTTGATTACGAATGTTTTGCGAAATACCTTCAGAAACTGTTGGTTTACCCACTTTTGAAGAGTCGGGGCGTTTAGCTTCAATCACCACCCAAGGCAAGCCGTTAACAAAGCAGACAATATCAGGAATGCGTTTACCTGTACCGTAAGCGTTTTCGACCTCTAACTCTTCGGTAAAATGGAATTGATTATTACTCGGGTTTTCCCAATCAATGATTTCAATTGTCGGGCTGACTTTTTTGCCGTCAACAAACTCAGTAACGCCAATGCCATAGGTTAATGCGTTATACAGTTTTTCATTCGCTGCTTTCAAGCCTTCATTCATTGCAGGATTGGCAAGCTCTTGAATAATCTTATCAATACCGGCATCTGAAAGTTTGTGTGTTTTTCCCGTAAATGAATACGTTTTTCTTGCTAACATACTGCGCAGCACGTCAGGCAAAATTACCGTTGATAAATTGCCACGCTTTGCTAAGCATTCACTTGGCGGAATAAAGGTATAACCAAGGTTGCTTAGTAAAGTAAGAGCAGGAATTTTTGCGCTTTGTTCTTCATTGTAATTGGCAAGGTGTTGTATCACGTTGAGATCCATTGTTTTAATACATTCACAGCTACAGGTGAAAACGCAGCTAATTTTCCATTTTCAGGCGTTGAAATGTCATTAATCACCATCTCGATGAGTTCATCATCCTCTAAGCCCTTAGAAGCATCAATGCCATTGATAAACAGTAAGCTCGAAACTAACTGTTTGCGTTTTTCTATTAAGCTGCGGTTATGTTTTTCATGATCACCTAAGTTCAAAACTCGAATTGTTTCTTTGGCTCTGTCGGTGAGTCCCTCAACACGTCCACTAAGTTTAAATTTCAGTTCAGTTTCACATTCATCCATCAATGGCGTTAACGGAAGTGGCTGAGAACCATGAGAGTCATCACATTGCTTTGCGGTTCTGCAACTGGCAACAATATTTGAAAAATCTAAAGTTCGATTGGGTGAGATTCTTTGCGCTGCAACATGCTCGTTCATGGTGTCTGAACTTGTACCTGAAATAGCTTGAGTGCAATAGGCACATAAGTAATGTTGCTGTTCAGCACAAGACTGGCGCATAGCCTGCCTTTCAATCTCTGTTACATCACCATAACGACCATGAGGGTTAGCCCGTTTCCAATCAGTAAGCGCTTGAGGTTCATAGGTCGCATTTTTAATTATCTTTCGCAATTCTAAGCTCCTGTTTACGAAGCAAGAGCTTTGCTTTAGCTAATTCAATATTCGTATCAGGGAGCTCCGCTGCTAACTCAGCTAATTGAGTTTTAGCAAGGGCAATATTTGAATCCTGTATAGCATCCAATAAATCGTTAAGCTGCTCATTTACTTTCGAATTACGAATATCGGTATTCATAACGTCAAGTAAGACCATATTAACGTCTTGCCCATAAAGATCAGGGAGTTTTTGGGCTTTTGTATCAGTCGTCAACATACTAACATTAATGTCTTTGGTGTCACTGATAACAATTGGCGAATGTGTTGTCACAATGAACTGAATTTTGGGAAAAGCAGCTTTCATTGTGCTGAGTAAATCTCTTTGCCACTCAGGATGCAAATGCATATCGACTTCGTCAATAAGCACTATACCTTCTGTCTCTTGTGGTGCTCTGGATGCTAAATGCGGATTTAATTTAAATGCTCTATAAGCAATATCAGCCATCATAGCAATCATATTACGCACACCATCACTCAACATGGCGACAGGTACGTCACCTTGTTCACTGTGTGTCGCAACTAACTGTTTGTGGCTCGGGCTGTATCTTACGTTCATCCAGCCAGCAGGTTTTAACAAAATATCTAACGTCTTACGTAAGCCGGTGAGAAACTCTTTATGAATGTTTCCACTAATCGAATTTTTACCAGACTCAATACGCTGTTGATTTTGCAAGTCAATTTCAAAGCTGGCCATTGTGGTGTCATAAACCCAATCGACAAAAGAAGTGAAACTGCGTTTTGGCTTTAGCCAGTCTGTGTAACCTTCAAGAACACTGGTTTTAGCAAGATGGCCAATTTTACCGCTAGAGGTGAAGGAATTATTCCATAATCGATCTGTGCCGTAATAACAAACTAAAGGTAGTTTTTGGTTCGCACCAGCACGGACATTATCTTGTAAAAAACTGGCAAAGTCTTTTAGTGTTTTTACTTTTGATGTGCCACCTTTTAAGGTGTTACGTTGGCGAGACCAGTTTTGTGGAAATTCATTTTCATCTTTATTTGAAAATGACTCTGCGGCAACCACAACAGGGAGTTGAGATTCCATCTTAATAGGGTAATCATCGCCCATTTTACTTAGATGAATATCGTTATCTGAAATTAAGGTGTCAGAAGCTGTACCAAAGCCGCCGACAAACTGCCCATAAGCGATAGCTATGGCGTCCAGCACTGACGATTTACCTTGGCCGTTTAAGCCAACCAGAACATTAATTCCTTCTTGGAATTCACATTCAAACTGTTTGAATCCACGAAAGTTTTCAAGGGTTAACTTTTTTAATTTCATCGTGTTAGTTGCTCGCTGCTATCCTTGTGTAAAGTATGCCATAACTATTAAAAAAAACTTAAAGCTAAAAGCTAAAATTCTGGCTTAAATGTCTCTAACCAATAACGATAAAACAATTTATGCGCACGAAAGTAATCATTTTCACCTTTGCGGCTTCTTAAAATGTCCGATGCTGTAACGCCAAACAGCAGAAAATCCATATCTGTTTTTACTTCACTTTTGTGCTCTATTAATGCCTCTAAATGCCATACCACTTCTTTAAGGTGACTTATTACACTGCGGTCACTGCGCTGGTAAAACTTCGCATCGGGTAACGCTCGGTCATAGGATTCTACATATTCAGTAGCGTGCTCTTGAGTCATTTCGTCGTTTTGCGTCACCCAATAACGAAAGCTGCCCTTAAGTTGTTTTTCAAAAGCATTTAAAAAACCATTATCATCGCCTTTTTTAGGGGCTGGAAATGCCAAGCAATAGCGGCAATGATAATCCATCGCCAACAAGTATTTTTTGCGTTTTATTGAGACACAATGCAGTACCCAATGCCATTGGTAATTGTCATCGCAACCACGTTTACCCACATGCGCTAAATCTTCGGCTATGGTTTTATGCGGTGGCGGTAACACACAGGTGTATTGTTTACCTTGCCTTGTGATAGTAAAAAAATCACTGGCGGCTTTGGTGCAATTGAATATCAGCATTTATGGTTACCTTGTTACTCCGTTCTTTTGTCGCTCTCGTGAAAACGGGAATCCAGAGTCTTTTCTCTAAAAAAAGGCACTAGACTCCAGCCTTCGCTGGAGTGACGGAATAGCTGGTATAGTTTTTTTCTACGTCACTAAGAGGTTTAGCTTTTGTCATACCTGCGAAGGCAGGTATTATTTGCTTCGCCCGCCATACAAAACTGGCGTTCAATGCAAAAAACGCATTGTCAGTGCCTTTTTATTACTTTCAATTAAAGAAAAGTGGGGCGTTCATTTATACAAACACTAACCATCTAACGGCACAGAGACCCGCCGTTTACCCGTTAATAACTGCTGCATTAACGCCTTTTTCTCTTGCTTAAAATGGGCGAGTTTGGTTTCTAAGGCTTCGATTTCTTTATCGGCTGCGGTAAGGACAGAAGCGATTTTTTGTTGTTCGTTTACATTCGGAATCTTAAATTTGATACCTTTTAGCGCATTAAAAGATAAAACTTTTTGAGATGTACCAACGCTGTACTTTCCAAATACTCCTCGATATTGCTCAAAGAGTGCTATGAAGAACTCATTTTCACCTTTTGTTGTAAATATTGGATAGTAATGACTAATAATACCGTTATCACATTCTTTAAAGAGGTTAAAGGTGAAAAAGCCATCATCGCTTCTAGAGCGATAAGTCATATGGTTCGGAGGCAGTACATGAAACCCAATGTTGTTTCTATCTACGATTCTAGAATTTCCAAAATATTCAGTTTGAGGAACCAAACCAGTTCGAGAAGAAGTGAAAACTCTATGTTGATCTTGCACTGAGGACTTTTCTTTGTATTCGATAAGCCACGTTGCTAACAATGCCTCTTCCCACTCCCCATCAAACGCTTTGCCCGTTTCAGGGTTGATTAAGCGCTTTTTCCCCGTTAACAGCTGCTGCATTAGGGCTTTTTTCTGCTGTTTACTGGTTTCAATCAGTTTTTCAGTGGTGCGTATGGCGTTATCCCATGTCGATAGGATTTTGGCGATTTTATCCTCTTCTTCCTTAGACGATGCAGCCATTAATGGAAGTTCAGCTAGAATAGCTGTATTCATATTTGGCATTGTTTGGCCGACTGCATTCTGCTCCAACCATTTTTTCACTGCATCTTTCTGTAAAAAATAAGACAGAAAAAGTGGAGAGTGTGCTTGATTTGGGGTCGCTTTTAAACACCCTGTACCGCACAACATTCTTGGATAATCTGATTCGATTAAAGCAAAACGAGCTACATCACCACGGCGACTAAAGAGTAAGTCACCAGACTTTAGAATATGCTTTTTAAGATCATTAGCTCGGTGAACAGGTATTTTTGCTGCTAATTCATTATTGACTCGAAAATTAATTAGGTCTTTGGGCATAAGTACAGGTACGCCTTCATCCGTATACTCATGAGCGTGTAACTGACTACCAAATGGCCCTGTCTGAAGTTTTCCAGAACATACTTCACCAAGAGAAGTTAGTTTCCAACCACTAGGCACCATAACCCAACTCCTTTAGATAACCTGCCATCTCAGTCTCTAAATCAGCTAACTCATTTTGCAAAGCCAAACGCTCAGTGCGCACAGCGACCAAATCAATTTCTTCTTCCTCTTCAAAGGTATCGACATATCGAGGGATGTTGAGGTTGTAATCGTTGTCGGCAATTTCTTCTAGTGTCGCTAAATAGCTGTATTTGTCGGTAGTGGCTCTGGCTTTATAGGTGTCTACAATTTTTTGAATATTCTCAGGTGTTAATTGGTTTTGGTTTTTGCCTGACTTAAATTCACGGGAGGCGTCGATAAACAAGACTTTGTTATCGCCTTTTTGTTTTTTGAATATCAAAATGGCGGCGGGAATACCTGTACCAAAGAACAGCTTTTCGGGTAAGCCTATCACTGTATCAAGCAGGTTTTCATCAATCAGTTGTTTACGGATTTTTCCCTCAGATGAGGAACGGAATAACACACCGTGAGGTACCACTACGCCCATTCTGCCTGTTTGTGGTTTTAAGGTTTCAATCATATGCGAGATAAACGCATAATCACCTTTGGTTTTTGGTGGCACACCACGGCGGAAACGACCAAAGTGATCATTTTCAGCATTGTCATGCCCCCATTTATCGAGAGAAAACGGTGGATTAGCAGTAACAACATCAAAATGCAGCAGTCCACCATCTTTATCTTGAAGCTTAGGATTACGAATGGTGTCGCCCCATTCGATGCGGTGGTTGTCTTCACCGTGGAGGAACATGTTCATTTTCGATAATGACCACGTTGAGCCAATGGCCTCTTGCCCAAACAGCGCATATTGTTTTGAGCCGTCAAAGTTCTTTTGCACTTGCTTGCCGCATTTCATCAGCAAAGAGCCCGAACCACAGGCCGGGTCGCAAATGGTATCGCCTTGTTGCGGCTCTAATATAATCGACAATAAATCAGACACTTCTGGCGGAGTATAAAACTCGCCTGCTGATTTACCGCTACCTGCGGCAAAGTGTTTAATTAGATACTCGTAGGCGTTGCCAATTACATCCAACTCACCAACACGGCTGGGGCGCAAGTTTAGAGTGTCTTTCGCGAAGTCTTCTAATAGGTGGCGTAATATTTCGTTTTTCTGTTTTTCATCGCCCAGTTTATCGGTATTAAAGCTGATGTCTTGGAACACGTTTTTCAGCTTGGTGCCGTTGGCTTCTTCAATCGCATGAAGTGCTTTATCGATACGAGAGCCGTTACCCGCCTCATGTCTTGCGTCAAACAAATCCCAAAAGGTATAACCTGTTGGCACTTTGAAGGATTGGCTTTGCATCATTTCTTCAATCAGCTCTGGCGCATCACCGTACTCATTTTTTAATTCTTGTTGTTTATCTTTGTGTACGTCAGAGATGTATTTTAAAAACAGCATGGTAAGAATGAAATCTTTGTAGATAGAAGGATCTACCGTGCCTCTAAAGGTATCGCAAGCTGCCCATACCGCTTTATTGATTTCATCTTGGTTGATTTGTGTGTTTGTCATTATTAGTTATGGCTTAGCGAAAATGGTTTCTATCTTACTCTAACAGATAGCTAAGCGTATGCGATTGAGCTGTATTTTTTATAAGTTGGATTGTGCTTGCTGTTTTTTCCATCATGTCAGCTACGTTTTTAAGCAAATTGATGGATTGCATAAGCGTTTTGACTGTGGCACATTTATTTACGAGTAGTTGTTTGTTTTTACTCTTAACATAAGTACCTGTCGATAAGTTCTTTGAAAGTTCTTGTGTTCAGGTTTAGTGCTATACAAGGCGTAATATAGGGCGCATAGCCGTAGCTATGTAACTGAAATTGCAACGCAGTAGAGTGCTGAAACTGGACACTAGAAAATCTTAAGAAACTTATGGTCAGGTACATAACAACAGCGCTATTGAAAGGACTCAATATGAAATCAAAACTACTTCCGTTATCTTGCCTACTACTACTTCTTGCTGTTGGGTGCAGCCCCAATGATCGTGCTTATTATGAAGCTAATCTTGACGATGCCCGAGTGAAAGCTGAAGAATGCGAAAAAGGAATGATTGCAGCGTTAAAAGCTGAAGATAGTTCGAAACTTCAAAAAATATCAGAAGATTCTGAGTGTAAGTTCGCATCTGAAGTTCATGAAGTGCAAAAAGAGAAAATTGCCAAAGTTAAACGTGATATTGAGCGCAAGAAAAGAAAGGAAGAGTACGAAAAACAAAGAAAAGAGCGTGAAGCTTTATATGCGAAACAAAAAATGGAGCGTGAAGCTGAGTTAGCTCGACGCAAACAAGAAGAAGCAGACAAACAGAAAGCTTTTGAGGCGGAATATCAAAAAAATGTTACACAGCTGACAGCTATGTCTTATCCAGATTTTTATAAGTCTTTAAAAGCATGTGGTTACAGAATGAGTAGCGCCCAATGTAAAGCTGCTCACAAGCTGAAAGATACTAAACGTAAAGCTGAAATAGTTAATTTAATAAAAAAATATCCTGAAGAGAAGTTGAAAGACTTTAGATCGTCTAAATGTAAAGGGATAGAGCTGGATCGTGAGTATTGTAATTTGGCTACAAAAGCGAAACGTAAGCAAGACCAAGATAAAGTTGAATTTTATGTAAACAATAAGGCTGATTTTGCAAAAGATTTTAATGAATGCCACAAAATCTACATAAAACTGACCAAAGCAAAATATGGCGAGGAAGCGCCGTATAGAAAAGCGTTGCAAAAGTTTCAGTGTCGAGTAGCTAGAGATGCGGCCATGAAGTATAAAATTTGGAATTTTAAAAAGCCTATAGCTTTATAGGACAGATTGGTTAGGGTGGTTTAATATTGCCTTGAATAAACAAGGCAATATTAATATATGAATCACTTATTTTTTAATAAAGTATAAATTCCACTCAACCTCGATAAAATCGCAAACAACAGCACAGCAATCACCATTAAGAGGAAGATATTTAGAGTGTCATGATCCATCATATTGTTTCTCCTTGTTTGAGTAAGGATGATAATGACACTTTTATTGGTAAGTTGGCAACTTGCCTATCTGAATTGATAAAGCTTTTACTTTTTAAAGTCTAAGGGCTGTGGTGTAATTAGAAATTAGTCGAATCACTTTCTCTTAATACTCGATTGCTTCATCAACTTGCTTTTGAAGTCGATCTGATTGTTCAGTTATAAGTATGGGGTCGGCACCCAGTTCTTTAGAGGGTATAGTGTTATTGATTTCATATTCAAGCTTCATCATAAACCCATGTATCTTTTCCGCATCCCTAGACGCCCGTAGAATCTCTTTTGGATCATCCTGCAATACCTTACCCAATGGTCAACATAGGCTGCGTGTTGGCCAAACTCGTGGCCGATTTGAAGTTCGTCACCAAGCATGAGTGAACTGATTTCGGCTCGGAATTCTTCTTTGGCGTAGGACTCATCACCAAAGCGGCCAGTCATATCTCTGTTAAGTCTGCTGGAATGGCCTGATGAATGACAAATCTCATGACAAGCAACGGCGTAGAAGGAATCAGCGGTTTCAAACTGGCTCCTTGCGGGTAAGTGTACGCTGTCAGTTGCTGGGCTGTAGTAGGCATTGTCGTATTGGTCATGCTTAATTGGTACACCTGAGTTTTGCAGTATTTTCTCTGCACGCTCATGGCGTTGCCATTCTGGAAGTTGTTTAACTTCAAGCTCTGGTAAACCATCAATTTGCTCAGCGTTAAAAACCACTGAGCTAAATACTCTTGGTTTATCCAATTTAACCGTCACTTTAATTGGTTTACCGTCAGCGCCTAGAATCTTTTTTCCGCTATCGTCCTTTTTATCGATTTGGTCAAACAGCTTCCAATATTGAACAATGGTGCCGTGTTGGCCTTTTTGTACCTGTGCATCAATGCTGTTGGCTTGTTTGTAGGTCATCCAGCGGGGATCGTCACGGCATTGCATAGCTAACCAAATGGCGTTGGAGCCTTTGTAACGAGTACCACTGATTGGATTGTGTGGCATTCTTGGTTGTCCCGCTTGCCAAGGTTTTTGCCATGGTGCCGTTCCTGCTTTTAATTGCTCAATGAGCTTGTTAGCTATTTGCTCATGGTAAGGTGGCTTTTTTGTTTGCTTAGGTGCTTGCTTAGTTGCAGGCATAGGCTAATCCTCTTTATCTTCATTTGATTGTTCTAGAGGTTCATCCGTAGTGAGTTCTGATGCATCCAATGCTTCATCTTCAGTTAGAGCATCTTCTTCAAAAGCGCCGAGCTCTTCTGCTTCAGTTGGCGTGACTTCAATCACGTTGCCAGGAATGTTTAAGGCAAACAGTTTGTCGTCGAGCTTGTGGTGGAGGTTAGTGTTCAAGTTGTCGGTCATGGTGTGGTTCCTTAATGGGGTGGGCGTTTTGATTTTGGTTCTGGTTTTGAATATGGGGTTTCTGGGGCTTCAAAAAAAAATGCTCAAGTTTTTGCATCACTTTATCCATAAATTGCTTTTGTGCTTCGGGTTGCAGGGCTTTGCAAAATTCTTGTGCGGCTTGAACGGCTGATTGTTTGTTAATGGGTTGAGTGGCTTGCGCTATCTCGTTCATCGTTTCAGGTGGCTTTTGTGATTGCGCTGGTGGCTGCTCCGTTTTAACTGATGCATTAGTTCTCGCCTGTAATGCTTTAAGTTGTTTGATGTCTTCTTTGTCTGGGCGATAGCCTTTTACGGCCATATTCTGCATTGAAGCTTGCAGCCATGCTTGGCGTTTAAAGGATTTGTTGCCTGTCAGTTTGATGGATTGCCAATGGCGCTGTTTGGCGATACTGAGTAAATCACCAATTACTATTGCATGACTGAGTTTGGTTTGCAGCTTGCTGCCTTTATCAACAAAAGCCAAACAATTGGGACAGCTACTGAAGTAGTATTTGTTGTCTATGGCAAGGTAATTTTTCCCAATTCTGTCAGGTAAAGTTGTTAACTTTGACTTTGATTGAGTTACTGATGGCTTAGTGACGATTGATTCACTATCTTTAGTGCTTTTTTCGTCATTATCGGCATCACGTTGAACCAGTTTTGCCAATGGTGAAAGTTGCTTATTCAACTGTGAATTAGCTGGTTTGTGTTTACTGGATTCAGGTTGTGAGTAAACGACAGGCTCAATGCTATTAAATTGTATTTTCGTGGATTTGTTTTTGAGGTTTGGCCAGCAATGTTCAATATGATCTTCTATTTGTTTTCGTACTAAGCTCAGGCCGCTGCTCATGGCAAGATCGTTAAAGTCGGTCATGCCAGCTTCAATTTGATCTCGAATAAAGCGGGGCGTTAACCAATGACCGTTGGTGAGAGTGGCTGATTCTCTGGCTTTCTCGACGCCTTTGTTCACTTTGTTGTTGCGGTCATCATCGGCTAAAAATAAGTGTTGGCCGTCGGGATAATGCGCTTTAAGTTTTTCAGCGACCTTGGGCATATTGCCAGCATCGACAGTCATCACTACACTGCGATTGGTGGCTTCGGCAATACTTGCAGCCGTGGCATAGCCTTCTGCATACAAAATTGGCTCTCCATTTTTAAGTGGTTTATACCCGACAACAAAGAAGTGTCCTGTTTTTTGAGCGCCTTTCTTAAGGCATTTAAAGCCGTTAGGACTGATGCGCTGCAGCGAATGCAGTTTGTGGTTTTCTTCCATCAAGGGGATCACCAAACGGCCTTTTTTATCCAGCTTCACATCAGGGAAGGGAATGGTGACTTTTCGCTTCAAATATGGATGGTTGATATTGGCTTCAGGCATCAGCTGAAACGCTTGACTGCAACGGTTCGCATAATGTTGATAGCGTTTGGCCGCAGTGATCTCTCGCAAGGTGCGACGATTAGCTTGGTGCGCTTTGATGTGTAATTTAGCCAGTGGATCACTATGAGCAAAACTGGCCGACCACTTTTGAGGCTCACTGTGGTTCCGATGATCTTGATACCAGCCTGCAGGATGACCGTCACCATAAGCGCAATACACGCCTGTTTTCTGGCCTCGTTTATCATCAAGGGTAGCAACTCGATGTTTTTGGCCATCAAACAGTGGTGGCTCTGGCAATACAAAGCCTGATGACTCCAGCACCTGAGTAAATTCTATGGTTGGATCTTGATGCGTCGGCGTTTGAAATAAATTGGGATTGGGCAACCAAGGTTCTACTTTGTTCAGTGGTGCGCCTGTTTTCGCAAACCATAAGCCTAAATCTGCATCAAAGCTCAGGGCGTTACTACCATTGGGCAATTGGCCAATGGCTTTTCTGGCTTGCTCCCGCTTTTCATAGGGAATGGCGAGAAAGGTTTGTTGTTCAAGAACGGCTTCATCATTCATACGCCATCTCCTTTAGGCAGAGTATTGAGGTATTCATGCACCATTGAATTGATTTGCTCCTCTTCGATGGCATTAGGATTTTGTGGTTTGGTTGGTGGATTTTTCGTTGGCTGAACCTGTTGATTGCTTGACGTAACTTGTGGCTTTGATGGTGTTGTTTCACTGTCTTCAGTAACCACTTTAATCGGTGCAATTGGCGCAGTTTTACTGGTGTTCACTACCACTTTTGGAATGTGTGGCAGCTGCCAGAGCTGCTGCGTTTGACTGTTACCTCGTTGCACTAAGGCTTTGTCTTGATACCAGCGGATTTTACGGCACTTTACGGGCGGGCAGTTTTCGATAAGCAATATCGCTTTATCCATGCCGAGACGCATAATTTCTTGCGGTAACATTAAAGCTCGGCTGTGATCACTGATGTTTTCACTTCTGCCACCACGTCCTGAAAGCTGTTTGCTGCGACTGCGGTGTTTGATAGTTTCAGTACCGAGACTTTCAGAGATTTCTCTGGCCACTTTGGGGCTTTTAGGCGCAAACACAATTTGCAGTGCATGGTTTTCAATTAAGGTTTCGGCGCCATCGTGACCGTAGATTTCTCGTAATTGCGAAGGGGATTGAATAATGGTTAACAGCCGCAAGCCATAACCTGCGACGTAGCTGATCCCCTTGCTTAAAATATTGACCTTGCCGATGGCAGCGAACTCATCCATCAACAATAAAACTTAGTATTTAAGATGTAACCATTCACCAGCCCCGTATTGACTTTTCAAATAAACAGTGAAACTTACTTGCGGGGTGGTACTTGTATCACAAAACAATGGCAAGCTTGTAGTTATAAATGCCAATAAACGGGAGTTTGAGATTGTCAATACCCCTCTGGTGAATGCTTACTTTAAGATTGGCATTTTGCTCAGGCAGTTCACGGGTGTTTAAGTCGATCAGTTGCTGAAAAAACAAATTAATCAGTGGTGCTAGGCGTTGCAGATCGTCTGGTGTGACGCCGACATAAATCGAAAGTCGTTTGCTGCGCAGTTCCCGCAAATCAAAGTCGTTATTGGCAGTCACCGCATCAATCACAGGGTTGTAAAACAGCTCTAAGGCCGAAGTGAAACTTTTACGTATTGAACCACGGGTGCGTTCTGGTGTTTCTAAATACTCTTTGAGTGATGCATGGCACTGGTTCGAAAGTGGTGAGTGGCCGTTCATGCGATCATTAATCAATTCGATTAAATGGTTGTCACCTTTGTTGAGCTGGCGCATGACTTCGCACATGGTAACGGGCTGTGGCGGTGTTTCTAGTAGATACAAGACTAATCCCAGCCATAAGGAACGAGCAGAGGCTTGCCAAATCGGTGACTCATTATTGATATTGGGAAACAACATCTGGCCAATCTTCTGAATGTCATTAATTCGAAAGCTTGGATCAGATGAAATATAATGCAGCGGATTCCAGCGGTGGCTTTGGTAGTCTCTTGGAGCGAGATTAAGCAAGAAACATTGCTGACCGTGGGCTTGGCGAAAGCCTGCGCTGATGTTCCAATTTTCTTGTGGCTCATATCGTAATTCAAACTGCTCTGATAAACTTGCTTGAGCGTTTGCCTTTGAGATTCTTTTCAAAATGGAAATTTTCAGCATAGTTAACCTGATTAGCAACAAGAAATGCTACGAAATGCTACGAAAGGGTTCGTCAATTGAGGTGGAAAGAAGGCGTTACTTGTCCACACTGTGACTCTAAAACCATTAAAAAGAATGGTCATGATATTACTCAAAAAGATTGTCAGCATTATCA